>DATKAF010000001.1:0-3522 GCA_035498395.1 Anaerolineales bacterium
CCCCCGACGACATCTCGCGCGGGATGTTCGCCGGCGAAGTCGGCATGCCGCGGCTGGTCAATCTATTCAAGCGCTTCGGGATAAAGACCACTTGGTTCATCCCCGGACATTCTATCGAGACGTTTCCCGAGCAGACAGCGATGGTGGTGAACGCCGGCCACGAGATCGGCATCCACGGCTACACCCACGAGAACCCGATCTCGATGACACCGGAGCAGGAGGAGGCAGTGCTCGACAAGTGCATCGACCTCGTCGCCAAAGTCTCCGGCAAGCGTCCGACCGGCTACGTGGCGCCCTGGTGGGAGTTCAGCACGGTCACCAATGAGCTGCTGCTGAAGAAAGGCATCAAGTACGACCACAGCCTGATGCACAAGGACTTCGAGCCCTACTACGTCCGCGTGGGCGACAGCTGGACGCTCATCGACTACTCGAAGAAGCCGCAGGAGTGGATGAAGCCGCTCCAGCGCGGCACCGAGACCGACCTGATCGAAATCCCCGGCAGCTGGTATCTGGACGATCTGCCGCCCATGATGTTCATCAAGAAGGCGCCCAACTCGCACGGTTTCGTGAATCCACGGCATCTGGAGGAGATGTGGCGCGACCAGTTCGATTGGGTGTATCGCGAGATGGACTACGCCGTCTTCACGATGACGATCCATCCGGACGTCTCCGGCCGGCCGCAGGTGCTGCTGATGCTCGAGCGGATGTTCAATCACATGATTCGGCATCCGGGCGTGCGCTTCACGACCTTCGACGACATCGCCAACGATTTTGCACGCCGCAACCCGCGTAAGAAGAAATAGCGGCTGCGGCCTCGGAGCGGCAAACGGCGAGGCGTGGCAAGGCGTAGGGAGGCTCCGCATGGAGAGCTGGCGTAACCGGAAGACGCTGATCCTGAGCCGCACGGAGATGATGGGTTTGCTCACCCCGGCGGAGTACAACGGGTGCGTCGAGCAGGCCTACCGCATGCACGGCGAGAGGCGCTTCTACATGGACCCCAAGGGTCACATCGTGCTCGACAAGTATCCGGGTGAATGGGAGGCGATGCCGTCGTATATCGAGGAGCCGGAAGCCGCAGCCTGCAAGTGGGTCTCGATCCGGGAGCGCAATCGTGAGAAGTTCGATCTCCCGACCGTTTTCTCGATCCTCATCTACACGCATCCCGAAACCGGATTTCCGCTCGCGATCTGCGACGGCAGCCATCACACCGTCATGCGTACCGGCTCCGCTGCAGCGGTGTCGGCGAAATGGCTGGCGCGCAAGGATTCGAAGACGCTGGCCATCGTCGGCGCCGGGCACATGGCGGCGGGCGTCCTGGCTACCTGCAACGAGGTCTTTCCTTGGCGGGAAGTGCGCGTCTGGAGCCGGTCGCAGGCGACGGTCGATCGCTTCGTCAAGGAGCAGCAGCCCAAGTTCCCGCACTTGAAGCTGGTCCCCTCGACCAATCTCGAACCGGTCGTGCGCGGCGCCGACGTGGTCGTCACCGTTACGCCGGCGCGGGCACCGATCGTCAAGAACGAGTGGGTGGACGAGGGCACGCACATCGCTGCGCTGGGCGCGGACAAGTCCGGGGATCAAGAGCTGGACGCGCAGATCCTGAAACGCGCCCGGATTTTCGTCGACGACATCCGTCAGTGCCGGACCGACGGCGAGATCAACGTGCCGCTGTCGCAGGGCCTGCTGAAAGAGACAGACATCGCTGGCGAGATCGGCGAAGTGATCATCGGCAAGAAGAAAGGCCGGACGTCGGACCGGGAGATCACGCTGTTCGATTCGACCGGCATTGCGTTGCAGGACTCGGCCACCATCCCGCTCGAGTACGAGAGGGCGCTCGCCGCGGGAGTGGGCGTAGAAAAGAAGATGATCTCGACGTAGCCCGGACATGCGGGCTAGAGGTCAGTTGTCGTCTGGGGTCCAATACAGGAGAGAACTATGGTCAAGAAGAGTAGGGTGAGGAGTTCCGGCCGGCTAGCCAAATCGCAGACCTCATCGGGGCGCAGGCGCTTCCTGAAGGCTGCCGCGGTGACCGCGGGAGCCGCGGCGAGCACCGGGTTGATCGACGGCTTCCCGCTGGTATGGTCGCAGAACACCAAGAACATCACTTTGGTGCACGTGGGCGGGTCGTATTCGGCCATCATCGACATCGCCAAGAAGGCAACCGAGGATCTCGGCTTCAAGGTGGAGATGCAGACGGCACCGCACGACGCGCTGCTCAATCGGCTGCTGACGCAGCCCAACACCATCGACATCGCGGACACGGAGTACTTCTTCCAGTACTACATGATCAAGAAGGGCACGCTCCAGCCGATCGATCTGGAGAAGCGCTTCAAGTGGTGGGACAAAGTGGTGCCGATCTTCACCAAGGGCGAGTATCCGGACGGCCGCAAGGTCTCGACCCAGGGTTGCCTGCCCTACAAGGTGCAGTACGTGGACGGGCCTGGCGCCAAGGACTTCGCCAAGAAGCCGACCAAATGGGCGACTGGTGTGCCGACGGTGTACAACGCCGACACCTTGGGCATCCGGCCCGACAAGGTCCAGAAGATCGAGAGCTGGGCCGATCTGCTCAACCCGAAGTTCAAAGGCCAGACCGCGATCGTCTCGGTCCCGTCGATCGGCATCATGGACGCCGCCATGGCCATCGAGGCGCGCGGCGACATCAAGTACGGCGACAAGGGCGACATGACCAAGGCCGAGATCGACAAGACCATCGACATTCTGATGAAGGCCAAGAAGGACGGGCAGTTCCGAGCCTTCTGGAAGACCTTCGACGAGTCGGTGAATCTGATGGCGGCCGGCGAGACGGTCGTGCAGTCGATGTGGTCGCCGGCCGTGACCGCCGTGCGTTCGCGTGGGATTCCGTGCTACTACGTGCCGCTCAAAGAGGGATATCGCGCGTGGGCGAGCTGCCTCGGGCTGATGTCGCACCTGTCGGGACCGAAGCTCGATGCGGCCTACGAGTATCTGAACTGGTACATGTCCGGCTGGCAAGGGGCCTTCATCGGCAAGCAGGGCTACTACAGCTCGGTGCTGGAGACGGTCAAGAAGACCATGACCGAGGACGAGTGGGGCTACTGGTACGACGGCAAGCCCGCCAAGGGCGACGTCAAGGACCCGTACGGGAACGTGATGGAGAAGGCAGGCGCGGTGCGCGACGGCGGTGCCTTCTGGACCCGTATGGGCCACGTCGCGTGCTGGAACACGTTGATGAAGGAGAATGTCTACCTGATCAAGCGCTGGAACGAGTTCCTGTCGGCGTGATCGGTGCCCCGACTCTCCCCCGCATGCGAGGGAGAGTCGGGGAGGAAGTCTGTTTCGGAGACCACAAACCCGGATGCTTCTCTGGCTCCTTGCTGCCACGAAGCCGCGGTAAGGTGCCCTGCGGAGCGCGTCGCAAATGCCTGCGCTCCGCTCCGCTCCGCCCACGCGCTCACCACGCCTGCTTGCGAAGGAACTGCCATCAAGCTCTCGCCCACCACGGTTTCTTACCTGCAGGTCGCGCCCCTGCTGCTGGTGCTGATCGTC
>DATKAF010000002.1:0-3156 GCA_035498395.1 Anaerolineales bacterium
TCTCCCGCCGGTCACCAGCAACGCTTATGCGCCCCCACCCAAGCCACGCATCAAGACGCCCACATATAGCGTCGTGGTGCACGAGGTACCGGTCAAAGAGCTCCTGCTCGCGCTTGCGCGCGACACCAAAGAGAACATCGACATCCACCCCGGCCTGCAAGGCCTGGTCAGCCTGAATGCCATCGACGAGACGTTGCCGGCGATTCTCGACCGCATTTCACGCCAGGTGAACATGCGTTACACGGTGGAAGGCAAGACCATCGTTATCGGCCCTGACAGTCCGTTTCTCAAGACGTATAAAGTGGCCTACGTGAACATGACGCGCGACACGACCTCGAGCATCTCCGTCAGCGGCCAGATCACTTCCGGAAACACAAGCAGCGGTGCGGCGCTACCGCCGAGTGGCGGCACGTCGATGACCGCGGTCACTTCCACCTCCAAGAATAACTTCTGGGAAATCCTGCACGACAACGTTCAGAGCATCCTCACTTCCACACGCAAGCTCAGCCAGAGCGCCGACGAGCGGCAAGCCCAGGCGGAGGCAACACGCACCGCTCGCGAGGAACGGTTGGCACAGGCTGAAGCGGTGGCCCGCGCGGGGCAGGGAGCCACGACTCTTTTCGACAAGGCGTTCGGCCCTGCAGGCACCGCAGGAACCATCGACGTCAAGCAGGATATCATCATCAATCAAGTCGCCGGGACGGTCTCCGTCATGGGGACCGAACTACAACACCAGCTAGTCGAGCGGTACCTGGACAGCATCGGCGACGCCTCGCAGCGTCAAGTGCTCATCGAAGCCACCATTGCGGAAGTAGCGTTGTCGAAGACCTACCAGGCGGGTGTCAACTGGAGCAGCGTCTCATTGAGCAGCGCTGGCTTCAGCTTCGTCCAGGCACTGACGCCAGCGATTACCGGATCCCCGTCGAATCCTACCGCTACCGGCCTGACCATCGGCTACGCAAATAACGCCACGAACCCCAGCGTCCAAGGCACTCTAAAACTCCTGGAGCAGTTCGGGAACGTTCGCGTGCTGTCCAGCCCGAAGCTGATGGCCATGAACAATCAGACCGCTCTGCTCAAGGTGGTCGACAACGTCGTCTACTTCACGATCCAGTCTCAGATCAGCCAAGGCACTACCACCGCAGGGAACCTGCAATCGTTTACAACCACGCCGAACACCGTCGCGATTGGCGTAGTGCTAAGTCTCACGCCCCAGATCAATGAAAACGGTATAGTGACTCTGGATGTGAGACCGACCATCACCCGTGTGAGGGACTTCGTCCAGGACCCCAACCCGGCGTTGATCCAGACCAATCCGAACACAGGCGCCGTCACCAATACTATCAAGAGCCAGATACCCGAGGTCACGGTCCGCGAGATGGAATCGGTTCTGCAGCTCGTGAGCGGGCAGACCGCCATCCTCGGCGGTCTGATGCAGGACAGCGTCGTGCGCAATACCGACCAGATTCCGGGCTTGGGCGCCATCCCGCGTGTGGGCGAGGCATTCCAGTTCCGCAGCGACTCCGTCCAGAAAACCGAGCTGATCGTCTTCGTCCGCCCAATCGTGGTGGCCAACCCATCGCTCAACAGCGATGAGCTTAAACACCTGCGCAAATTCCTGCCTGACCTCGACAAGACCGGCCAGAATCCATGAGTCTGCTGCTACAGGCGCTGCAGAAGGCGGCCAAGAATCGTGAAGCGGGCACGGCTCCGGTAGAGGAACCGCCGCCTGCCGCACCGCCCACTCTGGAACCGCCAGCAGCAATCCTGTCGCCCGCGTTTGCGGTGGAAGCCAAACAACCGAAACTCGCGCCAGAAACCGAGCTCGCGCTCGCGGAGGAAGATCTCTTCGAAGCCGACGAGCCGCTGCCCACCGAGCCCGGTCAGCGGTTCGAACCGTTCGGAGCATCGCCGTCGCCTTCGCCGGCCAACGCGGCCTCCATCTTGCGGGCGAGCGAAACACCGAGCGCGGGCTGGATCGATTTCCTGCGCGACCGCCCGGTATGGGCGCTTGGCATCGGCGCCGGAGTCTTTCTCGTATTCTATGGCGCCTACGTTTATCTGCAGATCGCTCATCCGGGGATTCTGCGTGGCGAATTCATGCGGCAGCCGATGGCTCCGAAAGTCCCGCCGCCGGCTGCGCTTACAGTTGCTCCTGGGCCCAAACCCGTAGTCGCGCCGCGCGATCCGCTCGCTCCCTCAGGGACGCCGAAGCCTTCTGTGGCGGCAACCGCGAGTCAGTCCGCTGCAGTCGGGACGCCAGCGACGCCTCAGCCTATGCCCTCTACGCAAGCAGTCCCCGGCGCGAACCCCACGCCGGCTACCGTGGCCTCTCCCAGCCAGGTAGCGCCCGCCATCGTGGAACCACGAACGAGCACAGCCCATCCCAGCGCAACTGTGCGGAGCCCGCAGCGAGCGGAGGCAACTGCGAAACCAACGCAAGCCACTGCAGCCGTGACGCCACGCATCCGCACAACCGCGGATCCAGACGAAACGACGGCGAATCCCGAGCAGGCGGTCCGGCCGGCTCTCGGGCCGGGCAAACGGCGCACACGCAAAGAGTCAGCGGCACCGGTCATGTCGGTTCCAACTTTGGAGCATGAGATCTCCAGTAAACCCTCCGAGCCCGGACCCGGCACCGTCGCACCGGTCATCAAGGATGCCTACCTCGCTTTGCAGGAGGGTCGCCTCGATCGGGCGGAGACCCTGTATCGCAATGCGCTACAGAGCGAGGGACAGAATGTCGATGCACTACTGGGCCTTGCCGCTATCGCCGCGCAGCGCAGAGAGGTGCAGCAGGCGATCGGATTCTACGAGCGCATACTGGACGCAGAGCCGCGCAATGCAACCGCCCAGGCAGGCCTGATTGCACTGATCGGCCAGGCCGACCCGCAGATGAGCGAGACACGGCTGAAGCAACTGATCGCACGCGAGCCGTCGGCATTCCTCTATTACAGCCTCGGCAATCTCCACGCGAACCAGAATCAGTGGCCGGCTGCTCAGCAGGCCTATTTCCAGGCGTTCCAGATGCAGTCCGATAACCCCGACTACGCCTACAACCTGGCGGTGGGACTGGAGCATTTGAATCAATCGAAACTGGCGCTCACCTATTACCGCAAGGCCATCGACCTCAGCTTTCAGAAGGGCCGCGCGAAT
>DATKAF010000003.1:0-28453 GCA_035498395.1 Anaerolineales bacterium
GCCAGACCCGAGTTTTGGAGCCTGCGGCGATGGCCTTCCAGCACCGGAACCACGCGTGAGACCGCCTGGCTGCCTCCCACTGAGCTCAAATCTGTCAGCGCCTGTATGTAGTTGCTGAGCGCGCCGCTTCTGCGCGCAGGATCATTCTCCACGGCGAGCCATTCATTGAGGCGGCGATTGGCAAGTATGATCCCCGTGCCCACTGGATCCGGGGAGAGGGAAAGCCAAGCCTGCTCGCTCGTTCGCTTCCATCCGTACAGTGGATCACCCGGCAGCGCAGACTGTGCTTCCGCCGTGCCTGTAAACAGCAATGCGAACATCAACGCCGCATAAACGACCGACATGCGCATCGGTGCCGGCTGCAGCCTCGGCAGGCTCAGACCGAGCTGGCTAACGTTTTGTTTGAGCTGGCCCCAGCGGGGCTGCACGGAGCGTTCAAATAACTTGTATGTCGAAACCAGCCGCTCGACGATCGGCGCACGGCTGGGAACCCGGGCGTGATATTGCAGATATCGCGTCAACCAGGAACGGCTATAAGCGTTAAATGTCGGTGAAGGCTTTGCCTTGCGTCCCGGACTGAGGTGATCCAGCGAACGGCGCATGATCAGCAGCGTCGCGGTCTGCTGGAGGCCATACTGCTTCTCGGCGGCGAGGAGGCGGAGATGTCCGCTCCAGGCCTCGCGATTAGTCCAATCGTTGCCATCCGTGCTCAGGCTGTAGTCAACCGCAGCGGGCAGGCAGCCAATGCCCAACGCCTTGGCATCCACATTAAGCCGGTAATACAGAACCAGTTGGTTTCGTGCGATGCTGTACAGCCATCGCACGAAACTGGAGGCTCGCTTCCTATGGTCGTCGAGGCGATCCCATGCGTGCCCGAACACGTGGGCCGTGATAGCCTCAGCAGCAACGTCATTCATCACGCGGAAGTAGACGTAGCGATAGAGGTCATCGCCGTATGCATCGTAGAGCTCCAGGAATGCATCGGCGTCCCCGGCCTTCGCCCGGCGCACCAAGACGCCCTCCTCGCGGATGGCCTCCATGGACGGAACAGTGTCGCTCGACTTCATGTATCCTGATTTTACCGAAAAAAGTGAGAGTTTTCATGAGAAACCGTGGAATCTGATTGTGCAGGCCGTCGCAGATTGGTCGCAAACCGTTTAAGTTGAATGCGGAGGCAGGATTCTCCGTCTAGGAAGGCAGAAACTGCGCAGAAACAAGTAGAATCCGCGCCGTTTCCGGCCTACCAGGACAACTTTGGCAAGCTACCTCTTTGCACCTTTCAACTTTGAAATACACGCCCAAACGACGATTCCTCCAGGACAATTCGGACAAGTAGTGTTCGGGGTTGCCTTCGTAATGGAATTCGGACAAGTCCATGCGCGTCTTTCTCTGCGCCGAATTGGATTTGAATGTGATTAAGCATTTGGCAATCCCCGGGCAGCTAACAGGCTACAATAGGCTGCGTTACCTTGAGGAGACTCGCATGACCGAAGAACCTGATGTAACCCACCGCCCCTCTGCTCGGAAGTGGATCGTCCTTGGCATTGGAGGAGCTTGCGCGCTGCTCGGCTGTGCAGGCCTTGTCGTCGCGCTTGCCATGGCCGGCTTCACGCCCATCTCTTCGCGTATTGTGCGGCCCGCTGAGAAGGCAAACAGCACAATGCCTGCACGAAACTCGCCAGTCGCTGCCGTTCCTGCAACTCCCATCGCAGCCCTTGAGCAGAGCACCAACAGCCTCGGTGACCCGAATGCCCCCGTGAGGATCATAGAGTACGCAGATTTCCAGTGCCCGTACTGCCGGGAGTTCTGGCAGGAGACGGAACCGCAGATCATTGCGACCTACGTAAAGACCGGCAAGGTGCTATACGAGTATCGGTCTGTCGGGGCCTTTCTCGGACCGGAGTCCGCGGCTGCAGCACAGGCTGCGTATTGCGCGGGCGACCAGGCCAGGTTCTGGCAGTATCACGACACGCTCTTCACCAACTGGACAGGCGAGAACGTCGGCGATTTCAGCAATGACAAGCTGGATGGATATGCGCGCTCCGTTGGTCTGGATATGGCCGCGTTTGACGCCTGCCTCAGCGCAGGCAAGTATACAGATCGCATCGATCTGGATGTAGCACGCGCGAAGGCTGATGGCATCCATGCAACGCCATCGTTCCTTATCAACGGCACGCTCTTGGAGGGCGCCCAACCGTTCGAGGCGTTCCGGCATGCCATCGATGCTGCTCTGCAAGGTCAATAAGCGCCGCTGCCCACCGCACGACCCATATGATCCCGTGACACAAGGAATACCGGCTCTTTCTCGGATCATCGCAGGCGCGATCTGGCTACTGCTCGGCGCCTGCACGCTGACGCCTTCGGCCGCGCCTCCGCCGACAGGCACCAGCACGATCACGGCCTCGACGACTCCGACCGGTACCAAATTGCCTTCGTCCACTCCAACGCTGATCGCGACTGCCACTCCGTCAACGCCATCGGTGACGCCCGCGCCTACGGTCCAGAGTCTGAAAGCAACTGTCACTGCCGACTTGCTCAGCTGCCGGTACGGTCCCGGACCGAACTACCTCTTTCTGTACGGCCTCCGCAAAGGAGCCAATATTGTGCTCATCGGCCGCACGGATGGCAGCAATTGGCGCTGGGTCTATGTTGAGGGGAAGAACAAGTGCTGGGTGAAGACCGTCTTCCTGGATATACACGGTGACTGGAGCAGCCTGCCGGTCGTCTATCCAGGTGCAGCCAAACTGCCGGTATCGCCCTACTATCCCCCGACATATGTTCTGCACGCTACGCGCCAACACGACCAGGTCACGATCGAATGGGCCGACATCCCACTGCGCGCCGGCGATGAAGAGGATGAACGCATGCAGCATTATGTGCTGGAGGCCTGGCACTGCGTGAACGGGCAACTGCTATTTGAACCTATCGCTACCAATGAGCTTACTGTGACCCTGACCGATCAGGCGGGATGCAATACGCCCTCCCATGGAAGGATCTTCGTTCAGGAGAAGCACGGGTTTGCGGGCCCCGCTGATGTTCCGTGGCCGGCTCCGTAGCAAAATCGACACACGCGCCCCATCGTTTCAATCCAAACTGTGTATTTGAGAGGATCTCATGAGCATCGCAGCACCATACGGTTCCTGGAAATCTCCAATCACTGCGGAGCTGATTACGGAGAAAGTCACATCCTTACTGGAAGTGGCTGTCGATGGGGATGATATCTACTGGCTGGAAAGCCGCCCGAAGGAGGGCGGGCGCTACACAATCATGCGCTGGAGCCAGGGTGGCAAGATCGAGGAGTGTACGCCGCCGGACTACTACGTACGCACAACGGTCCACGAATACGGCGGCGCGCCCTTTACCGTTGCCGATGGCGTCCTGTACTTTGCCAATTACCAGGACCAGCGCTTGTACCGACAGAAGCTAGGCCGCGCACCGGAGGTTCTCACACAGGACGAGGGTTGCCGCTACGCCGACGTGATCGTCGACCGGAAGTGGCATCGGCTCATCTGCATTCGCGAAGATCATACGACAGGCGGCGAGGCGGTAAATACCATTGTCAGCGTGGATCTGAAAGGCGGTGGCGGCGTTTATGTCCTGGTCGAAGGCAATCACTTCTACTCATCGCCGCGCCTCAGCGACGACGGCACGCGGCTGGCCTTTCTCACCTGGAATCATCCCAACATGCCATGGGATGGTTGCGAACTGTGGGTGGCAAACGTGGCAGCCGACGGGAGGCTCGATCATGCCGAACGGGTGATCGGCGGGCCATCCGAATCAGTCTTCCAGCCCGAATGGTCCCCGGACGGGGTACTGCACTTTGTCGTTGAATCGAGCGGGTGGTGGAACCTGTACCGCTGGGACAAAGGCATGATCGAAGCGCTGTACCCCATGCAGGCAGAGTTTGGCCTGCCTCAATGGGTGTTCGGTATGTCGACGTACGGCTTCGCATCGGCGACACGCGTCCTGTGCTGTTATTCAAAGGAAGGGATCTGGAGCCTCGCATGGCTCGATACGGCAGCCCATGAGCTTACGCCCATAGAATCCCCCTATACGGACATCGGCGATATCCATATGGGAAAGGGGTTCGCCGTGCTTATCGCAGGCTCACCCACGCAGCCGGCTTCGGTGATCCGCATGGATACGGGGGATGCCAGCACGACGGTCCTTATGCAGGCATTCGAGGTGACCGTGGATCCCGGTTATCTGTCGATTCCAGAGTCGATCGCATTCCCTACGGACGGCGGACAGGGATCCCACGGCATCTACTATCCGCCAAGGAGCAAGGATTACGTGGCGCCCCAGGGTGAGCGCCCGCCGCTGCTTGTCATCAGCCACGGTGGTCCAACGGGCGCGGCCAGCACGCTCCTGCGCTATTCCATCCAGTTCTGGACGAGCCGCGGGTTCGCCGTCCTGGACGTAAATTACGGCGGCTCAACGGGCTACGGCCGCGACTACCGCCAGCGCCTGAACGGCAACTGGGGTGTTGTCGATGTGGCGGATTGCTGCAACGGCGCGCTCTATTTGGTGGATCAGGGCTTGGCAGATCGCGATCGCCTTGCTATCCGAGGCAGCAGCGCGGGAGGCTACACCACGCTGGCCTGCCTGACCTTTCGCAACGAGGTCTTCAAGGCCGGATCCAGCCATTACGGTCTGAGCGAACTGGAAGTTTTCGCTAGGGATACCCACAAGTTCGAATCGCGCTACCTGACTTCCTTGATCGGCCCGTATCCGGCGCGCAAGGAGCTATATTTTCAACGCTCTCCCATCAACTTCCTGAGCAACCTCTCGGCTCCGCTGATCCTGTTCCAGGGCGATGAAGACAAGATCGTGCCGCCCAGTCAGTCGAAGACGATGTTCGATGCCGTCCGCTCAAAGGGGATACCGGTGGCTTACCTGCTTTTCCAGGGCGAGCAGCATGGCTTTCGGCGTGCCGGGAATATCCGGCGCTCCCTGGAGGCCGAGCTCTACTTCTATTCGAAGGTCTTTCACTTTGAGCTGCCGGAGCCGCTCGATCCGGTCGAGATCCAAAACCTGTAGTACCCGTGGCGCGCCCACTATGGCAATTGCTGCATTTCGGGCACGCGGCGGAAAATGATCTGGCAGAGCACAAGGCTCACCACGGCAAAGATCGTGACGGCATAGCTCAACCCGATACGTGCTGAGAGCGCGCCGAGGGCCAGGTTGCCGAACGGTGTGAAGCCCAGGAAGGTTAGAGTATACAAGCCCATGATCCGGCCGCGCAGCGCGTCATCGACACGCGTCTGAAGCAGCGTGTTGATCATCGTGTACTCGATCATGAAGGCTGCCCCCATCGCCAGCTCCAGCAGGAAGCTGATCGGCAGCACCGTATTGAAGATGAATATCGACAGCATGATCGGAAAGAGGATATTGGCAGCAAACAGCCAGCTTCCCCTCCAGCCCGGGGCGTTGCGGTTCGCGATTACCAGCGCCCCGATGACAGCCCCAACGCCGAAGGCGGCTGTGAGCCATCCATAGACGGCCGCGCCCTGCTGCAGATTCAATTGGACAAAGGCTGGCAGCAGTGTGATGTAGGAGATGGCGAAGACGCTAAAGACGAGGGAAACCAGGATCAGGCCTCCGAGTTCGGCCTGCCGCGCTGCATGCCGCACTCCCCCAACGAGCTGCTTCCATGGAGATTCGAGCGAGACCCGCGTTCCCATCGGACGAAGTTCCATCGCAAGCAGGCTGCCGATCACAGCCAGGTACGAAATGCCGTTGATTGTAAAACACCAGCCGGCTCCGACGACAGCCAGCAACAAGCCGCCAAGCGCCGGGCCGATCACGCGGGCACCGTTGAACATCAACGAATTGAGGGCGATGGCGTTCGGGAGGTCCTCGCGGCCCACCATCTCCACAACGAATGCCTGCCGCGCGGGGCTGTCGAAGGAGTTAACCAGCCCGAGCGCCGCTGCCAGCACGAGGATGTGCCACTGCTGCACGCGGTTGGTGAAGACAAGCGCCGCCAGAATGAACGCCAGAAGCATGGCGGCCGTCTGCGTCAGAATCAGCAGCGTCCGCTTGGGCACGCGGTCGACCACCACGCCGCCCCAGGGGGTTGCCAGCAGGCTGGGGATCGCGGAGGCGAAGCCCACGGCTCCCAAAGCAATTTCGGAATGGGTCAAATCATAGACAAGCCAGCCCTGAGCCACGACCTGCATCCAGGTTCCAGCATTGGAAACAAGCTGACCCGAGAAGTAAAGCTGAAAGTTGCGATGCCGCATCGATGCAAAGACACCGCTGCGTTGTTCCGGCAGCGGGGCAGTCGTCGGCGGCCGCGCGGAGACTGGTGCTTGCATGGAGAGAAAGCCTTGTGCGGAAGTTATGCCCGGGCGTGGTTGGAGCAACGAAGGGCACGATTGCTACGCGGAATGCGGGACTTTCATTATACTATCCCGGTTCACGGCACATTGTCGTGGCGTCTCAAAAGAGTAGAGAGGAGACCACTGATGTCCAAACCGCGCGCTCGCGATCTTGGGATTCCATTTGAAGGAAGCACCGGTCCGTTGAATGCCATCACGGACCTGCCGGCCGTCGAAGTCGGATTCACCACGGTCATCGAAGGGACGTCGGCTCGCACCGGTGTGACCATCATTCACCCGCGCGGCAGGCACGATCACGACCCGGTCTTCGCGGGATGGTTCCCGTTCAACGGCAACGGCGAGATGACCGGTTCGGCGTGGATCGAGGAGGGAGGCTTCCTGGAGGGGCCTATCGGCATTACGAACACGCACTCGGTGGGTCTTGTGCGGGACACCATCATCGACTGGCAGGCCAGGCATGAGGCTATCTTCCAGCGCTGGTCCTGCCCGGTTGTGGCTGAGACGGCCGATGGTTGGTTGAATGAAATGAATGGATTTCACCTGAAGCCGGAGCATGTCTGGCAGGCGCTGGATTCTGCAAGCGGGGGTGTCGTGGAGGAAGGCAACGTGGGCGGAGGCACGGGCATGATCGCGTACGAATACAAGGGAGGCACGGGTACGTCATCCCGCAGGCTGCATCCGGACGATGGCGGATGGACCGTCGCCGCGCTGGTGCAGGCGAACTTCGGCCGACGCTTCCAGCTAACCGTTGCCGGCGTGCCGGTCGGGCGGCATCTGAAGGAGGATGCACCTTTCAGCAAGGGAGCGAGCCCGTTCGAGCGCGAGACCGGCTCTCTGATCGTCGTCCTTGGCACCGACGCCCCGCTTCTGCCACATCAACTCAGGCGGCTTGCCAAACGGGCCAGCCTGGGCATGGCGCGCACCGGTTCCATGGGCGGCAATGGCAGCGGGGATATCTTCCTGGCATTCTCGACCGCGAATCGAGACGCTGCAACGGCCAGTCTCGGAGCAGCCGCCGCGAGCGCCTCCGGCGTCGCCCGCATTGACGCGCTGGCAAATTCCCACCTGGACCCCGTTCTATACGCCGCCGTGCTGGCCACTGAAGAAGCCATCATCAATGCGATAGTGGCAGCCGAGACGATGACCGGGCGGGATAACCTAACCATTAAGTCTCTGCCTCATGCCCAGTTACAAGTGATCATGAAGCAGTACGGCCGCTAGCCCCTCACTCACGCGCTATTGCATTCGTTGCTCTTGTCACCTGATGGAACGATGCCTGTCGCAGCAGCCGCGCTGGTTTGACGTACACAGACTCCGCCTCTATAATCGCGGGCATGCAGGCATACGACCTCTGCCTTCCATGGTACTGGATCTATGATCACGACTTCGTCCGCTTCATGGAGGAAGCGTGCGCCGTGCATCAGGTCACGCTCTTGCAGATCACACCTGCCAACCTCCTGCAGGCCGTGAATGACTTGTACGCGGGGGGTATTGGATTCCGGACACTGCTGGACCGTGCCGCTGACGACCTGCGTTTCGAGCCGATCCGACGGTTTGCCCTGGAGCATGGCAGTCATCGTCTCAATGCGCCGGAGTATTCCCACTGGTCCGAGGACAAGGCAACGATGCACCTGGAGCTGATCGAGGCCGGCGTGCAGACACCGTACACAACCATACTTGCGCCTTTCGTCGCGCATCCGCTGCTCCCTGCGCTGGACCTGGCGCCGTTCGGCGCGCGATTCGTCGTCAAACCTGCGGTCGGGGGCGGCGGAGAAGGGGTGAAGATGAATGCTTCGACCCTGGAGGACGTCCAGCGGGCGCGCCTCGAATTCCCGGATCAGAAATACCTGGTTCAGGAGCAGGTCGATGCTCGGGTGCTCCGCGGTCGGGACGCGTGGTTTCGCATCTTCTATACCGGCGGCAGCTGCATCCCTTGCTGGTGGCATCCTGTGACGCATGTGTATGCAATTCTGACTCCGGACGAGGAGATCGAATTCAGCCTCGGACCGCTCCACACGATCACTTCCACCATCGCACGCGTCTGCAAGCTGGACTGGTTCTCCACGGAAATCGCGGTCACGTCGGATGGTCGTTTCGTTGCGGTGGACTATGTCAACGACGGCATCGACACACGCATCCAGTCTCGGGCGGCGGATGGAGTGCCCGACCAGGTAATGAGGTTGATGACAGACCGCCTTGCATCCCTCGTGATCTCTGAAGCGCGGGTTTGACATCCGGTCTTCGCCTCCGAATCAAAAGGAGCAGGCGCTGATGCTGCCTGCTCCTCGGTTTCGCATCCCGGAAACGGCTAGGGGTTTTGGATCTCCGAGGCGCGAAGCGTGTTCTTCATGAGCATGGCGATGGTCATGGGGCCCACCCCGCCGGGAACCGGCGTAATGAATCCTGCCACTTGCTTGGCCTCATCGAAACATACGTCCCCGACCAACCGGTGACCGCTCTTCTTGGTGGCATCGGGCACGGAGTTGATGCCCACATCGATGATGGCCGCCCCTGGCTTGATCCAATCGCCTCGCACCATCTCCGTCTTTCCGATGGCTGCGATCAGGATGTCCGCCTGTCGCACAACAGCGGGCAGATCCTTTGTGCGCGAATGACAGACCGTTACGGTCGCGTTCTTCCCGATGAGCAGGAGTGCAGCAGGCATGCCCACGATGTTCGATCGCCCCAGCACTACTGCATTTGCCCCTTCGATCTTCACGCCGGCCTTTTCCAGCAAGTAAATGCATCCGTAGGGGGTACACGGCACGAACAACGGTTCCCGGCCCTTCTGTGCGAGGCGGCCGATGTTGAGCGGCGAGAAGCCGTCCACATCCTTCTCGATGTTGATCAGGGACAGCACTCTCTCTTCGTTGATTTGTGACGGCATCGGCAGCTGAACCAGAATGCCATTCACTGCCGGGTCGGCATTGAGCCGCTTCACCAGGGATTCCACCTGTTCTTGAGTCGCCTCGGCAGGCAGATGCTCGCTGATCGAGCCCATCCCGAGTTCCTGGCAGGCTTTTCCTTTCGATGCCACGTACGCGGCTGAGTCCGGCCGATCCCCTACCAATACGGTTGCCAGGGTCGGCTTGGGCTTGCCGGCCGCGGTTCGTCGGGTCACCGTCGAAGCGACCTCTTCGCGGACCTGAGCCGCGATCATTTTTCCATCGATCAGTTGAGCCGTCATGAGTTGCTCCTCAATGCAATATTGTGAATGCCTGCACGAGTATTATACAATCCATTTCCCCCACCTCAGAAGTGACGAATATCCCCTTTCGTTGTCAGCCGAAGATGGAGCCGGTCAATACGTCGCCAGACGCGCTTTCGAGCCTGACGCATGAAAGCTCATTCCACAATGGTCTGGTACTCCGGGCAGTCACGCGCAGGTAGTTCCCTGTGAGCCCTTCCATCTGCCACCCGCGTTCATCCAGCCTGGAAGTAGATTCCCAGAGCGCCGTCGTCATCTGCCCGACAAAGCGCTCCCGGTAGGTTGCGGCCGAGCGCTCGAATAGTTCCCGGTACGCGGCATTGCGCATCTTCCGGATTTGAGGCGGCACCTGCCCGGCCATTCGCGCCGCGCCTGTCCCTGCTCTGGAAGAATAGGAGAATGCATGCCCTCCCGCAAAGTGGTTATCACGGACAAAGCCGAGGCTCTCCTGGAACTCTGATTCCGTCTCGCCCGGGAAGCCGGCAATAACGTCCGTCGTGATGGCAACCTCCGGCATGACGGCCCGAGCTGCAGCAACAAGGTCCCGATATGATTCAGGCGTGGTCTTGCGGGCCATGCGCCGCAAGGTGGCTGCACAACCACTCTGCAATGGCAGGTGCAAGTGCTGGCAAAGCCGCCGGTTCTCCCACAGCGAAAAGAATTCTGCATCCAGGTCCCACGGCTCGAGCGAGGAAAGCCGTAGTCGCGGTACGTCTGTCTCGCTTAGAATCCCCCGAACAAGGTCACGGAGATGCATGCCCAAATCCTGCCCCCACGACCCAAGATGCACACCCGTGAGGACGACTTCCTTCGCACCGCCATCCACAGCGGACCGGACATCGGCGATGACGCTCCGCAGCGAACGGCTCACGCTCTCGCCGCGCGCAACCGTGGTGAGGCAAAAAGTACAACGGTTGTTGCAGCCGTCCTGCACCTTGATAAAGGCGCGCGTCCGTTGGTGCAAGCCCGGCAGCGGCTGCCGGGCGATCGGTTCAACATCAAATGCACTCTCGGGGAGTTCGAGGATTTGGGGAACCAGCCGGTCCTTCATCCGATTGTGCACGACGCGCCGCACATTCGGCAGCTCGGCAGCCTGTGCACCATAGAGCGTTGACCAGCAGCCCGTCACGACAATATCCGAAACGCCAGCTCGGGCGATCCTTCGCACCACGCCGCGCGAATCCGAGGCGGCTTCGGCTGTTACCGCGCAGGTATTGACCACAGCCAGATCGGCAACATCGGCTTGAGCGACGATCTCATGCCCAGCCATGTGGAACTGCCGTCCCATGCTTTCTATTTCAGCTTGATTGAGACGGCAGCCGACTGTATCCAGGTAGATCTTCATGTGAAACTGGTAAAGCTGATGGGAGCGCCAACTGCATGACGCGTGCTGTTGCTACGGTGCAAAGACCATGAAATTATCGAAGACGACGTCGGCGCCGGTCTGCTTGAATGTGCCGGCCAGGAGCCCGGCATCCCCATGTTTCAACGTCGGATCGCTGGCCTTTGCCACCTCAAGACCGTTGACATACATCTCCAGGCCGGCGCCCTTGCAGTCCGCCCGCAGGTGGTTGACCGCCACGCCTTTTCGAATGGCATCACTGGTCTGCAATTGCTGTTGACCCAGCAGCTTCGCCTGCCCGTTGTTGAATAGCCCGATGCCGTAGTAACCATCGCTGGTGATGATAAAGAAATAGTAGTTCTTTCCATCTGACCGGCAGATGAGGCCGATCCGGTTCTCATCCGGCCCGGCCATCTTGCCGCTGTCGACCTCGATACGCGTATCGGTGAAGTCCTTGTGAGGTGTCGCCCAGAAATTCAAGTCCGGAGCATTCACCAGCATGCGGTAAGCGCCCTGGTCATAATCCATGATCCCTTCCTCATACTTCGTGTGGTCCCATCCGGAAGTGGGAGAGGAGAAATCATCTTTGTAAAGCACCGTGCCGGACGCCGGCACGCTTGTTGTAGCGGCTGCCACGGGAAGATTGCAGCCGAAGAGCAGCAATGTTGCCAGCGAAATCAGTATTCCGGGGCGCATACACGGGATTCTATCATAGCGACGCCCAACAGGGTCTTGTTAGCGCGTTCCCTCACGGGAAATACTGTCGAATTAGTTGCGCAGCCAGCGTTCCCGTCGCTCCCCCCGGATCGAGTTGTTGCGCCAGTTTCAGCTCGCCCAGTGCACCGCTTTGATCTCCCTTGCGGAGATATGTCTCGGCAAGGTGCAAATGAGGCAGCGCAGAATCCGGAGCCAGGCTCGTCGCCTTGTTGAGGGTTTCCTCCGCATTATAGAGAAGGCCGGCCTGTGCAAACGCCCAACCGAGCGCATCCACAGCCTGCGGGTCATCTGGTGCTAGTTGAACTGCCTTCCGTGCAGCCGGCAGGCCGATCTCGGTCAACTGTACGCCATTGTCCGCGCAGAACGACGCCAGCATCCTCCAGTACACCGGGTTGGCAGGTGCAAGCGACGTAGCTTTCTGGTATGCAGCCAGCCCCGATACCAGGTCCCCCGACAGCGCGTAGGCCTCCCCAAGCGCCACCTGCCATTCGGGATTTTCCGGCTCGATCTGGGCCGTCTTCTGGTACTCGGCAAGCTCTGCCTCGTATTTCCCCTGCCTCTTCCAGTATAGGCCGCGCAGGGCATGGACGAGCGTGCTGTTAGGATCAAGCTCCAACGCCTTGTCCAGCGCGGCTTTGCCATCTTTCCCGTTGTGCTGAAGGGCTTCACCGAGCCAGGCCCAGGCCTCGGCATTGTGTGGATCAGCGTTCACGGCTTGCTGGAAATTGTACTGACCTAGCCCCCAGTCATTGACTAGACCGAGTCCTCTCCCAAGTATGACCAAACGACCCGATGGGCTTTTCTCGAGGGCTGCAAGAGCGAGCGAAGCGTCCAGAGTCTGCACCGCGTCCGCCAATTCAGTATCCATGGAGGCTGCCTGTCGGAGCTGAGCCCGAGCGCGGTTTGGGTCCGAAGCCATTAGCAATTCCCCGAGCTCATAGTGATCAAATGCCGTGCCCTCACCAGTATCCAGCCATTTCTCAAGCGATAACTGTTCTGCGGAGTAGTCCCCTAGCCGGCGATACGCCAGATGCATTGAAGAGTAAAACTGGTAATGGGAGGGATATCGCTCAAGACCGGTCTTCCAGATTTCGAGTGCTTGTTGGTCTCTGCTCGTTGACCAGTATTGAAACCCATACGCATCCCAGCCTTCTGCAGAGAGTACCCCTCGCTGGCCCGCCTTCTCAAACAGTGAGAGCGCTTCATCTTCATTGACGTGGGACATCGGTCCCGCCGCTTGCTCGAGGAGCTCAGGTTTCCACGGCAGCTTTCGGGCCGCAGACCTATAGTATGCCGCTGCGCTTGCGAAGTCATCCGCTGAAAGTTGATGTATGGTACGCGCCACATAATCCGCATGCCTCAGTGCGTCATCACCGCGCCTAATATCGATGTAGCCTGTTATGATCACCGGCAAGTATGTGGCAAGCACCAATACCAGAAGAATGAGAGCTATACGCAGCCTGCCCGCCCAACGAGACATGCGAGAGATTATAGCCCCTCGGTAGGGGTGACCCTTCAGGTTGAGCAAGTCATCTTTTCAATCTTGGCGGGTCGCCCCTACACAGATTGCCATCATCATAGGCATCCTCTTCGCAAGCAACGGTATAATCGTACGCATGGGTACAATCGTCGCGGTAGACATCGGCGGGACACATCTACGCGCTGGACTGTATGAGCCAAACAACACGCAGCCACTTGTGCACCAGAGAGTGGAAACTCTTGCCTCACAGCCGGGAGTCTACGACCGGCTCCAGGCACTGATCGAATCGATCTGGCCCAAGGATGGGAACGTCCTGGCCATCGCCATGGCTTCTCCAGGTCCGCTGGACCCGCACACAGGGTACGTCCTGAAGACCCCGAACATTCCGCAGTGGCAGAACTTTCCCGTGGCGCCGAAACTCTCGGAGCATTTTCACGTTCCGGCTTATCTGGAAAACGATGCCAACCTGGCCGCGCTCGGTGAGTGGAGGTTCGGCGCAGGCGTCGGCCATCACGATCTTGTCTACCTCACCATCAGCACGGGCGTCGGCGGAGGCGTCATCTCGGATGACCGTCTCCTTCAGGGCTACCACGGCCTGGCCACGGAGCTTGGCCATACCACCGTTGATCCGGACGGTCCGCCGTGTTCCTGTGGCTTTCCGGGACACCTGGAGTCCTTCTCATCGGGTCCCGCCATCGTGCGCTATGTGCAGAAAGAGCTGCAAAACGGCGCTGATTCGAGCATGCGGGTGGAGCAGAACCTGACGGCGCGAGCCATTGCGGCTGCCGCGTTCGAAGGTGATGCCCTGGCCATATCGGCCTATCGTCGCGCCGGAGAATACCTGGGGATCGGCGTGACCAACTTCCTGCTTGCGTACGATCCATCCATCGTCATCTTTGGCGGTGGCGTTTCGCAGGTGGGGCCGCTTCTATTCGACTCATTCCATGCCAGCCTGAAGAAACGTGTCTTCCATCCGCGCTATCTCGAAGGACTGAAGATCGAGATGGCCGCGCTGGGAGACGATGCCGGTCTCCTGGGTGCGTTGGCGCTTGCCCAGATCTCCCTCGAGACAGTCCAAGGAGCATAGTGATGGAACCCATGAAACTGCCAGGCCCCAAGGCCCGGGCTTTGATCAAGCGTGATTCAGCAGTCGTTTCTCCCTCCTATCCTCGCAGCTACCCCTTCGTCATGGATCATGGCAAGGGCTCCGAGGTTTGGGATGTGGACGGCAATCGTTTCCTGGATTTTATGGCCGGGATCGCCGTAACTTCCACCGGGCATGCGCATCCCAAAGTGGTCAAAGCCATCCAGGAACAGGCTGAGCAATTCCTCCATATTTCATCGGACTTCTATCACCCCAAGTGGATCGAGCTGGCCGAGAAGCTGAACGAGATCGCTCCATTCGATGAGGCGGCAGTGTCGTTCATGACCAATTCCGGAACGGAAGCGGTCGAGACCGCCATCAAGCTGGCCCGCTATCATACCGGCCGAAGCAATTTCATCGGATTCACCGGCGCCTTTCACGGCCGCACCATGGGCGCAGTAACGTTCACGGCCAGCAAGCCAGCCTACCACGGCGGCTTCTACCCTCTGATGAACGGCGTGGTGCACGCTCCGTTCCCCAATCCATATCGGCCTGTGCTCGATTGCCGGCCCGGCGAGGACTACGGCGAGACCGTCGTCCGCTACATCGAGGAGCAGATCCTGGAACACATTGTCCCGCCGGATGAAGTCGCAGGGATCCTGGTGGAGACCATCCAGGGAGAAGGCGGCTACATCATCCCCCCTGCCCGTTTCTTCCCGGCGCTGCGTAAGCTCTGCGACAAATACGGCATCTTGCTCATCGTGGACGAGGTCCAATGCGGAATGGGCCGGACTGGCAAGTGGTGGGCCATTGAGCACTTCGATACGGAGCCGGATATGCTCACGATCGCCAAGGGCATCGCCTCCGGCGTCCCGCTGGGGGCCTGTATTGCGCGGCAATCTATCATGGATTGGGAGCGCGGCTCGCACGGTAACACGTTCGGCGGCAATCCCATTGCTTGCGCCGCGGCTCTGGCCACGCTCGATCTGATCGAGCACGAGTACCTCGCCAATGTACAGGAGGTTGGGCAGTATACACTCGATGCATTGGAGGAGATCCAGGCGCGCCATCCCAGTATCGGCGACGTGCGCGGCAAGGGTTTGATGATCGGCGTGGAGTTCGTTGAGAACCGCAACAGCAAGGAGGCTGCCAAGCATCTCTGCGAGCGCGTTGTGGATCTGGCATTTGAGCGCGGCCTGCTGATGCTGGGCTGCGGCAAAAGCGTGATCCGGGTTGCCCCGGCCTTGAGCATCAGCAAACCCGAGGTCGATGAAGGCCTTCAGATCTTCGAGGAGGCTGTCACGCTCGCCGAGAAGGAATGACGCATCGACTCGCCTGACCCTCGAATCCAACCGAGCCTTCCGAGCAATCCCAAGTCCCAGATTCGCATCCAACGGTCTGGGACTTGATTGGTCACCCTAGGCATAGTGGCCGGCCCGTTCTCGCACTGTTCCTTCTGGTAGACCTGCGGCCAAGTGCGTTTGCTCGCGGTGATACAATGACTCACCGGCAGTTGCTCAGAACATCAAGTGCAGCAGAGACAGCCAACCGTCAGCCATCCCACCGTTCATGCTTCCCGACTTCCGCGTTCGCCAGCGTGACTACCTGCTCGAGATCGCCCGCCTGCTGACCCAGGAGCTCGATCTGGAGAAGCTGCTGGCGCGCATCCTGCGTGTTTCGATTGAGATGCTGGCGGGCCAGGCCGGTTTGATCGCGCTCAAAGAGACCGAGGGCTGGCGGGTTGCCGCCGCGCACAAGATTCAGCCGGCATTCTTGAGCTACCTGGAACCGCTGCTGGCGGAGGGCAAGGATCGGGAGTTCGACGTGCGCGAGCTGAATCGCATGCTCAAGGAGCTTACGTACACAGCCAGCATGGGACTGCTCAATGGCACCGGCCTGCCCCTCTCGGCGCACGACCAGGTGATCGGCGTTATCTTCATTTTCCGAAACTATCCTGACCTCTTCACGTCCAACGACCGCATCCTGCTCCAATCGTTTGCCGATCAGGCCGCCATTGCCGTGTACAACGCGCAGCTTTATGGCCAGGTCAATTATGAAAAGCAGCGGCTCGACGCGCTGCTCGATTCCGCGGCTGACGGCATCCTGATTCTCAATGCAGACCTCAGCGTTGAACGCTGCAACATCGCCTTTGAACGGCTCCTCGGGCAGCCTCGCGGCGAGATCGTCGGCAGGAATCATGATGAGGTCGTCCGCTGGGCCGGTGAGCCTCAGGGTACAACCCTCCAGGAGGCGCAGGCTCAGGGGTGGCTACTGAAGCCGGATGCCACTCTGTATGTCGAAGGCGATCTGGAGCGACCCCTGCCGCCTACTCTGCCGGTCGGCATCACGTACGCGCCGCTGCTCTCTCAGGAAGGAAAGCTGCGCAATATTGTCCTGAGTGTCCGCGATATCACTCATTTTCGCAACGCAGAAGAGCTCAAATCCACGTTCATTTCGATCGTCAGCCATGAGTTGCGCACGCCGGTCACCCTGATCAAGGGCTATGCATCCACACTGCGCCGTGACGATGCCAAATGGGACCGGTCGGTCGTCAAAGATAGCCTCACCGTCATCGAAGAGGAAGCAGACCGGCTCTCCAGGCTGATCGATGACCTGCTGGACGCATCTCGCCTGCAGGCAGGTGGGCTCAGCATCACCTCGGCGGATGTCTCGCTGCCAGCTATCGCTACACGCATTGCAGAGCGATTCGCTCCTCAATCCAACAAGCACACCATCGTCTCCGATTTTCCCGAAAGGTTCCCGTTGGTCGTCGGGGATGAACGCCGTATTGAGCAAGTGATCACTAATCTGGTTTCCAATGCTCTGAAGTACGCCCCGGGCGGTGAGATTCGCATCAGCGGATCAGTGGAGCCGTCTCATGTCACGGTCTGTGTAAGTGACCAGGGACCCGGCATCGATGCCCGCGACCTGCCCCACATTTTCGACCGTTTCTACCGCTCGGACAGAGCGGTCAAGCAGACCAAAGGAGCAGGCCTGGGCCTGTTCCTGGCCCGGGCCATCGTCGAGGCCCATGGGGGCCGAATCTGGGCGGATTCCAGGGTGGATACCGGCGCCCGCATCTGTTTCACATTGCCGCGCTAGTGGCGACAAGCTCAACTATACAGCTCTGACAGAGCCCCTCTGCTCGGATGCACAGCCATCCCCTGGCATGTGCATGGGCCTGATCTTGCGTCCCCGACAATCGCTTTCCTCCCATGCATTGTCCAAGAACGCGAGTGGTAAAATGAGTGGCTTGCCATTGCTATTGGAGATTCTGTCATGCGGGGACAACTCCGCCCCTAGCGGCTCCGCCTGAGGCGTCGCACCCACACTGCTTGGAGAAAAGGAATCGTCGATGGCCGTGTACCCAGCGCGCAGCAAGGTTCAGAAGAATGAGACGTGGAATGCTGAAAGTGTATTTAAGACTCACCGCGCTTGGAAGGATGAGCTAGCCGGGGTTCTTGATGATCTCGATTCCGTCAGACGCTTCCAGGGCCGTCTCGGCGAGGGGCCCGAGACTCTTATGCAGGCGCTGGAACTACACGACCAATTGATCCTGCGCGCCGAGCGCGTTCACATGTATGCCGTGTTTGCCTACTCGGTCGATACGACCGATCAGCAAGCCGCCGGCGCCGTAGGACAGGCCGCCGGAATGTATGGACGCGTGGCCGCTGCATTGGCGTTTCTCTCTCCGGAACTCATCGAAGTGGGCCACGACAAGCTGCGAGATTGGATGGGGCAGGAACCAAAGCTGGCTGTCTATGCCCATAGCTTCGACGATCTCTTCCGCAGGCAGGCACACGTTCGGACCGGCGAAGTCGAAGAAGTGCTGGGTATGCTGGCAGATCCATTCTCAGGCCCGCAGAACATCTCCAGCATGATCACGAATGCAGACTTCAAGTTCCTTCCTGCCGAGAATAGCAAGGGCCGCAAGCTGGAAGTCAACCAAAGTTCCGTTCACCAGATCCTGGGGACCTCCGACAGGAAAGCGCGGCAATCTGCATGGAATCACTACATGGATCGCCACGTCGAATTCAGGAATACATTGGCAAGCAATTTATCGACCTCCATCAAGGATAATGTGTTCCTGATGCACGCGCACAAGCACCAGTCGTCGCTGGCCGCGTCCCTCTTCGAGACCCACGTACCCGTCGAGGTGTTTCACAACCTGATCAATACGTTCAAGAAGCATCTGCCAGTGTGGCACCGATACTTCGAGATCCGCCGTAAGGCGCTCGGTCTGTCCAGCATTGCGTACTATGACATGTGGGCTCCGCTCATTAACAAGAACTTCAAGCTGTCCTTTCGGGAAGCCGTGGAGATGATCTGTGACGGCCTGGAGCCGATGGGACGGGATTATACGGAGACCATCCGCAAGGGTTGCCTGCAGGAGCGTTGGGTCGATTACGCGCCCAACAAGGGCAAGCAGAACGGCGCCTTCTCGTATGGATCGCCGGGAACGTACCCGTTCATCATGATGAGCTTCGCGGGCGATATTGGAAGTATGAGCACGCTGGCCCACGAGCTGGGTCATTCCATGCACTCCTACCTGACGTGGAAGAACCAGCCTCTACCGTACTCCGAGTACTCGCTATTTGTCGCCGAAGTGGCCTCGAACTTCCATCAGGCGATGGTGCGTGCCCGGCTCCTGGAAACCCGAAACGACCGGTATTTCCAGATCGCGCTGATCGAAGAGGCGATGTCGAATTTCTTCCGTTATTTCTTCCAGATGCCGACACTGGCGCGCTTCGAGCTCGAGACGCACCAGCGCATCGAAAACGGAGAAGCTCTCACGGCGAACTATATGATCGACCTCATGGCCGACCTGTTCACCGAAGGGTTCGGACCGAAGGTTAAGGTCGACCGGCCCCGTGTCGGTATGGTCTGGTCGACATTCTCACACCTGTTCGCCGATTACTACGTTTATCAGTATGCCACCGGCATCTCCGGCGCGCATGCCCTCTCGGGGCGCATCCTGCGCGGCGAACCCAACTCGGTGGAAGATTACCTGGGGTTCCTGAAAGCCGGGTCGTCCGGCTACGCCCTCGATGTGCTCAAGAAAGCGGGTGTTGACCTGACCAGCCCAGAGCCGATCGAAGAGACCTTCACGGTCATGGAAAGCTATATCGACCGTTTGGAGATGTTGTTGAAATAAGTTCAAGGGAATTGGAATTCGGAATCCTCTCATGCCTCAAACTCAGATCTCATGTCCACGATGTAAACAAATGATCACTGCCAACGTCGAGCAGTTGTTCGACGTCACCGCGGATCCCGGCGCCAAGCAGAGACTATTGGGCGGGATATCCAACATGGCACGCTGCCCCTATTGCGGCTACGAAGGCAGGCTTGCAACCCCGATCGTCTACCATGACGCCGACAAGGAATTGCTGCTCACATACTTTCCCCCCGAGCTGGCGATGCCGGTCAACGAGCAGGAACGACTCATCGGTCCGCTGATCACACAGGTGACCAATCGCCTGCCGCCGGAGAAGCGCAAGGCATACCTGTTCAAGCCCGTCGCCCATCTCACCTTTGAATCGATGGTCGAAACCATCCTCGGCAAGGACGGCATAACCCCGGAGATGATCAAGGCGCAGCAGGAGCGCCTCAGCCTGATCGACCGGCTTCTGCAGAGCAGCACGCCCGATGTGCGCAGCGAGATCATCAAGCAGAATGCCAGGCTGTTTGACGAGCAGTTCTTTGCCCTGTTCAGCCGCCTGTTGCAGGCCGGCCTCGGCAGCGGGCAGGAGCAGCTCTCCAAGCAGATGTCCGAGCTTCAGAAACAGCTCCTGGACGAGACAGAATACGGACGCCAGTTGCGGCAGTCGGTTGGCGAGCTGGAGGCCGCTGCAAAGTCGCTTCAGGAGGCAGGTCCGGCCCTGACCCGCGAGAAGCTCCTGGAACTTATCATCCATGCCCCCACCGACGCGCGCCGCAAAGCCTACGTTCAGCTTGCGCGCCAGGGCTTGGATTACACGTTCTTCCAGAACCTCACCGAAGCCATCGACAAGAGCTCCGGCGATGAGCACAAGAAACTGGAGGACCTGCGCGAGAAGCTGTTGGACGATGTGAACGAGATCGACAAGCAGATGGAAGCCCGCTACAAGCAGGCTCAGGAGTTCGTCGAGAAGATCCTTGCCCAGGAGGACGTCGCCAAAGCCACGCAGGATAACATCGACGCATTCTCCCAGGATGCAGTGGACGTGGTCCAGACGCTGCTGCGGCAGGCCTCGGAAAAGAACGACTATGCCCGCATGGGCAAGCTGCAAAAGATGATCGAGATCCTCCAAGCCGCGTCCGCGCCGCCGCCGGAGGTCGCTTTCATTGAGCAGCTCTTGGATGCGCCGGATGCTGCCAGCATGGAAAAGATGCTGGAATCAAATGAGGGCATGATCAACGACGCATTCATGGAGACGCTGAACGGCCTCGTGGCCCAGATCGACGCTCAGGCGAACCAGGCCAATAGTGCCGAAGCGAAGGCGCTCTCCGAGAAGATGCAAACCGTCTACAAGACAGCCCTGAAGTTCTCGATGAGGAAGAAGATCAGGTAGCAGCAACGACCATCGGGTTCCGAACGGAACCCGATGCGCTTTCATGGGGTCATCAGTAAGTAGGCAAGCAGCCACATAACAGAAGACTCTGGCCCTCGTTGAGGGCTGTGTAGTGGCGTCTTCATCAGAAGGACGCCTTAGCTATCAATCTCTTGGATTGGTTGCCCCGGCAGCACGGATGCACTCAGCCCGGAACTCCCACCGTCCAGGAGACCAGGTTCCCTCCTCAGAAGGAAAGGAAGAGCGCGATGGACACTCCCAACCATGACATCTTGATGGGCAAATGGAAGCAGATGAGAGGCAGTATCCGCGAGCAGTGGGGCAAGCTCACCGACAGCCAGGTCGACCAGATCGGAGGCGATTACGACCGCCTGCTTGGCGTCCTGCAGGAGAACTACGGCTACACTCGCGAGAAAGCCATGGAAGAGGCTGATCGATGGATCAGCAGCATGGATCGCGGCGGCCGGGATTCCATGGGCAATCCATAGGATCGCCCGTTGCCTCGCACACTGACCCCGCGCATGCGCGGGGTTATTTGTTTGGTGTCTCCATTTTCCAGAGGACTGGAATGGAAAGAACCAGAATGATGATGAGAGCGACCGCGCCCAATAAAACCGCGCGTGGCGCTCCATCGATTCCACCAAGCCAATCCGCAAGTGCCCCGATCCCGAGCGCACCCAACGACGGAATCCCGATCAAGGTGACGGTGTACAGGCTCATGACGCGGCCGCGCAGTTCGTGCGGCACTGCCAATTGGATGAACGTCGCGATAATGGTCGCCATCACGGTGGAGGCGATACCGCCGATAAAGAGAAGGATCAGGCCAAGCCAGATTGTCGGGCTGAGCGCGAATCCGACCAGGGACAGGCAGAAGACGAAGCCTGCTGCCAGCATGACGGCGCCTTGGTGCTTCAGTTGGTGAAAGGAAGCAAGACCGAATGCCCCCATGAGAGCTCCCGCGCCGGCTGCGGATAGCAGCATTCCGTATCCCTCTGCACCAGCGCTCCAGATAGCCCCTCCGAATACCGGCAGCAAGTTCTGATAGGAACGCCCGAAGAGGCCGCTAAGCGCTGAGAGCGACAGGAGTGCCACGATCAACCGGCTGTGCCAGGTGTAGGAGAACCCGGCTCGCAGCGAACGCCCCAACGGGGCCGCATTCCCTCCGCTGTGGGTTCGTACATTCCTCATCGCCGCCAGTGCAAAAATGACCGCCAGGAAACTTACGCCGTTGATAAAGAAGAGCGTGCCGGCGCCCAATGGCTCCAGAAGCACTCCCGCCAGCGCTGGCCCGACGAGAGCTGCACCGGTATAGGTCGCCGCATTGAGCGAGATGGCATTCAGCAGATGACGAGGCTCCACCAGGTCCGGGATCAATGCCTGCCTCGCCGGGTTATCGAATGCAAGCAGGGTCGCGCCTACGAAGGCTGCCAGCAAGATATGCCATGTCTGCACAAGGCCCATCCAGGTGGCGATTGCCAGGAAGATGGCGGTAACGAGCTGCATGGACTGCGTGAAGTACAGCAACCGTATGCGGTTTACACGGTCCACCACGGCACCCGCGAACGGCGGGATCACGATCATAGGCACGGCAAAACTAAGTCCAAGGATACCAAGCCAGAGAGGCGAATTCGTCAGCTCCAAGACAAGCCACCCGCTGGCCACATTCTGCATCCACGTGCCCATATTGGACACAATCAGCCCGGACCAGATGAGGGTGAAGTTGCGGTAACGGAGCGCCGCGTATCGTTGTGGATAAGTCTCTACAGCGTTCATGTTTCAGTTGAGAGCCGAACTCCTGATGAAGGGATTGTTGGCCTTTTCGTAACCAACCGTGCTTTCCGCTCCATGACCCGGCAGCAAGCGAGTCTCATCCGGCAAGGTGTAGATCTGCGATCGGATGCTCTCCAACAGGGTTTCGGCATCGCCCCCCGGCAGGTCGGTGCGCCCGACACTGTTTTTGAAGATCAGATCTCCGCAGAAGCAGACACCCGATCCCGCATTGTTGGGAGTGTCCGGGACATGGAAGACGCAATGGCCCATGGTATGCCCCGGTGTGAATCGTACCTCCAGCCTGGTGCCTCCCAATCGGAGGATCTGTCCATGGAAAAGATCAATGGTCGGCTCGGGGCCCGGATCGATCCGGAAGCCGAAAAGCGGCGCGCCGCCCTCGGCTCGCCAGAGAGCGTGGTCAGCGGGGTGCAGCGCCACAAGAGGCAGTGGATTGAGCCCGTCCGCGATGGCAGCTGCCCCGCCGATATGGTCGAAGTGCGCGTGCGTGTACCAAAGGTGCCCTATCCGCCAGCCGCGCTTCACAGCTTCCTGAAGTATCAAGTCGCCATCCCACGCGGGGTCGATCACGGCGGCCTCACCCGAGCCCGGGTCTCCCAACAGGTACGTGTTGGTCTTCACCGGGCCAAGAACGAATGTCACGATCTCTATCATGGAGCGCTCTCCACAAGGGTGCCCCTACAGGTCTGGTGCAAGCTCGATGCGCTCCGGCGGCAGCTTCTCCGAGCGCGGCACAAACAGGACGGTTAAAAGCACACCCAGCCCGATGAGTGCCAGCCCCACCGGGTAGACTAGTGCAGGGTTCTTCGCGTAAAGATAGCCCGCCACCGGTGGCGCCAGCAGGACCGTCGCGGAACCGCAGGTCTCCGCGATGCCGTACGCCAACCCCATCTGCGACTCGTGAACAAAGGGCCGCACTTGCGCAACACCCAGGCCGCGCAGAGCACGAAAGCCGCCGAGCAGGAAATACCCCAGCGCATACCAACCGAAGCCGGTCGCCTGCCATAAGATGAAGGAATAGGCTGCCACGCCCAACTGTCCGAGCACGAAACCCAGGCGCGCCTCCAATTGCCCCAATACAAGGTTCAGAACGGAATTCCCCAGGTAGCCGATCGAGCCCAGTTGTCCAATGACGGTCAGCGTAAGCCCCCGCTCATTCTTCAAAAAACTGGGCGTGAACGGCTGCGGCAGATAGGTCGCGTATGCCACCGCGAAGTAAATGGCCAGAAAACCTATATAACGGCGGTTCGTGAGCAGGCTGGGCGGCGGATTCACGGGATCGCTGTGCTCGCGTGGCTGCGACGAGATGAACGTGACCAGGATCGTGGAGATCACAAACAAGCCGGATGCAATGAAGTACACCGTCCGTAAGCCATAGTGGTCCCCGATCCAACCGCCGGTAACCGGGCCAACGACAGCTCCGGCATTGAACATCATGGAGACGTAGGTGATGGCCCGCGCCACGGACCAGTTGCCGCGCGCGGCCGTGGTGTAACTATCCAGCGGGGAGGCAACAAATGCCGTGAAACCGTAAAGGAAGATGCCGGCAACGAAGGCCGGCAGAGTCCGTGCAATGCCCATCAGCAGTGTAGCAAAGATGCCAGACGCCCATGCCGCGATCAGCAGCGGCCGGCGGCCGATCCGGTCGGAGAGATAGCCCGCCGGGATATGAGCGAACGTCATCACGGCGCCCCAGATTCCCAGGATCACGCCGATTTGGATCGGATTCGCGCCGAGTTGTTGAAGGTAGATCGGCTGGAAGAGCAGGAACATGCTTTCGCCGATCCCCCACATGAACAGGGCGCCGCCAAGCCACAACATGCTGCGGCTCATCGGGTTCCAGACTCCACGCGCAGGATGAAGCTCAGTGCCGCGTCAAACACCTGTTGTCGGGCAGCGTCCCGTGTCACCACGTGCCCGCTGCCTTTTACTAACAGCATGGATTTATCCGCCGTACTGGTTAGCCCGGCGTAGATCTGGTCCATGTTGGCTGGTGGAACGTATCCATCATCCTGCGAATGCACCAGCAGCACCGGAACACGCACGTTCGGCAGTGCGAAGCGGACCTCGCCCAACAACTGGTTAAGCTCGCCGACCGCACGGAGCGGATTCTGCGGGTACGAGATGTGTTCCTCCCAGGCCTTCTTGTCGTACCAACCATAGCCGGGCGGGAACCTGCCCTTCGGCATGTAAGGCCGTACCATGCTCAACAACCGCAGATAGCGAAGGCGAGGGTCGTTCGGCATCTGGATCGGCGTGGAGATCGCAACCACTCCTTTGGTATCCACTCTCGTAGACATCAGGAGCGCCAGCGCGCCGCCCATCGAAAGGCCAACCAGGTAAACGCGGTCTGCCAGGCCGCGCAGCAGGTTGTAGCCGTCCTCCACGCACGCGACCCAGTCGGTCCAACGGGAGCGGATCATATCGTCCGGGCGGGTTGCATGCCCAAAGAGGCGGACCCCTAGCACACTGAAACCGTTCTGAGCCAGGTACTCCCCCATCCAGCGCATTTCCTTCGGAGTTCCCGTGAACCCGTGGACGAGCAGACAGCCCGTACGGGAGCCGGGGAACAGGAATGGTTCGGCGGTCGAGATGATCTGCGTCATGCAGGCGATGGAAAAAGGAGGATTGGAAGGGATCGTGAAGGAATTCCCAACCTATCTGATTATAGTCCACGCCGGGTTGAGAGAGATTATCTCTGGGAAGACGGGGCAATCGCGGTCATGGGCGCCCGCCAGGTAGCCAGTGCTCACAAGGAACTCGCGCACGATCTCGCCGCCCGTGAACACGAATGACTCCTTGAACAGCTTTGTCCAATCCGCCAGCTCCGAGGCCCGCTGAGCATCTAACCAGGACTTGAACGAACCGCGCTGCTGTTGGAGAGCCTGAATGCGGCGCGCGTTCTCGACCGCCGCGTGGATCTTGAGCCGGTTGCGGATGATCCCCGGGTCAGCCAGGAGTCGATCGATGTCTTGCTCTCCATATGCAGCTACCTTGGCGATATCGAAGCCATCGTAGGCGCGACGGAAGTTGTCTGCTTTCTTCAGGATCGTGAGCCATGAGAGTCCCGCCTGATTGATCTCAAGCATCAGGCGCTCAAACAGGGCGTTGTCGTCGTCCAGAGGGAAGCCGTACTGGCTATCATGGTAAACGGCGTTGTAGAGATCTTCAGGATGAGCGCGGACGTATTCGCAGTAACTGGCCATGAGTGGCTCCTGATATGGCGGGATTCAAATGAGGTTCAATTCGGGAGGAGGAGAATGGAGAATCGTGATTCGTGAATCGAGAATTGCGAGTGGTGAAGCGTGATTCGTGAGGGCTGATTCGTGAATGGGAAATGGTGAGTGGGGAGTGGTGACGAGAGGTATCGGATAGCGGGAGAGGAAAGAGGCGGCATGAGGAGATGATACAGAACTTCTGTTCTAGCGTCAAGCATGGAGTTTGTACGCCCGTGTACGCCCTTGTATAAGTCTTACAATGTTTTCACTTAGAGGCGAAAAATCGGGTCGCGAGCGATGAAACGATGATCAGCGAGGCATGTGCATCGACGTACTAGAGGGACATGATCGCGCTGACCCTGAGAATCGGCTCGGGGCGTGTGAGGAAATCCGGATGTGTGATTATTTAGACCGATTCAGGAGAAAAATGAGAATCTTTTAAGGAATCCGTATGTTGACTTTCGTTGCTCGGCGTGAAATAATGTAACCGGTTACTGTAACCGGTTACACGATTTTGCCAAGCAAGGAACTGGATGACACGTCGACAGGATTCCGTGACAATTCGTGAGGTTGCCAAAAAGGCGGGAGTTTCCGTGGCAACGGTAAGCCGATATACCAACAGCAGCGCACCGGTTTCTCCAGAAGTAGCAGAACGGCTCGCACAGGTCATGAGCGAACTGCACTACATGCCGCATGCAGCCGCGCGCCAACTCGCCACGCGCAAGACCCGGGCAGTCGGCCTCCTGCTCAACAACCTGCGGAATGATTTCTTCGTGCCGTTCCTAAACGGGGTGGAAGACGTGGTGCGGAAAAAGGGGTACAACCTCATCATCGCGACCTACCTGGCAGACAGCCGTGAGGAGACCCCTCCCCCCATTGGGCCACACAACACAGATGGCATGCTGGTCTTCTCCGACGGGCTCGGCGATGAAGCACTCGCGAGCTATCACGCAACGGGATTTCCGATGGTGCTGGTGCATAGCACGCCACCGGCTTCGTTGTCCATCCCGAGCGTGACGGTGGAAAATATCGAGATCACGCGGCAACTCATCGAACACTTGATCCGCGTGCACGGCAGGCAGCGAATCGTGTTCCTGCGCGGCCCCAAGGGACAGGAGGACTCTTTCCTGCGGGAGCGAGGATACCGACAAGCGCTGGAGGCAAACGGGCTCGAGTACGATAAACGACTCATCCATACAGGCGGTTTCGAGCGGGGAATCGCGTACGACGCGATCAATACCATCCTTAGCAATGGAAACAGAACCCAATTTGACGCCGTATTTGCCGGAAGCGACGATGCGGCAATCGGCGTATTCAGAGCGCTGCAACAGCACGGCGTTCGAATCCCTGAAGACGTTTCCGTGGCGGGATTTGACAATCTCGGCTTCGGACGATTCCTGGACCCGCCACTGACGACAGTAAGCGCCCCCACGGAGACCGTGGCAAGAATGGCGACTGAGCGGCTTTTCGGCCTGCTTGACAACCAACCATCAGAGGGAGCCGTTGTGCTGCCCACTGAACTCATCCTTCGCCGCTCATGCGGATGCCAGTTTGAGCAACCCGCTTTGTAAAGGAGGTGACCCCATCACCCGATAGCGATCATGGCGTTCCCAGTCCATACTTTGCAGAACAATAACAAGAGGAGAACTTCACAGATGAAAAAGCAATTGGCCTATTTGACCGGCCTGATCGTGATCTTTTCAATGATCCTGTCGGCATGCACGCCGGCAGCGGCCCCGGCGACCGAGCCCCCGGCACCCGCCGCGACCGAGGCGCCAGCGGCTGCTCCGACAACCGCTGCTCCAGCAGCAACCGAGGCTCCGGCAGCGACCGAAGCACCCACTGCAGTCCCCACACCTACCATCCCCCCACCGGTTACGACCGGCGGTGAAGGCTGCGACCCGGCTGCCCAACAAATCACCTGGTACATTGGCCTTGGCGCTGGCACCAATGCAGATGTGATCCCGGCGGAGAAGGACTGGGTTGAGAAATACAACAAGTCCCAGAAAGATGCCTGCATCCTGCTGAACATCGTCTACAATGACGGCAACGGTGGAAACTCCTACAACGCACTGCGCGCATTGATCGCAGGCGGCAACGCCCCGGACATCGTTGGCCCCGTTGGCAAGGCTGGCCGCGCTTTTTACCAGGGCGCCTGGGCGGACCTGACCCCGCTAGCCAAGAACGCTGGCTTCGACCTAAAGCAGTATGACCCGAAGCTGCTGGACTTCACGAGCGATGAGGGCGTGCTTGTTGGCCTTCCGTTCGCCCTGTTCCCGTCCTTCATCTACTACAACAAGAAGCTGTTCGACGAAGCACAGCTGCCCTACCCACCGCACAAGGTCGGGGAGATGTATAACGGCAAGCCGTGGAACCTGGATACCTTCACCGAACTTGCGCAGAAGCTGACCGTGGACAAGAACGGCAACGACGCGACAAGCGCCAATTTCGATCCAAAGAACATCACCCAGTTCGGCTTCTACGATCAGTGGACAGATGGGCGCGGTGTAGCGGCACTGTTCGGTGGCGGGATCCCCTACGATGCTGCAACCAAGAAAGCCGTCATCCCCGACAGCTACACCAAGGCCTGGAAGTGGTTCTACGACGGCATCTGGAACAAGCACTTCATGCCGACGGCTGACTACTACAACAGCGACCAGTTCAACAAAGGCAACGTGTTCCCCTCCGGGAACCTGGCGATGGCCCGCGTTCACACTTGGT
>DATKAF010000004.1:0-4138 GCA_035498395.1 Anaerolineales bacterium
GGAGCGGCGGCCGCCTGAGCCACTGCGAGGCTCGGGTAACTTTTGCCATCGAGGGAAATGAACAGATCGCTGAAATTCACGCCCTTCAGCAGGTAGCCGATGGGAGGCATGATGATGTCTTTCACGAGGGAGTTGACCACTGCGCCGAACGCAGCGCCGATGACCACGCCAATCGCCAGATCCACGACATTGCCACGCGCGATGAAATCTCTGAACTCCTTCAACATTGTTCCTCCGTGGGGCTCTCGGTGTTGTGCCAGGTTGCCTGATCAGGAGAGATGATGCCGGGCTGCCGCCTCTCATCGACCCGGCACGGCATCCATGACGATGACCCGGACGTATCTCGCTGAGCGGTCTCGAGTATTCTACCGTTCGGATTAACGAGTGTCAACAAGCCGGGCCTCCGCCAGCCTCTCCCCGGAAAGGGATGCTCTCGGAACGCCGCGTCCTCTGCTGCGCATCCGCTGCCGTTGGGGCGCTTAGGCGTACTGCATGTAAGCCATCGGGGAAGCCGGTCTGGCGCGATCGCCTGGCGCATTTTTATGCGAAACTCATTGTGGCCTGATTCCTTGCAAAGGGTTGATGAGTGAAACTCGGCTCGAAATCTACGAATGGTATACGATTGTGCTCCGCTAATCCTTTTGTTGACTGACTTGTGAAACCGAGTATAATGACCAAAATCCCCCGCCCAACACAATGGGCACTTTATCGATATCCAGTTAAACAGATATCCGAAAGGAGGCTATTAGCCGCCACACTTATTCTCTCCGAACCCATTTCCACTAACCCAAATCTGTTCTTTCTGGAGGAGAACAACAAATGTCACAAAAACGATTGATGTTGGTAGTTGGCCTGGTAGTGGCGCTCAGCATGGTGTTGAGCGGCTGCGGCCCGAGCACGACGGCCACCTCTGCGCCAGCCGCGACCCAAGCGCCAGCAGCGACGGCAGCCCCCGCAGCGACCGAGGCCCCGACGCAGGCGCCGCCCACCACCCGCCATGGTGGCTGGCTGGATGAGATCGACTACTCTGTCGTTGGCTCCGATTCCGCGATCTCTCAGGTGCAGGCCGGAGCGATCGACCTGTTCTCGTTCAACCTTGCCTCCCAGGAGCTCGATGCCCTGAAGAAAGCCGGCGTGGGCTACTCGCAGTTCTACGGCGGGTACTACGACATTATGTTCAACGCCGCCGATTTCAAGGACACGACCGTGCTGAACCCGTTCGCGGATAAGAAGATCCGCGAAGCGATGAACTGGGCGATCGACCGCAACTACGTCAACCAGGAAATCTACGGCGGCGGTTCCCTGCCCAAGTTCTTTGCGATCACGACGAACCTGGTGGATTACACCGGCGTGGTTGACACCGCCCGCGCCCTGGAGACCAAGTACGCCTTCAACCTCGACAAGGCCAAAGAAGTCGTCACCGCCGAAATGGGCACGCTCGGCGCAACGGCCGGCTCGGATGGCAAGTGGCAGTTCAATGGCAAGCCGGTCAACATCATCTTCCTGATCCGGAGCGACGGCGATGGCACCCGCAAGCCGTTGGGCGATTATGTTGCCAACCAGATGGAAGCCCTCGGCTTCACAGTTGACCGCCAGTACAAGAAGTCCTCGGAAGCTTCCCCGATCTGGATCGGCAGCGATCCGGCAGACGGCAAGTGGAACGCTTACACCGCCGGCTGGTTGTCTTCGGGCCTGACCCGCGACGAAAAGCAGTCCTTCTCGCAGATGTATGCCCCGAACAGCATCCAGAGCATGCAGTTCCTCACGGCGAATACCAAGATCGACCCCGAGTTCCAGAAAGTGTGCGACGACCTGAATGCAGGCAACTTCACCACACTGGAGCAGCGCCACGACCTGATGGTCAAGGCGATGGAACTCTCCATGCAGGACTCCCTGCAGGTATGGGTGATCGATCAGCAGAGCTTTGCGCCGTACGCCAAGAACGTCCAGGTGACCTATGACCTGGCCTCCGGCATCGAAGCCGCGGCGATGAACCCGTACAACATGCGGTTCACCGACAAGGAAGGCGGCGCGATGAAGGTCGGCACGAACGACCTGTTCACCGAGCCCTGGAACACCGTCAACGGCGACAACTGGATCTGGGATACCGGCGTCATGCGCGCCACGATGACCGGCTCCGACATCACGGTTGATTCCGGCGGCATCATGGGCGATCCCTACACCGGCCTGGCATGGCCGCAGCGCATTGACTCGGCCGAAGTCACGGTCCAGACCGGGCTCCCGGTCCAGCAGACCAATGGCTGGGTCAAGCTGAGCACGGCTGACAAGATCGACGTCCCACCGGACACCTGGGTGGATTGGGATGCGAAGACGCAGAAGTTCGTCACTGCTGCCGAGAAGTTCCCGGATGGCACGACGGCCAAGGTCAAGAGCGTCGTGGTCTTCCCGAAGGATCTGTTCCAGACCGTTAAGTGGCACGACGGCGCCCCGCTCTCCGTGGCGGACTTCGTCATGCCGCAGATCGAATTCTTCGATCGCGCCAGCAAGGACAGCAAGATCTACGATGAATCCGCGGTGCCCAACGTCGAGGCGAACCTGCAATACAACAAGGGCTTCCGCATCACGTCGACAGACCCGCTGACCATCGAATCATACTCAGACCTCTATACCTCGGATGCCGAGCTGGACGTTGTAACACTCTGGCCTGGTTCCGCTTGGGGTCTCGCGGGCGAGCAGGGCTGGGACGTGCTGGCAGTCTCCAACCTGGCAGAAGCGAACGGCGAACTGGCTTTCTCACCTGACAAGGCCGATGCGCAGAAGGTCGAGCAGACGAGCTGGGTGGGCGGCCCAAGCCTCGACATTATGGCCAAGCATCTGGATGAGGCCATCAGCCAATCCTATATTCCGTACGCCCCGACCATGAGCCAGTTCCTGACCGCCGACCAGGCGAAGGCCCGCTACACGGCCCTGAAGGACTGGTACACGGCGCACGGCCACTTCTGGGTCGGCACTGGCCCGTACTTCCTCGACAAGGTCTTCACAACCGAGAAGACACTGACCCTGAAGAACAACACGGACTTCCCGGATCTGGCTGACCGCTGGGCCAAGTTCAGCTCACAGAAGATGGCGACGGCTGCTCTCGACGGGCCCGCGCAGGTCAAGGTGGGCGACACAGCCACGTTCGATGTGACCGTGACGCTGCCGGATGGCTCGCCGTACGCGAACGCTGACGTCGCAGCAGTCAAATACCTGCTGTATGATCCGACCGGCGCAGTCATCAGCACCGGTGAGGCTACCGCGGCCGGCGATGGTCACTACCAGGTCGTGCTCGGCCCGGATGTCACCGGCAAGCTCGTAGCCGGCTCCGATAAAGTCGAAGTGGCAGTAGTACCGATCCCGGTTGCCATTCCTTCCTACGCCTCCCTGGACTTCGTTGTAGTCCCGTAAGGCTAAGGGAAAATAGCTCATTCCATGCTGCAGGGGCAAGGCTTGTGCCTTGCCCCTGTTCTATAATAGGAAGGCCCTGCTTCTCCCTCCCCATCCACGTTTCCGTGCGCACAGCCTGAAGTACCGGATGGAAAAGCAGGGGGCATCGTTATGTGTCAAAAAGAACCATTAAGACCTTATTTTCTTCTTAGCAAAATCGGTGCCTTTGTGATTAAATGTAAGTCCGGATATCGCGCGGGTCGTTCGGCCGGCGCGAGCAGCCTTCGGAAATGACCCGGAAAGCAGCACCCCGGACAGGTCAGCTCTGTGCATGGCAACTGGCATCCGGAAGGAACAGGAACACGTCCGGAACCCTGATCACGCTCTTAATGTGAGGTGTCAAGATGGCCGTAGCAGCCACTGAGTCCCCAGCACCGGCAGTCCCACAGGCCGAGAAGAAGCAGACCTCGACCAGCACGTTCGTGCGCGTCATGCGCTACAGTGCTGTGCGGCTTGTCACCCTGTTCGCGACGGTTGTCGTGGGCGTGTACCTGACGATCATGATCGCCAACATGGGCGGCTATGTTGACCAGATTATGCGCAACGACATACGTGAGAAGGTCACGCAACAGTACGCGAACAACAAGGCGACACAGAACATGGACCCAGAGCTCCGGAAGCAGCTGATCCAGAAAGAGATCGCGCTGGAAGAGCAGCGGATGGGGTTGAACACCCCAATTGCGGTACGGAA
>DATKAF010000005.1:0-11204 GCA_035498395.1 Anaerolineales bacterium
ATGACAGACTCGCTCCTCGTCATCGAAGGACGACACGCCGACATCCCGATCTTTGCAACCGACTTGCAGAAGAAGGGATTTCAGGTTCACTCCGTGACCAGCGGAAGTGGCGCTGTATCGCGCCTCGAAAAGATCAATCCCAGCCTGGTGGTCGTCAATGCTGCATCGCTGCGGAGCACCGGTCTGCGCATCTGCCAGTCCATCCGCGACAAGAATGGCAAGTATCCGATCATCCTGGTGCTCGCCAAGGAAGCCCGCGTCGGAAAAGACCTGGCCGATGCCGTGTTGGTCCTGCCCTTTACCGTGCAGAAGCTCACGAATCGCATCAAGCCGTTGCTCCCGGGCGATGGCAAGAACATCGTGCACGTCGGTCCGCTGCGGCTGGATGTCGAGCACCGGCGTGTGAAATGCCTCGGCAAGAACTCAAAGCTTACGCCGCGGCTCGTCTCCCTGCTTCAGATCCTGATGGACAAGCACGGCGAGGTGGTCGAGCGCGAAGCACTGTTCAAGAAGGTCTGGGATACGAACTACACGGGCGATACGCGCACGCTGGATGTGCATATCTCCTGGCTCCGTCGTGCAATCGAGCTGGATCCCCTAAAGCCCAAGTTTCTCAAGACCATCCGCGGCGTTGGATACCGCCTAGACGTTTAGCTCTTGTTGCAGCATTTCCCCTTTGACAGTGACCAGCCGGACGCAGACCCTGCGCCCGGTTTTGATTCGCAGTTCATGAGGGATCTCGGAGCTGCGCGCGGGACGCCCGGCTTGCGCCGCGCTCCGGAACATCGCTCCGTCCCAGGAAGGATCCACCTCCCAATAGTCAAGACCGGCCGCGCTGGCAATTCTGACCAGCCCGGACCCGGCCTCGAGCTTAACCCTCGGGCTCTCGACGATCGGAAAGCAGGCCGACGCTTCCCGGTCCAGCGCGAATGGACCAGCTGGAAGCGCGCATAATCGGGCACGCGTGGTATGGACCGCCCGGAAGGCGCTATCACCGGCTAGGAACCTCCTGCCGAGCCGCGCGGCGACGGCCGGCGTCGTCCCCGAACCGCAAAAGAAGTCCGCTATGAGCTCGCCAGGATTGGATGAAGCCAGGATGATCCGCTGAAGCAGGCTTTCCGGCTTCTGGGTTGGGTAACCGGTTCTCTCTTTATGCAGCCGTGCCACGACCGGGAAGTACCACCAATCCTCAGGAACCTTGCCGCGTTCCAGGTCCGGGACTTTGCCAAAGCCCGCCTTGGCTGAGGCCTTGAACGTCTGAACTGTGGATGGATTGTAGGGCTCTCGAACAGCATCTGGATTAAATGTGTACTTTTGGCCTTTCACATAGGCCAGGATCGTATCGTGCTTGCGATTGAAGGCGCTCCGGATCGGCGAAGGCCCGTGATAGGTCCAGATGATCTCGTTGAGCAGATGATCGGCGCCGAAGATCTCATCCAGCAGCAGACGGGCATAGGAATTCGCGTGCCAATCGAGGTGCAGGTAGAGTGTGCCATCGGCGGCGAGCAGGCGATACAACAGTCTGAACCGCGCGTACAGGAAGTCCAGGTAAGCATCGAGGTTTGGCCACGAATCGGGGTAGCCCTCTGCCAGCGCCCACCCCTCCGGCCTGCGGGAATCCTCTCCCCTTCCAATGCGCGCCCGATATTTTCGGTTCGTAAAGAATGGCGGGTCCGCGTAGATCAGATTGATGCGGCCTTCGCATTCCGGCAGCAGAGCCGACATCACCGCCAGATTCTCCCCAAAAATGAGCCGGTCTTGCGGCGTCTGTCTGGAATAGCCGTGCCCATCCGGAAAGATGATCGAATCCCGGATCAAGCGGCCGGGCGCCATGTTCGGAGAGGCTTTACCAGGCCATGTCAGGGCGGGCATATGTCAGGAGGGGCGCCGCGAATCAATAATGGACCTCGACGCTCGTCCCCAGGCCGTGCACCTCGCGGCTCCGAGCGTTCGTCACATCCAGTAGCTCGCTGACGTTATAGGCAGGACCGCCCCACCGGAAGATCCACTTCGCCTCGCTGGTGCGCATGTTAATGCAGCCGTGGCTCATGGGGGTGCCGAAGTTTTCGTGCCAGTAGGTGCCATGGAATGCCTGTCCATCGCCGGTGAAAAAGGACGTCCATGGCACACCGGGTAGTTCGTAGTCATCGGCGCCGGCAAAGAGATTGCCATTGCCCATGTGCTTGGTTGGCGTCTTCGGATCCACGTTGAACTTGCCCGCGGAGGTGGCTGTCTTCCCATACGGAATGCCGGACGAGATGTTCGTCTGGAAGATAATCTTGCCACTCTCATACGCGCTGAGATGCTGCGTGGTGAGGTTTACGTCAATGTGTTTGTCGGTGATCTCGGGGTTGATGGGGGTCAGCTCCTCGTCCGGGATCGGCCGCAGGAAGCGCGCGGGAGCGTAGTACGTACTTGCCAGGTCATCCCAGATGCGATACCACGGCTCCCCATCCGGACCATCCAACTCCACCGCCTCGATCCAATAGACGGATTCATAGTAGAGGCGGAACTGCAAGGAATCATCCCAACCGGCGCTGGTCTTTCTCCAGGGATGCACGAACGGAACGGTCACCTCCGCCAGCAGCCGCTTTCCTTCGGGCATGGCATTGATCGGCACGTTCAGGATCGTCTTGACCCTCTGGAGCCGCGCCCGGTGCATGTAACCGCCCCAGACCCGATACCAGATGCGGTTGTAGTCTGGCTCATCGGCGACCACCTGCTCATACACGTGCACCAGATCATCCTTGTACCACGTACCGGTGATGGCTGCCTTGTCCGAAGGGGAAGCATACACGCTGACTGAGGTGGTCGCAACGCGCACCACATCGCTGTCATCGAAGGCGATGGCTTTTGATGTATAAGGCATGAATGCAAGTCCGGCCATGCTGAGGCCGCCAAGTTTGAGAAAATCCCGACGCGAGAACTGCGAAGACATAGACGGGATTGTACCCTGAAACAAAAGTCGGGATCGAACCGGCGAACGCGCAGCCGTCGGTAATAAAAAAGCTGCCCGCCATCACAGATGCCGGGCAGCTGCGTATTCAGTTGTCGGTCAGGCTTGGACCGGAGCGGATATCATGTCCTTCAGGATGATCTCAAGGGCCATGGTGTGCCCGCAGCGCTGATGCGTCAGGAAGAACTCGCAATCGCACTGGAACTTGCCGTCAACGAAGGTGACGTGGTGACTGTTATTGTCTCCATGGAAGGTCAGGTCAAATTGGCGGAAGCGAAAGCGCTCGCGCTGCTCGGCGTAGCGCTTTGCCTTCTCGATTTTGCCGATCATTCCATAGTCCATTTCGATCTCCTCTCGTGTGCAAAATAAAAAGGCACGCGCGTGGGCGCATGCCTTCGGTGATCTAGTCGACTTGCTCCTTGTCTCCAACTGCTCGCATAGCGGCGGTTCCTTATAGACCGAGTATAGCCAGATTCACGGTGCAAGTCAACCAAAACGCTGAGGTATTTACAATAACGTATGGCAAGTGTAGGCGGATTCATAGGCGCCTAATGTTTTTGAACATTCCTGCGAAATCAGCGGTTTGTGCGTCACCTGTGCTGTACGGGAGCCAGGCGCTAATCGGCGGGAGCGCCCGCCATGGAAGGCTCGTCACCGTTGTAATGCAGGAGCACCGGCCAGCGCAAGCCGATCAGAAAAACGATCAGGATGGTGCCAATGCCGCCGCTGAAGATGGCGAACGGCACGCCGAACGCCTGCGCAAACGCGCCTGCCTCGACCTCCCCCAACTGAGGACCGCCCATGAAGAAGATCTGATTGATGCCGGTCATGCGGCCGCGCATCGAGTCCGGTGTATTCAGATTCCGGATCGTATTGCGGATGATGGTGCTGACCGAATCGGCCGCGCCCGCCAGCGCAAGCGCAAAAAAGACGACCGCGTACTGCCGCGCCATGCCGAACAGGATCGTGGCAAGCCCGAAGACGACAACCGAGCCCATAAGAAGCAAACCCTGGCGCCTCACTGTGTTGAACTGCGAGACCACCAATCCAACCACCACGGAGCCGATGGATTCGGCCGCGGCCAGCCAGCCGTAGGCAACCTCGCCGATGTGCAGGACGTACTGGCTGAAATAAGGGAGCAGCGTGTTGGCCGAAGCGAAGAAGGTTGCGAAGAAATCCAGGATCATGCTGGACAGGATCAGCGGCTGGTGAGCAATGAAATGGATGCCATCGCGGATATCGAGCAGCGCCGCCTTCAGCCCCCTCCTGGAGACGGACAACTGCTGTGGAACGGTTCCCATCGCGATCAACGCGAAGATGACACCCAGGAAGGAGACGGCATTGAGCATGTACGCAGCGGCGATACCCCAGTAGCCGATCACGATGCCGCTCAGCGCGGGGCCGGCGATCGCGCCCGTGCTAAAGGCGATCGACATGAGCGAGAACGCGTTGGGCAGGTCATTGCGCGTCAGAAGGTTGGGTACCAGCGACTGCCGGGCCGGGAGGTCAAAGGCCTGCGCCGCAGCTTGAACTGCCGTCAGGACATAGATGTGCCACAACTGGATGACATGGAACCAGGTGAGCAGCCCCAGGGCCAGCGCCACCAGCGCCGAGACGGTCTGCGTGATGAACAAGATCTTGCGCCGGTTGAATCGGTCGGCAACCAGCCCGCCGACCAGCGAGAATGCCAGTACAGCCACAAAGCGAACACCACCCACAATGCTGACCGCAATTGGGTCCCGGCTCAGCGTGCTGATATGCCAGAACAGCACCCATTGCTGCATCTGCGAGCCGATCACCGAGACGATCAGGCCGGCCCAGAGCAGTGTGAAGGGGCGATACTTGAGGGCAGGAGGAAGACGGAACATGCGGGACTGGAAGCGAGGTAATCAGGTGGTCAGATGGTCATGCGAAGCAATCTGTGAGAACGTCGAAGAATTCCATCGGAATGGATTCTACCTGTGTCACCAATGGGCTCACGAAGGTTCCGGGGATACGAAGGCGGTGTTCGGTTTTTCGAGGAATCGGCGCGGCAGGGACTCGTCCCAATCACGTTCCCCAATCGCGCAGGTAGAGAAAGTCGTAGCCAATGGTGCGCGCGCTAAGCTTGGCGATCGGCGGCATCATACGCTTGAATTGATTGCGCCGCACCCGGTTCAGCACATTCTGCACATAAGCTTTGTCAAAGCCGGCATCCACGCAGTCTTGCGGTGTATAGCGCTCGTCGACCAGCAGGTAGAGGAGCCGGTCAACCTCGGCATAGGTAAGGCCCAACTCGGCCTCGTCGGTCTGTCCAACCCACAGGTCTGCAGATGGCGGCTTCTCGAGGACAGATTGCGGGAGCTGCAAGACGGCGGCCAGCTGCCGCAACTGCGTCTTGTAAAGATCGCCGACCGGGTTGATGGCAGCCGCCATATCGCCCCACATGGTGGTGTAGCCGAGCAGGATCTCGGTCTTGTTACTGGTGCCGATCACAAGGCCTTTGAACACCTCCGACTGGTCGTAAAGAACGATCATGCGGGCCCGCGCCATCAGATTGCCCTTGCGCAGGTTGGTGATCTGCGGGTCGCGGTCGATCAACGGGTCGACCATCGGGGTGATCTCGATCGTCTGCATCTGCACCTTGAGGCAGGCTGCCGTCTTCTCAGCATCTACCAGGGAGTCGGCGGAGGAGGTCTGGTACGGCATGCGGACCGCCAGCACGTTCTCCGGACCAAGGGCTTCTGCAGCCAGCGCGCACGCGACCGCCGAATCAATGCCTCCCGAGAGACCCACGACCGCGCGCCGAAAGCCCACACGCGTGACCTCGCTGCGGATGAAACCCGTCAGGATCTTCCGGGCAAGGTCTGTGTTGATGGCAAGGTCAACGTTCATTTGGCGAGGATCCGGTTCAGCTCGTTCTGCACCAGGCTCGTACGCTCGTCACGTATGAGTGGCAACCGGGCCCGGGTGCGGCGGAGTTGGTTGAGGTCAAGGGTTGCCATGGTCAATGCTTCTTCGAAGTAGGGCCCGTGCGCCAGCCGTGTGCCGGCCGGATCGAAGACCGTCGCGCCTCCCCAGAAATTCAAGCCATCCTCATAGCCGACGTGGTTGCTGTGAGCCACAAAGCAGGTGAACAGATTGGCATAGGATTGGTTAACGCCTTCCACCCACCAGGCTGACTCAAGCTTGCCATGCCCGTTCAGGCCGCGGCCGGGCGAGGCGGAGCCGAAGAGGAGCAGGTCCGCGCCATCCAGCCACAGGAGATACGGCGGTGAGGCATGCCAGAAATCCTCGCAGATCAACATTCCGGCGCGCCCAAAGCGCGTGTCAAAGGCGCGCACGGCATCGCCTCGACTGAAAAAGCGCCCTTCATCAAAAAGTGCATAGGTAGCCAGATACAGCTTGCGATGCACGTGGAGCACGCGGCCGCCGGACAGGTAAGCGGAGGCAATATAGAAACGGTGGCGCGTATCCTCGTCCACAAAGCCGACCATGATATCAATATCTTTGCTGGCCTTTAGAAGTGGCTGAAAGATGGGGTCGTCATTCACCGGGCCGTGAGCCACGCTGGGGACCAGGTCCTGGAGAACATAGCCGGTCAGGGAGAGCTCGGGGAACAGGATCAGGTCCGCCTGTTGACCCCGGGCCTGATCGATGAAATCCAGATGCTTCTCAAGGTTGGCAGGGACGTCGCCGAGTTTCGTGGCAAGCTGGGCTAGAGCGAGGTTGAGCTGCATCGCACGAATCTTACCATGAACAACGCAGCAACCGGTTCCCTGCTGTGAGCAGAGAGCTGGCTGTTTTGGATCAAGCCCGGATCGTGGCGCCGTTCAGACGGGCAGGTCAGACGCCCGAGTCCGTCCACGGAACCAGCTGGCAAGGGACAGGAGCAGCAAGAGATCTATTACCCCCGCCACCACTACAAAGGCCAACGTGGAGGTCCCCGCGAAGTTTTGTCCCACGACCACCAGTGCTGCCGACACGTTCCGCGTGGCAGTTCCCAAACCCATCGAGGAGCGCACCCAGGGATGGCTACCGCCCAGCGCTATGCCTATGGCAAAAGCCCCGGCGTAGAGCAGCAAGAGGGCCACAATGCGGCCGGACAGGATCAGATCCAGCAGGTAGGACGAATTCAGGGCTACGCTCGCGAGCACCAGCACAGCGATCGCCGCGCTCGAAATCCAGCCGGTCACGGGACGCAGCCGGTCAGAGAGATGCGGCAGCCGCACATGCAGGATCAGGCCAACGACCAGGGGAAGGAGCATCAGCTCGATCAGGGATTGAGCGATACTCCATGAGTCGACTTGGATGCCCGTCCAGAACAGCGGAAGGACGATGGGCAGATAGAGCACCGTTGCCGTCATCAATAAGACCATCAGTCCTACACCGTATCCGATGTCGCCTTTTGCAATTTGGACCAGCTTGGGGATGAATGGCGCGCCTGACGCCATCGACAGCACGATCAAGCCATCCCTCATAGAAGATTCAAGCGGGATCAGGAGAAGGATGGCGTAACCCAGCATGGGAACCAACAGCAGGTTGGCGACCAACGCCAGGATCACCAGACGAAGGTCCTTCAGCGGTTCACGTATCTGCGCCAGGTTCAGGCTGAGCCCCATCGTCACCATGCTGGTGACGACAAACACGAGGCGTGACACCTGAACCGCCTGTGCAAGGACGAGGGCGGTTGTCATAGCGGGACAACCGTACAATACGCCCACACGCGGTTATTGTCTTCATATGCGTGTGGAACTGGCCATCAACAAGGAGAGCAGACTCGTTGACGGCTGCTCAACGCCGGTTGAGAAGAATCATGCTGCCGGCCGGACCCTATCCTGAGGAAGCCGAAGGCCGGGTGCTGCACCGCCTGCCTTCAATACCCGGATCTCTGAACGGGCGAGCAACAGCAGGCGGTTATCCACCCTCGACAAGCTTCTTTAGACCCGCCAGTATCGACTTCCAGTTCTCCTCAGAGTGAGACTTCTCGTCTTCCGAGGCATTTTTATCCTGCAAGAGGGTCACGTCGGTATTGCCGTCGTGTTCCGACAGCAGGTAAGTGACCGTGTGGTAATACTCCGGGCTGTCGGGCAAGCCTGCCAGCGGAGACCAGTGCGTGGAAACCAGCCGCCGGTTTGGCTCAACCTCCAGGATTGTGCCTTTATCCTCGTAGGGTTTGCCCTGCCATTCGCCGCGATAGTAGATGGGACTCCCCACCTTCCAATCCGTTTCGACATTCGTGCCAAAGAAATACTGCCGGATCAGCTCCGGCTTCGTCAATGCGTTCCAAACCTTCGAAGCGGGAGCTTTTATCGTCGTGCTCGCCTTAGCAATCAAGTTTGCCATCGTAACCAATACCTCCGAGACGCTAAAGTTCTTTCACCGACTCTTCTGCGAGTCTCTTGATACGCGGCAGCGTGCGATCCCATGCCTGATCGGAGATCTGCCAGTACTTCTCCGCTTCCGGCATGCTGGAGAAATCCCCCTGCCTTAGGTGGAGCAGCGTCCCGCTTTCCCGTCGCGCCAGCTCGAAGGTGATACCGTCCTCCGCGGTGACCATGGGGCGCTTCGGAGTGCGCGCGTCGAACACGGTGAAACGCAGGATCTTCTCCGGCTCAAGCCGTGTTACGTTCCCTTCCACGATGATCTGATCGTGGTCATCCTTCCAAACGACCGGCGCGCCGATCCGCCACTCAGACTCAATGCAGAACGGGGCGCCGCCGTAGAACTCGGGCGCCCAGAGCCGGGTGTATTTCGTGGCGGTCAGCACATCCCAGACCCCGAACGGCGGCGCATCGATTTCGATCGTCTTGTCAACGAAGAGCTTCGGCATGGTCTCTCCTCTCATAACGATAAGCTGCGTATGACCACTATTCCTACTCGACCATCGGTGGTTCCCGCCTGCAACGCACGGCGTTCCGGGTTCTGGCTAGCCGGGAGCCGCCAATCGCTGCGTGTCTTCCGGGGATGCCAGCAGCACGACACCCACGACCGCGACGATGAGACCCATGATACCAGGCATGAGGCGCTCCTGCCCGCTCGCAACGGATTCACCGAACAGCGTAACGCCCAGCAGTACGCTCGTGGCGAGCGTTGAGGCATTGGAGGCAGCCATGGCCGGTGCCAAAAAACCGGTCTTGAGAGCGGATTGCTGCAGGGCAAAGCCGGCCAGCGCCGAAACGATCAGAGCATATGTTGCCCAGGAAGATAAGATTGCGGCGATTCCGTAACCCAGCTGCGCCACGAAAACCTTGGTTACGGCGGCCTGGAAAGCGTAGCCCAGGCCCGCTGCGGTGGCAAACAGTGCGGCGGAGGCGCGACCGCGTCGGCGGCCAGCCAGCCGAGCGAGCACCAGCATCAACAGGCCGATGATCAGGACCGTCGCCACCCAGGCCGTCGCAGTTGGCGCGGTGGAGCCGCCCTGCGGCTGGCCGATGACCACCAGAATCATGATCCCTGCGAGCGTAGTACAGGCGCCGATCACGGAACGGCGGCCGACATGCTGATCTGTCAACCACACGCCGAGCGGCAGCGCGAACACGAGGCTCAAAGCGCATAGTGATTGCACAACAATGAGGCTGCCTCGCTCGAGTGCCGCTGCTTGAAACACCCACCCGAAGATTTGGAGCGAGCCACCCAGGAGCCAGACCGGCTTGCGGAGGATCTCCGCGAGAAAGCGGGGATCGCCCTCCGGAGCCGAGGTTTGCAGTGTGCCGCGCTGCTGGAGCACCGATCCGAGCGCGAACGAGAGGGCCGCAAGGATCGCCAGGAGAATGGGAGACATATCGATCTACGATTCTTGAGAATCTTCCCTGCGCGCCCGCATGCCACCTCCGATCCGCTCCCTGCGTACGACACGAATCCGGTCGAACAGCGCCAACAAGATCACAATCCCATTGATCACGTAGACGATCGTAAAAACCTTGCCAATGGGCGTCTTCGGGGTGAAATCACCGAAGCCGATGGTGGTAAGGGTGATGACGGAAAAATAAAGGGCATCCAGGTAGCTCCATCCTTCGATCCAGTGATACGCGACCATCCCGAGCAACAGAGTGGTGAGCGCCCATAGCAGCATGGGCCGCGAGTTCTGATCGGTGAGAATGTCCGTCAGGAACAGGCTGCGAATGGGATGGTATGCCCTGGCGTTGATGGTCGACTCAACATCCTCAGCAAGTTGGTTCGGTTCGCTTTGTTCCATCGCTGGTCCTCCTTTGACCTCCTACCCCGTTAATGCAAGAATGTGCTGGCACACCAGCACATCTTATGCCTTCAAACCCTTATGACGGGGAGGCAACGATGCCTCCTCAGCCGTCCTGTACGTGAACGCTGCGGAGAGGGTGGGATTCGAACCCACGGTGGCCACAAGGGCCACAACGGTTTTCGAGACCGTCCCATTCAACCGCTCTGGCACCTCTCCCATTTGATTCGCAGGCTCATTCCATATGAAAGCCTGCGGCGAAGATTATAGCATACGGCCCTGCTCACAGGTCCACGAAGGAATGGAGCGCCGGATAGTATACATCCGGCATTCCCTGCTCGTGCAGCCTGGCAGTCAGGGCATCTGCAGGTCCCTGCTCGCCGTGGACAAGGAAGACCTTCCTGGCCATTCCCTTGAGCGTCGCGGCATATCGGATCAGGAAGTCCTGCCCGGCGTGCGCAGACAGCCCGCTGATGGTTGTCACTTCAGCGCGCACATCGTGCGGCTCCCCGAAGATGCGAACGTGCTTCTCGCCGTCGGCGAGGCGGCGTCCCAGCGTGTTGGGCGCCTGCCAGGACACGATCAGAACCGTGTTGCGTGGATCGCCGATGTTGTTCTTGAGATGGTGGAGGATGCGCCCGGTCTCGGCCATGCCCGAGGCAGCCATGATGATCATCGGTTCCTTGCGCCCGTTCAGGGCCTTCGACTCGTCGACGCTGCGGATGTAGGTCAGATCCTGAAACTCGAGGGCTGGATGCTTGTTCTGCTTGACGAAAGCACGGGTCTCCTCGTCGAAACATTCCGGGTGCCGCCGGAACACATCTGACGTGTTGACCGCCAACGGGCTATCGACGTAGACTGGCACATGCCGAATGTCTCCGCGGGAGACCATCTCATTGAGGTCGAAGACCAGCTCCTGGGTTCGGCCCACAGCAAAGGCCGGAATGATGACCTTGCCGCCGCGGGCGACGGTCCGGCTCACGACATCACGGAACGCGTCGAAGGCCTCGGCCGGGTCATTGTGCGGCTTGTCGCCGTAGGTGCATTCCATCAAAAGGAAGTCTGCCGGCT
>DATKAF010000006.1:0-14140 GCA_035498395.1 Anaerolineales bacterium
CAGACGCCTGTCCCGCCACCTCCAACGAACGCGCCTCCGCCAACGAACGCGCCCCCTCCGACCCCAAAGCCTCCGAAGCCGACCCGTACCCCGCCTGGCCACCATTACGGCCAGACGAAGACGTCAAAGCCACCGTAAACCCGTCCGAAACGGGACTGGATCCAGCCGTGGGCAGCCATTGCTGCACATGGCCTATTGTTAGCGGCTGTAAGGTTTAGGAACCAAAGCCGTCATGTTTTTGGCCCGAAACTGATGATTTCGGCCGGATAAACAGAAGGACAAGCAATCATTACAGGGGGAGCAAGGGGGCTAGGCCCGGACAGGGGAACGCAAGGGGGAAGCAATTATGAAGGAGACCTGCGTCGCGAGGCGCAGGTCTTCGATTTCCGGCAGTCCCTGGTTTTGAGATCCAGCAGCAGCGATCCGAGTCGACCGGCAAGATATCGCGCACAAGCCAGGCACTCGTTTCTTTAAGGTTGCATCACAGGATCGGATATAGAACCTTTGTTCTAATTGATGATTCATGGAAAGTGAGCCAGGCGTTCGAGCACCCGCCTGACGCTGCGATCCGCTACCGCGTTGATAGCGGTGGAACCACATCCAATGCATCTTCCGTGTAAGAAGAACAGAGCGACGTGGCGGCTGCGCCCGCCAGTCCGCTCCGTACGGAGGGCAATCTGTAAATGCGATCAGATGGAAAAGATCACATGCAACACGATGTCGGCGCTGAAGTGCGAGAGCATGGCAGACTCAAGCCCGCGCGTGAAGTCCAGGTAGCTGAACACAAATACCACCGAGGCATTGAGGACCACCGCTCGCAGGACAACAAGCGGCGTCATCGGCAGAAGCAGCGAAGTGGCAGGCAGATGGCCCAGTCCGAACAATACCGCGGCCAGCACATTGGCGATCCAAAAGACGGCGACGATCGATTTGCCCTCGGGCGTATGGCTGATGAAATAGCCGAGCCATGCCAGCAGAGACATCATGAACAGGCGCAGCAGCACCTTCTCGTTGATGCCCCCTAGAATGAGGCGAGGAAGCCTTTCCACGGCGCAGGCCTGATAGCGGCGCTTGCCAACGCGGACGCGGCTTCATCCAACTGCGCTTGCACAGCGGGCTGAAAGATATACGCGTCGAGGGCCACGATCACCAGCCCGGCCAGTACGCCCAGTATGACGCCGATCGGGACGATGGAGCGGAGGCGAGCCGGTCGCGGCTCGCCGCGCAGCTTCGCTTCGAGGATGGGCAGGCCGAGGCCGGTCTGGTTGGCAAAGAACAGGCCCGCGCCAGCCACCCGGGCAAAGCCGATCATTTGCGGAATGAGCTGGATGGTGACCAGCAGCGGCAGAGGCAATTGGGCTTGCACCAGCCGGTCACCCTACAGCGCCAGCGAATACGGGACGACGGCGACCAGGCCGAAGGCGCAGGCCTCGCTCAGGATCCAGAAGATCTTCCAGTTGAAAGGCTTGTTCACAGGTTGTCCTGTTTCATGTGAAACATCTGAGAGGAGAATGGGAAACGGCTCATGGAAGCCGCAACGCCGCCGAAGGTTCCGGCACGGATCGCTGGTGCGGCCGGCTCATGCATCCTGAAACAGACTCCAGCCAGCGCTTACGACCGGGTTTCCTGCTGGTAGAGGTAGTAGGAGTAGGCCAGCAGGAAAGTCGTCACCATCATGAGCGGCAGCAGCGTGAGGGCAAAGCCCCATACGCCGGGCAGCAGCGCACTGAACACGGTGAGGAAGCCGCAGGCGACAAACAGGACGCTGCCCACTCGGTGCGTCTGGGCCCAAACGCGGTCGTTCGAGAGTGTCCAGGGCGTGCGGATGCCGATGAAAAAGTTGCGCTTCGCCTGCCGCATCATGAGCCCGGAGAAGATCAAAAGCAAGCCGAGGCCCGGCAGCACGGCCGCGCTCATGTTGAAGCCCTGGTAGCCCAGGTTCCACAGGATCGTAACCACGTGCATATAGAGCAGGAAGGCCACGATGATGACGATGAACGCGTTGTAGATGGGACGGAACGTGGCGATGTTGGCCTTCAAGGGGTCGATGAGCGGGATGAGCAGGAACAGGCCGAGCATGCCCAGCGCCATCAAGGGCATCAGGAAAGCGCCCCAGAAGCGCGAGATCGTGCCGTTCACCTGGTTGTTGAGGCCCCAGTGTGAATCCATGGGGTCCGGCAGCCGGTCGTACACGGCCAGGCTGATCGTTACCGCAAGCAGGACCAGAACAATGCCGACAATGAGGGTGGTTCGGGTGGACATAGATTCCTTTCCGGCTGCCGGCAGGAGAGCGACATTCGTCATGGCCTCACGAAGGGCAGCTTAGATGATATACGCAGCAAGCGGCCACAGGTTCTCCGGCTCTGAACGACCGGACCGGCGTGCTCACCGCCATCCTACCGGCGCTTCTCCACGGGTAGTCTGGACCTCACGACCTTTGCCAGCCGTTGGATACCCTCGTCGATCTCCTCAGGCGGTTGTGCAGCGAAGTTTAGACGCATCCAGGGGTTGGCCGGCAGCGCGTCCGGGAAAAAGCTGCTGCCGGGAGCGTAGTTGACGCCTTTCTCGCATGCAACCGGCAGGAGTTCGTCGGTAGTGAGACCGTCGGGCAGGCGCGTCCACAGGAATAAGCCGCCTTGCGGCATATCGAGCTGCCAGCCCGCCGGCATGTATCGCTGCAGAGCGGCGCACATCGCATCGCGCCGCCGGTGGAATTGCTGGGAGGAGCGGCGCAGGTGCGCCTGGTAGCGGCCCACGGTGACGTAGGCCTCCAGCGCCCGCTGGACAAGGGTGGAAGTAGCCAGGTCGCTGGCCTGCTTCAAGCGGACCAGTCCGTCGTAAACCGGCCCTTCGGCGACCAGAAAGCCCACACGCAGGCCGGGCATCAGCATCTTGGAGAACGTGCTCACATAGATCACGCGGCCGCCCGGGTCCAGCGCCTTAAGCGCAGGCTGTGTGCGTCCCTCATAACGCAGGTCTCCCACAAAGTCGTCTTCCAGGATCGGGATGTTATAGCGGTCTGCCAATATGATCAGCTGGTGGCGGCGGGCGCCAGCCAGGCACGTCCCGGTCGGGTTATGGAAATTTGGAATGGTGTAGATCAGCTTCGGATGGTGTTGCTGCAAGAGCTTTTCCAGCGCCTCGACCTGCATGCCCTGCCTGTCAACCGGGATGCTGACAATCTGGAAGCCCATGGCGCGGAACAGATCCAGCGCGCCGGAATACGTTGGGCTTTCGACAAGGACGACGTCGCCCGGATCGAGCAACAACTGCGCCGCCAGCGAGATCGCCTGCTGCGAGCCCGCCGTGACGAGGATATTCTGAGCCTGCACCTGCAAGCCCTGGCTGGCCAGCACATGCGCAATGGTCATTCGGAGCGGGGCATGACCTTCGGGCTCGCCGTAATCGAGGGCGGCAATGCCATCCCGGCGCATGACCGCCTGCAGCACCTTGCGGAACTCCTCGGCCGGGAAGAGCCGCGAGTCGCTGCTGCCGCCCGCGAAATTGATGGGGTGTGGATGCCCGGTGGCCTTCAACATGTCCGTCGGGCTCATGGAAGCGCGTCGCGGGCCCGCGGGCTCCAGACCCTGCTGCCATAGAGGCCACGGCGCGCCCGGAACATCCTTTGGAAGCGGCGCAATATCCCCGGCAGCCAGGACATACGTTCCGCTGCCTACCCGGGAGAAGACCAGGCCTTCTGCTTCGAGCTCCGCGTAGGCAGTCTCCACTGTGATGCGGTTAACGCCGAGGCTCTGAGCGAGCTGGCGGCTGGCAGGCAGGCGCGTATCAGGGGCGAGGCTGCCGGACAGGATGCCATGGCGTAGATAAGCTCTGATCTGCTGGTAGAGAGGTGTGCTGCTATCGCGAGCGAGTGGAATGCGCATGAGCGAGCTCCAAATATCTGGATTCGGGTCGAGGGCCCTACGAATCATCGTTTGGCATGGACAATATATCACATTCTGCAACATTTGATACGGCCAATTGAACCGGTTGCATTATTATTAAGATATTTGGACTGGTAGCCGACTCGAATGATTGGCCCTTGACACCGTACCAATTGCCCCTAGAATAGTAATCGGCCGGGACCGGTGCCGCACTGAGGGCTGGAATCGACCGCATGGTAGAATAACCGAACGCACATTTTCAGGAGACACCAATGGAACAACAGACCGGTACATTCGCTGTCAAGAAGGGTTTGGCTCAAATGCTCAAGGGCGGCGTCATCATGGATGTCGTCACGCCGGAGCATGCGAAGATCGCAGAGGATGCCGGGGCGTGCGCGGTCATGGCGCTGGAACGCGTCCCCGCCGATATCCGCGCCCAGGGCGGCGTGGCGCGCATGTCGGACCCCGGCCTGATCATGAAGATCATGGATTCGGTGACGATCCCCGTCATGGCGAAGTGCCGCATCGGGCACTTTGTCGAGGCGCAGATCCTGGAGGCGATCGGCGTGGATTACATCGACGAGTCCGAGGTCCTTACGCCGGCCGATGAGTCCAACCACATCAACAAGCATCTCTTCAAGGTCCCCTTCGTGTGCGGATGTCGAAACCTGGGGGAGGCACTGCGGCGCGTTGGCGAAGGAGCCGCGATGATCCGCACCAAGGGAGAAGCCGGGACCGGAGACGTTGTGGAAGCGGTGCGCCACGCGCGCACGGTGCTCGGTGCGATCCGCCAGCTGCAGACCATGGCCGACGAAGAATTGATGGCCTATGCCAAGGAGATCGGCGCGCCGTATGAGCTGGTCAAGGAAACGAAGGAACTTGGCCGCATGCCGGTCGTGAATTTTGCGGCAGGCGGCGTCGCCACGCCAGCCGACGCGGCCCTGATGATGCAGCTCGGCGTGGACGGTGTGTTCGTCGGCTCGGGCATTTTCAAGAGCGGCGATCCGGCACGGCGGGCAGCGGCCATTGTCAAGGCGGTCACACACTTCCAGGACGCGAGCATCCTGGCTGAGGTCAGCAAAGACCTGGGAGAGCCGATGGTGGGTCGCAATGTCTCCGCCATGCCCGAGGCCGAGCGGCTGGCGACGAGAGGGTGGTAGTTTCAGTTATCTGTAATCAGTTTTCAGTGAGCTCCATGCTGACGGCTGATAGCTGAGGGCTGATAGCTTACAAATGAAGATCGGTGTGTTGGCACTGCAGGGAGACTTCGCCGAGCATATTGCCATGCTGCGGCGATTGCAGGTTGACGCCACGGAAGTCCGATTGCCGGAGCACCTCAAGGGATTGGACGGGCTCATCATTCCGGGTGGAGAGTCGACCACGATCGGCAAGCTCTCCAATGACTATGGCCTGATGGAGCCGCTGCGCGAGTTCGGACAGCAGCATGCGATCTGGGGCACGTGCGCAGGAGCGATCTTTCTATCCAAGGACGTGCGCCGCAACCAGCCTCTGCTCAACTTGATGGACATCAAGGTCGAGCGGAACGCGTTCGGGCGGCAGGTCGATTCATTCGAGGCCGACTTGAATATACCCGAGATCGAGAAGGTGACAGGCAGGAATCAGCCGTATCATGCAGTCTTTATCCGGGCCCCGATCATCGAGTCGGTGGAGAACGACGCCAGGGCTCTCGCCTCCGTCGGCGATCACAAGATCGTGGCGGCGCAGCAGGGACATTGGCTGGCAACATCCTTTCACCCCGAGCTGACCGGCGATTCACGGTTCCATGAATATTTCCTGTCATTGGCCGACTAACGATTCCGTTTTGGAACGTTAGAACACTCCAGATGAGCATCCACTCGCTCGACCTGCTCGACCTACCGGCGCTGTACCGTTACAGAAGCGAGGCCATCAGCCTCGACTCCTCGCGGCTGTTGACGCGCGGCAATCCGCTCGGAGCGATCGGCGTCATGGCCTACATCAATCCGCGGCGGCACATCTATTCCGCCGTGGCGACGGATGATGGACCAACACTGGCGGGCGGCGTCATCCACACCAACGGCGATACGTTCGCCAAGTTGCTGTACCTGGCGCCTGCTTCACAGATGGAGCACCGGGCGATCCCTGCGCTCATCGAGCACCTGACGAGCCAGGCCGGAGGCTGGGGCGCGCTGCACGTGCTGGCCGAGGTGGCCGAACCAAGCCCGGCGTTCGTGCCGCTGCGCAAGGCGGGTTTCTCCGTGTATGCATGGCAGCGCATCTGGGATGTAACGGCGCTGGCGCCGGATAGAGGGCAAAACGGCAGCCACAACGGAAACGGCAATGGCAGCGCGGGCCACCGATGGGTACGCGTCGGGGCCGTTGACCTGCCCGCTGTGCAAAACCTGTATCATCAGATCGTGCCGCCGCTCCTGCAGCCGGTGGAACCGGCGCCCAAACAGCCGACGGGCTTCATCTGCAATGAGAACGCGCGAGCACACGTCCAGATCGTCAAGGGCATGCTCGGCATCGTCCTGTTCCCGCTCATCCACCCGGAGGCAACCGACGTCAGCGGCAAGCTGACCTCGCTCATCGAAGCCATTCCGAACAGGGGCGGGCGCCCGGTGTATGTGTGCGTCCGATCGTATCAGGTATGGCTCGAGCAGGTGCTCAGCGAGCTGGGAGCCATAGCCTCGGAGCGGCAGGCCATCATGGTGAAGCATCTGGCCCGACTCGTCAAGGACGAACAAGGCGTGCTGGCGAAGCAGCCCGCCAACGTCAGCGTGCAGCCCTCGCGCATGACCCGCATGGATCATCACAAGTCCTAGGATGAGAACCAGTTTAGACCCCTCCATGGCGTGATAACATCTGATATCGTTAAGCACATCAGGAGCGTGGGAGTGCAACGAGACAGGGAACCACACTCTTCGCCTGCATCTCTTTAGCAGCTCCCGCTGAGGTACAAACGCAACGTCTTGCAGCACGGAAGTTCGATCACGCCCGATCCCAAATGGCGGAAATGACCGGCGATCGAAATCCGCAGCGACCGCAGACGCGGCACCCTGAGCCATGATGGCCGTCCTCAACGACAGAATCTCGATTGGCAATTACCAAACCCAACCCACCACTATGACACAACTTAAGATAACTGACGATCTCGAAGCACTCCTTCAAGTCCTCCCATTGGACATCCGTCGTGCCGTCGAAAAAGCAGATAATAGCGAGGACCTGCTCGAGATCATTCTTGATCTGGGCCGCGTGCCCACGGCGCGCTTTGTCGATCACGAGGTCGTGCTGCGTGAAACCGAGGTCACGCGCTCCGAGCTGGATCATGTGGACGAGCGGACCGGGGAGTTCGACGCGGACAACCGGGCAGGCATCGAGCGGACGCTGCACCGCATCTCTGCCATCCGAAACCGGCGCGGCCACATCGTTGGCCTGACATTGCGCGTTGGACGCGCCGTGTATGGAACGGTCGACATCATCCAGGACCTCATCCAGACCGGAAAATCGGTGCTGATCCTTGGACGGCCGGGCGTAGGCAAGACCACGCTTCTGCGTGAGGCGGCGCGCATCCTGGCAGAAATGAAGCGAGTGGTCATCGTCGACACCTCCAACGAGATCGGCGGCGACGGCGACGTGCCGCACCCGGCGGTCGGCAAGGCGCGGCGCATGCAGGTGCGCGAACCCATGCTGCAGCACGAGGTAATGATCGAGGCCGTGGAGAACCACAACCCTGAAGTCATCGTGATCGACGAGATCGGGCGCGAGCTGGAAGCAGCCGCGGCGCGCACCATCGCCGAGCGCGGCGTGCAGCTGATCGGCACGGCGCACGGGCAGACGCTCGATAACCTCCTCATGAACCCGACGCTCAGCGACCTGGTCGGCGGGATCGAGGCCGTGACCCTCTCCGACGAGGAAGCACGGCGGCGCGGTACGCAGAAAACGGTGCTCGAGCGGCGGGCGCCGCCCACGTTCGACGTGCTGGTGGAAATCCAAACGCGGGATCGGTTCGCCGTCCATCCGGACATTATGAACTCGGTGGATGCACTGGTGCGCGGGTTCCCAATCACGCCCGAGATCCGCATGCGTGATACGGATGGAAAGATCCAGATCGAACAGGCACAGCAGACGGTTGCATCGAGGATGGACGCCAAAGAGACCAAAGGGGCCAGGCGCAGCCGGCAGCCGAGTGCCATGACGGCGACACCCGAGACGATCCCGGCCTCAACGCCGTTGCGGTACGAGCCGGTGCGAGGCGCGTTGCAGACGATCAAGATCTACCCGTATGGCGTGGCGCGCAACCGGCTGATGCAGGCCGCCAAACGCCTCGGAGTGCCGGCGGTGGTTGTGAAGGATCCGAGCGAGGCGGATGCACTGGTCACGCTGCGTACCTACTACCGCGACCGGCAGCAGACCATCGTGGATGCGGAACACCGCGGCATGCCGATCTACGTGCTGCGGTCCACCACGGTCGGTCAGATGGAGCAGTTCCTGCTGGAACTGTTCAATGTCCGGGGTGAGCCGACGGGCTCTTCGGAGATCGATATGGCCAAAGAGCAGACGCAGGAGGCCATTACAGCGGTGCTGAACGGCGAGCGCTGGGTGGACCTGCCGCCGGGTCCATCACTGGTACGGCGATTGGAGCACGAGATGGCACGGCAAGCGGAGCTTGTATCGCATTCCTACGGCAAGGAGCCGAGGAGACACGTTCGAATATTCAGAGAGTAGGCCTGGTTGCAGACTCACCGGGCCTGAAGACCAACTCAACTTTAGAAATCAAATGGGCGGGTGCAACACCCGCCCATTTCCGTCATTTCCTGCAAATACAATGCTCTAGGGATTTGTCGCCTCACCCAGCGTTGCCTGCAGTTGAAGTGTTTGACCGTTGCGGACAACGGTCAATGAGATGGTGTCGCCCGGCTTGAAGCCATACAGTGTATTGAGATAGGAATGATTGGCATCCAGGGCGACCTCACCGATCTGGGTGACAATATCGCCTTGCTGCACCCCGGCTTTGCTGGCAGGGCTTCCGTCGGCGACCGTGCTTACGTACGCACCCCATTGCACCGGCAGGTTGTATGCATTCGCAATGTCCGGCGCGATCGGTTGGTAGGTAATGCCCAGGTAAGGATGCGAGAAGAAACCTTTCTGAATTATCTGTGTGGCGACGGCTTGCGCAGTGTCTATCGGGATGGCGAAGCCAAGTCCTTCGGCGACCGCGCCATTCCCGCTGCTCCGCACGATGAGCGTATTCACGCCGATCACGTTTCCGGCCAGATCCACGAGCGGGCCGCCGGAGTTGCCGGGATTGATGGCAGCGTCGGTCTGAAGCAGACCTTCCATCTGGTAGCCATTGCCCGTGTCGATCGAGCGCCCTGTGGCGCTCACCACGCCGACCGTGACCGTATTCTTAAAGTCGCCGAGAGGGGAACCAATGGCGATCGCCGTCTCACCGGGGTTGAGCGCGTCTGAGTTGCCCAGCGTTACCACGGCAGGGACCCTGCCATCCACCTTGAGCACCGCGATGTCGTTGAATTGGTCCGTGCCGACCACAGCTGCCCGCTCCTGGCTGCCACTCGAAAGCACGACCATCACCGCATTCGTCCCTTCCACCACATGGTTGTTCGTCAGGACGTAGCCCTGATCGGAAATGAAGAAACCGCTGCCGCTGACAGTCTGATCAGGGTTCTGTCCGAAGAAACCTGTCTGGCCGGGGACTGTACCAACCACGGTCACTACAGCGGGCCCAACCCTCTTCACAGCCTGTGTGACATTGGTCTGGATGTCGGTCGAATTCAGCGTGAAGCTCTGGGTTGGATTGCCCGCGGTGCTGCTGGCGGGCAAAACTTGCTGAACGGAGGTCGGCAGAGCGCTGCGCACCTGCACCGCCCGATAGACGGCAACGCCGCCCACGAGGACGCCCGTCAGGGCCGAAGCACCAGCAACTACCGCCACAAACATGACATAGAGAATGCGTTTCGCCTGCACAACTCACTCCTTGCAAAGTATGCTTCATTGGCTCGATCACCCCTTATCCTCGACTTGGGGGTTGGGGGCATACAGCCAATCAGGTACCGCAATTCTAAATCTCCGAAATGACGGCCAAATTAACGAGCGGATAAACGTATAATACAGGAACCGGAAGACAGTTGGGGATGCGATAACGCCAGAAATCACTCGCTCGGGAAAGGCGAACCGTCATGTTGAGTGTCCTGGTCACAGCCCTGATCGGCATGCTGGGCGGCGTGGCGGTCGGCTTGCAAGGGCCGATCGCCACACAAATGGGGAGGCGCATCGGCAGCGCCGCGAGCAGCTTTGTTGTGCATATCAGCGGCGCAATTGCATCCGGCATCCTCCTGCTGGCCCGCCGAGGGGAAAACATCCAGAACTGGCGAACCCTCACGTGGTACATGCTCGGATCGGGCGCCCTGGGCCTGGTACTGTACCTGACGATCAACCATACCATGCCGCGCCTGGGAGCGACCACCGCGCTGGCTCTTATCATCATCGGACAGCTCAGCGTGGGAGTCGTGGTTGACCATTTTGGGCTGTTCGGCTCGGCGGTTCGTGAGCTGAGCGCTGCCCGCCTCGCCGGATTGCTCCTGTTGCTGGCCGGCGGATATATGATCATTAGGTGAGAGACGGATGTTCATTACACTGGAGGGGCCGGAGGGCTCCGGGAAGACCTCGCAGCTTCCCTCGCTGGTAGAGTTCCTGCGGGAGAAGGGCTATACCGTGTTTCCCACCCGGGAGCCCGGCGGCACGTCCATCGGAGAACAGATCCGGGCGGTCATACATGACCTGAAGAACGTGGAGATGCACCCGCGGACCGAGACACTGCTGTACCAGGCCGCCCGCGCCCAGATCGTCGAAGAGGTGTTCAAGCCGCGCCTGGCGGCCGGCGAGGTGGTCATCTCCGACCGCTATTACGACTCCACGATCGCCTACCAGGGCTACGGACACCAGCAGGATCTCGACCAGGTGAGGGCGCTTGTGAAATATGCAACGGGCGGCCTGATGCCTGACCTGACAGTGCTGCTGGATGTGAACATCGAAACCGGCCTGAAACGAAAGATGCAAAACGGGTCAGAGTGGAACCGTCTGGACGCTTATACGGTAGAATTCCACCAACGAGTACGCAGCGGCTACCTGCAGATGGTCAGAGCCGAGCCGGACCGTTGGGTGATTGTCGATGCCGGGCAGGGATGGCAGGATGTACAGGATGAACTGAGGAAAGCCATCCTGACCAGGCTGCGGAGGCATGAGGGCCGCGCATAGCCGGTTGGAAGCACCCGGCAGCCCGGCGCAAAGCGCAAGATGCCCGGAACTGCATTGCAGGCTGCGGTGTTTAATCGTTAATTCCGTATGAGACGCCCCCAGGAGGAGCGCTCTGCTGAAGGTGTCGTCAACAGGGTCTACTGATTCTCTTTCGAGGTCGGCTGAAGCCTGGTTTTGTGTCCGCCCACTTGGTGGCGGCGTGAGGAGAAACATGGAATCCAAACTGTACGTGGGCAACCTGCCCTACTCGACCACGGAAGACGAATTACGCAACCTGTTCGGTCAGGCAGGTACGGTGGCATCGGTAGCGGTGATCAAGGATCGTGACACGGGCCAATCCAAAGGTTTTGCGTTCGTCGAGATGAGCAGCCAGGTCGAAGCCGAGAAAGCGATCAGCATGTTCAACGGCCACAGCATGGGCCAGCGCGAGCTGAAGGTCAGCCTCGCCCGCCCGCGGGACGACCGCGGCGGAGGCGGGTATGGCAACCGCGGAGGCGGAGGCCGCCGCTCCGACAGAAGCGGTGGGCGGGGCTATTACTAGGCCTCGTCATCACGAACCGTCAATCGGATCTCCCCGCCTGCCTGGCGGGGAGTCTTGTTTTTATTGCCAGCCTTGTCCGGCCCTGGTCGAACGGACTGGGATTTTCGTCTTGACATGCATGCCCACGGATGCTAAACCATAGGCCGGTAAGTTTCTCACCACCGCCGCGCTCTTAGCGATATGCAGGAAATTTAGAGGTCCAATATGAAGAATGCACTCATCACCGGCGCCTCCCGCGGTCTCGGGCTGGCGCTCGCCCGTACACTGGCGGAAGGAGGCTGGGGGCTGATCGTCGATGCGCGCGGCCGCAAGGCGCTGGAGGGGGTACGAACGGCCCTGATGGATCGGAAAGGCGGACCATCGGGCGCCACGCGGCTCACCACCGTACCCGGAAGCATTACAACAGAGGCACACAGGCGGAGGCTCGTGAGCGCCGCGAGAGACCTGGGCGGATTGGACGCGGTCATAAACAACGCCAGCTTCCTGGGCCCAAGCCCCCAACCGAACCTGATGGAGTATCCCCTGGACATACTGCGCCAGGTGTATGAGACGAATGTCATCGCTCCCCTGGCGCTGATCCAGGCGCTGCGCCCCGCGCTGAAACCGGGCGCATGCATTGTCAATATCACCAGCGATGCGGGCGTGGAGGCCTATCCCGGCTGGGGCGGCTACGGATCCAGCAAAGCCGCTCTCGAACGCCTTTCCGCAATACTGGCGCAGGAAGAACCTTCGCTGCGCGTGTACTGGGTGGACCCGGGCGATATGCGCACGCAGATGCAGCAAGAGGCTTTTCCGAATGAGGATATCAGCGACCGGCCGCTGCCTGAAGAGAGCGTGCCGGGCCTGCTGGCATTACTGGAGGGAATACGACCGTCCGGTCGGTATAAAGCACGCGAGCTTGGGGAATTGGCAGGCAGGTAGAGATGGCACAGGAGCTATCTCCATCCCCGGCTCCGCGTTCGACGGGAAAAGATCTGTGGACGCCGTTGGATTTCTCACTGCCGCCGGAACTCGAAGCTGCTGAGCCGCCGGAGGCGCGCGGTCTGCGCCGGGATGATGTGCGGCTGATGGTTTCGAGCTATTCGAGCGGATTGATACGCCATTCAAAGTTCCGCGATCTCGCGAACTACCTCGATCCCGGCGATGTAGTCGTGGTCAATACAAGCGGGACGCGCAACGCGGCGCTGCATGCCACACGCTCGGACGGCACAGAACTCGAGCTTCACCTGTCAACGCATTTGGATGAAGGGCTGTGGACCGTAGAGCCTCGTGCCATCGACGCGGAAGGCAAGAGCAGGCACTTTGAGGAGGCAAGACCCGGGGACCTGCTGCTGCTGCCCGGCGGCGGGGCTGTAGTCCTCAAAGAGTCGTACGTCAGCGATTGTGAGGCAGGAGCTGCTCCCTCGCAGACTCTGTGGGAGGCCTCCGTGAGCCTGCCTGCGCCGGTCGACGAGTACCTGCGGGAGTGGGGCTTTCCGATCCGCTACAACTATGTGAAAGACCGGTGGTCGCTGGACTACTACCAGACCGTCTATGCCACCGAGATCGGCAGCGCGGAGATGCCATCAGCCGGGAGGCCCTTCACAGCGGATTTGTTAGGCCAGCTGACCGCCAAAGGAATCTGGGTTCTGCCGTTGGTGCTTCACACGGGAGTATCGAACGTGGAGACTCACGAGCCTCCCTACAAGGAATACTATCGCGTTCCGGAAGAGACCGCCCAGGGCGTGAGCCATGCGCGCCGCGCAGGACACCGTGTGGTGGCGGTTGGCACAACCGTCGTGAGAGCCCTGGAGAGCGTGACCGGCGTCCATGGCGATCTGCATGGCGGCGAAGGCTGGACCTGCCTGGTCGTGACGCCGCAGCGCAAGATGCGCGCCGTTACGGCTCTATTGACCGGCTTTCACGAACCAAAGGCAACGCATCTGGCCATGCTGGAAGCCCTGGCCGGCATTGAGCATATCCGGAGCGCTTACGCGGAAGCTCTCAAGAAGAAATACCTCTGGCACGAGTTCGGAGATGTCCATCTACTGCTGCCTTAATACCACGTTCGCAAGCGCCAAAGTTCCGCGATGAGGCGGCTCTCCCGGTCAGAATCCATAGGTTACAATCATTCCATGACAGCCGACTCAGACAAAGATGTCGAGGCGCTGAAAGCCATTGGGCATATCTGTGCTGAAACATTGCGCAAGATGATGTCTGCCGCGCAGCCCGGCATGACCACAGGCGAGCTGGATCAGATCGGCAGGGCGCTCCTGGAAGCGGAAGGAGCGCGTTCCGCGCCGGAAGTGGCCTACCAATACCCCGGCGCGACCTGCATCAGCGTATCGCCGGTGATCGCACACGGCATCCCGGGCCAGCATGCACTGGCCGAAGGCGAGCTGATCCACATCGACGTCTCAGCCGAGCTGGATGGCTATTACGCAGACACGGGCGCCTCGATGTGGGTCTCGAAGCGCTC
>DATKAF010000007.1:0-5166 GCA_035498395.1 Anaerolineales bacterium
CAGCCCGCCACGCTGCCGCCGGACGCCATCGCAAAGAACCGGGAGGCATGGATACAGGCGTGGACGGAGGCGGTGTTGAAGTGATGGGACGCGCATGGGAGTTATGGGATACGGAGGAACGCCGGATTTAACCACAGATGAACGCAGTTGAAATTTAAAATGGGCAAAAGGATGGGAACAGAGCGGACCGGCGCGGAGAAAACTATTAGGTACGCTATGATCAGTGAATAGGACGAGGATGAATCCGGATGGACGCGGAGATTGACCGATGCTTGACGATGAGCGGGCAGGCACAAGGCCTGCCCCTACGGCTGACGTAAGAGGTGGACGACGATCCGGGCAGGCGGCTTGGCTCTCTAGGGTGGGGCTGTGGGCGCTGCCGCTGGCGTTCCTGGCCGTCTTCTTCTTCCTGCCGTTCGGGCGCATCCTGGCATATAGCTTCAGCCCGGAGGCGTTCCGCGGGGAGAGCCTGCAAGTAGCGGCCCAGACACTGCTGTTCACGGTGTACCAAGCCTTTCTATCGACTGTGCTCACGCTGCTTGCTGGGGTCCCGCTGGCGTATCTGATGGCGCGCTTCCGTTTCCGGGGCAAGATACTGCTGAGGGCGCTCACACTCGTGCCGTTCATGCTGCCGACCGTGGTGGTGGCCGCAGGGTTCAATGCGCTGCTTGGACCGCGCGGGCTGGTGAACGTATTGCTAGAGCGGCTGCTCGGCCTGAGCAACCCGCCGATCGTTTTTGTGGGAACCTTGGGAGCGATCCTGCTGGCGCACGTGTTCTACAACACGGCAATCGTGATCCGTATCGTTGGGAACGCTCTATCCAGCCTGGATCCGAAGTTGGAGCAGGCAGCGCAGTCGCTGGGGGCGAACCGCGCCCGGCTGTGGACGACACTCTACCTGCCGCTGCTGCGGCCGGCGTTGCTGGCGGCGTCTGTGCTGGTATTCCTCTTCGATTTCACCAGTTTCGGAGTGATCCTGTTACTTGGAGGGCCGGCCTTCGCAACTTTGGAGGTGCAAATCTACGAGCAGTCGCTGTATTACTTGAACCTGCCAGTGGCAGCGCTGCTGGCGATCATCCAACTGGCCTGCACGCTGGCATTCTCCATCGTGTACTCGAAGATGATCGCTAGAAATGTGGTGCGGACGGCGCCGCGGTCCGCCGAAAGCAACCTGCGCGAGCCGAGGACGACCGGGCAGAAGCTCTTTGTGGGGGGAATGGTCGCGCTGATCATCGTGCTGTTCATCTTGCCGATGATCGCGCTGCCCGTGCGCTCCATCGCGCGGCTGGATGCGGAGAGAGGGCAGCGCGGCGGCTTCCAGAGCGGATTGACAACGGATTACTACAGCGAGCTGTTCGTGAACCGCAGGAACTCGATCACATACGTGCCGCCATTCGATGCGGCGCTGAACTCACTGGCGTATGCCGGCGCGACGGTGGTCCTCTCGCTGGCGATGGGAATCCCGGCGGCGTGGGCCTTGTCGAAGCCCGGAAGGATCGAGCGGGTGCTGGACCCGGTGCTGATCCTGCCGCTGGGCGCTTCGGCGGTGACGCTGGGGCTGGGCTTCATCGCGACGTTCGGGCGATGGCTGCTGTATCCGTGGTTCGTGCCGCTGGCACACACGCTGGTGGCGCTGCCGTTTGTGATCCGCGCACTGCAACCCGCCATGGCAACGATCCCGGTGCGGCTGCGGCAGGCCGCAGCATCGCTGGGGGCCTCGCCGTTCGAGGCATGGCAAACTGTCGATTGGCCCATCCTGCGGCGCGCAACACTGGCGGCCGCGGTGTTCGCCTTCACCATCTCGTTGGGCGAGTTTGGAGCGACGGCGCTGGTGTCGCGCCCGGATTATCCGACCATCCCGATCGCGATCTACCGGTTCCTCTCGCAGCCCGGCGCGCTGAACTACGGGCAGGCGATGGCAATGGCGACCCTGCTCATGCTGATCGCCACGGCGGGCATCCTGCTCATCGAAAAGCTGCGGCTGCCGGGGGCGGGAGAGTTCTAGGAAATTTCAGATTTCCGAATAGCAGATTGGGATGATACGGTCCAATCACTGTTGCAGACTGAGAGAGCCAAGCTCATGCTAGAGGTCGAGAAGGTCGTCAAGACGTACGAGGGGAATCCGCTGCTGCGGGGTGTTTCATTCGCCGTGAGGGAAGATGAGACCGTGTGTCTGCTTGGCGCGTCCGGCAGCGGGAAGTCCACGCTGCTGCTGCTAATCGCAGGGTTGGAGACGCAAGACAGCGGGCGCATCCTGTGGAACGGAGATGACCTTGAGGCAATCCCTACCCACCGGAGGGATTTCGGGCTGGTCTTCCAGGACTACGCGCTGTTCCCGCACCTGGATGTCTCCGAGAACGTCGCATATGGGCTCAGGATGAAACGTTGGAACGAGGAAACGGCGAAGCAACGAGTTTCCGAAGTCCTTGAGCTCGTGGACATGGGCGGCTTCGAACACCGCAAGGTGACGGACCTCTCCGGCGGAGAGCAACAGCGAGTGGCACTGGCGAGGGCACTGGCGCCGCGGCCGCGCTTGTTGATGTTCGATGAGCCGCTGGGCGCGCTGGACCGGGCACTGCGGGAGAGCCTCGTTATGCAGCTCCGGCACATCTTGCAGGAGACACGGCTTCCCGCCATCTACGTGACGCATGATCAGGGCGAGGCTTCGGCCATCGCGGACCGAGTCCTGCTCCTTCACGGCGGCGAGATCGTGCGGGATGGCCCACCCGCGGAGGTATGGATGCACCCCGGCTCGGCGTGGGCGGCAGCGTTCCTGGGACTCGGATTCATCCTTGCAGGAGAGGTCATCGACGAAGCGGGGCAGGTCAGCACGCAATATGGGAGCTTGCAGATCCCATCGGCGTGCGGGAAGCGGAAGGGCGATACGGTGCAACTGCTGGTGCGTCCGGGGAAGACGGACGACAGAGTCATCATCCAGGGCCAGGTCGCAGATGTAGTGTTCCAACAAGACCGATTCCGCGTGACGCTGGAGGGAGGGCTATTCGTCTATATTGATGCGGCACCGAGAATCGGGCAGGAGGTTGCGGTAACGGTACGTGTGGAGTGCCTGGAATGAGCGAAGACATACTGGTGTTGAAGCTGAATCTGGCCGGGGAGGTTACGTGGCAGTATGATGGCCGCGTGCTGCGGCGGGAACAGCATGCAGTGGTGCTGGAGGCATATTTCAACCGGCCGGACCTGCCGTTCCGGGAGGTCGTATTCAAAGAGAATGACCGGTTCGTGGAGACCTTCTATATGGACCGCTGGTACAACATCTTCGAGGTCCATGATCGGGACGACGAGCAGATCAAGGGCTGGTACTGCAATGTGGGCAGACCGGCGACCCTCGAAGAGGGGAGCGTATCGTACGTTGACCTGGCGCTGGACCTGTGGGTTTCGATAGATGGAAAACAGGTGGTGCTGGACCGAGACGAGTTTGAGGCGCTGAGATTGGAGGGACCCGAACGCGAACAGGCCCTGAATGCGCTCAGGGAATTGCAAGAAATGTTCGAATCAAAACAGCCTCCGCATTAGCGGAGGCTGTCCATGCTTCTGCTATTGACCGAAATTCTTGACGATCAAATCCCCGTACTGATAGAGCAGTGCGGCTGCACCAAGGCAGCAGCAGCACAGAACCACGAGCACAATGCCGGCAATGATGAGCCAATTATTGCTTTTCTTCGGCTGCTCGGGCATCGGCGCGGGAGCAGGGGGTGGTGGAGCAGGCGGAACGGGGGGGTATTCCTGATTCATGTGTGCTTCTCCTCTGAAGATTCACGAATGTCTTCCCAGGCTGCAAGCAAGGAGGATCACGGGCGCCAGGCCCGACCTCAATTCATCCATGCACACCTCCAGGGTGAGCGCTTTTGGCATCGATGCGAGCTCTCAGGCAGCACTCGTACTCCTTCGTCGTGCCCAGCGCCAAAGCAGGAAGAGAACGATCAACGCCATGAAGATGGCGATCAGGATGGGCACTAATATCGAGATGAAGGACACCACGGTCGAGGTGACATCTTCGGCGAAGCTGACAGGCACGTTCCCCACGCCGCCGGTCGTGGCGGTCACAACGGGGCGCACGACGGCCGATTTGGCAACGTGCACGCTGCCAGCCACCAGCAGGCCACAGGCCATGGCGAGGACCGGGTTGATTCCGTGGATGACATCGGTGCTGGCGGCGAAGGCAATGGCGCCCGCGGCCGGACGGACGAAGGTCTGGATGAGGTCGTTGATGTGATTCACGACCGGAACCTTATCCGCCAACATCTCGATGATCAGGAGGATGCCCAGGAGGATCAGTATCCAGGGGTTCGCCAAGAGATCCCATGGCGCGCTGAGGTGGATGAGGTCCGTGTAGTGGGCGAGGCAGCCGACGATCAGCAGCGGGATATAGGCGTTCAGCCCGGCGCTGGCCGACAGTCCAAAGGCGGTGAAGATACCCAATGCTTCCATGTTTGTTTCCTAGTTTCTCTCCTAGCCTTTCAAGCCAGGGAAACCCTGCCAGGTATGCGTGAGATTGAAACGAAAGAGATCGATACCCAGGATCAGCAGAAAGGCGAGCGTCAGACCGGCCGTGGCGGGCAGCCAGAGCTGAGAGAGATGGTCGAAGGCATTATCCTGGCGCATGACCATGATCCAGACGATACTGAAGACCATGGTCAACAGGGCGACGACGCCGAGGGTGCTGAGGAGCGCTACCGGGAAGAGGACCCACGGGTTTTCTGTCAGCATCGCGGCATCCAGAACGACGATGATGGCAACCAGGAGGCCGAACCTGTGCCAACCGAACACGGAGCTATCGTCGGGCTGATGCCATACGCTCTGGTTATACATCGGATAGAGCAGCGCGGCCATTGCAATTCCCATACCGCTGCCGGTGAAGACGCGGGTGACGTTGGTCGTCGTGTAGAGGTGGGGGATGTTGCTGAACGCCCCGGCGTAAGTGCTCTGCACGAGGGCAAGGTATGAATTCATGCCGTCGAAGGCGAAGGCGAGGAAGAACACGCCGAGGACAGCCAGGATGCCGCGCGGAGGCAGCTTCATCTTACGTGGCGCAAGCACAGCCTGAAATATGAGGACGATGGCGGCCGCATTGAACTCGCCCGTGCAACGTGCGCACAGCGGAAGCTGGATGCCACCGACGTGCAGCGAATGTGAGTCGAGGCGATG
>DATKAF010000008.1:0-3106 GCA_035498395.1 Anaerolineales bacterium
GAATACGATATCAGAATATTACGAAGATTCTATAAAGAGCCTTGGCGGTGAGCTCGGCTTGGCCATGGCGGACCTCTCCACGCTGGAGCGCGAGGTGAGCGCGGCGGAAGAGTACCGCGGCAAGATCGCTGAGCGGGTGTCGGTCCTGTCGCATGAGCGGTCTCAGATCGTCAGCCGGCGCGCGGGCGGGAAGCACGGGGCTGAAGATGGCTCGGCCCTCGCGCTTATCCAAGCGGATCTGGAGGGGCTGAACTCCATCCTGCAGGAGGCGGTTGGCAAGGTCACTGAGGCGCGGTCCGCTTACAGCGCGGCATCTGCCCGGGCTCAAGGGCTGCGCCTGGAGCTGGCCCGCGCTGAGGCGCTGGCGGCGCGTGATGCCCTTATCGCGCATGCCGATAGCCTGGCGGAAAAGCTACTGGAGACTATCACCGCGCTCGATGCTGCCAGCCAGCAGGCGGGGGGCCGCGGTGGGCGCCCGGCTTGGGGGGCTCCGGCCGCCTTGTTCAAGACGCTTCGCGGCATTGCGGCTGCGCGCGGGGAACTGTGAGCGGAGCGGCGCCGCAATTCGAGCTGTTCACATGCGTGCGGAAATCCGTGCGGCTCTCCATTGCGGGCTGCGCGCGCATGTGGCTGGGCGCACAAGATAGCCGCCCGGCTCCGTGGGAAGGGCGCGCGGCCTGCGTCGCCTGTCCCGTAGGGGCAAAGCATGCCGGCCGGGAAGTCTCGCCCGTGGCTGCCGAGGTGCTGGAGCTGCGCCGTGTCTGCGGGCGGTGCCTTCGGTTCACGCCGCGCCTGGTGAACGGGCGGTTCTGCGTCTCTTGCTTCAACCGCCATGCCGAGGTTCTGCGGGGCAGGAATGGCAAGGGAGGCACGCCGCGCCTTTGCCGAGTTCTTCACGATGAGCGGCTGGCAGTCCGCTCGGGCGGCGTAAGCCTGGTTGTCCGTGCGGAGAAGGTCGCTAACGCGTCAGAGGCCATGGTCAACCTAGCCCGCAAGGCCAAGGGCATTACCGCGTTCGGCTGGCCGCCGGCTGAGGGAGGCCGTTATGGCTGAGATCCAGATATTCCGGCGGGTTTCCCATGCTTGCCGCAAGTGCCTGGGGCCGATTCTGCAGACTGAGGACGGCTTCGTCTGTGCCGTGTGCGACGCCGCCGGTGCGCGCGGGGAGGAAATTTGCGGCTGCGGCATCTCGGCCGGCGAAGGGGGCAGAAAAAACCTGAGCTTCCGGTGCATTCCCAATCCAGAGCGTGGCCCCGCGTCTCCGGCGGCGGTGGTCATAGCCTTTGGCGCGACCCGCCCGGTCGATCGAGGAGGCCCCGAGCCTTGAACAAGCAAGGCCGTGGGGTAACGATTCGTTACCCCATCCTCGATGCGCTAGGCCGCACCCAGGAGACGCGCATGCTGACGCCGCTTCACTGCCAGGGGGGTATCCTCAATTTTGAGGCGCAGCCGGGGCGTCCTCAATTTTGAGTAATCAAGCTATTCCAATGAGTTGTCGTGGGCACTATGAGCGTAAACCCTATTGAGGAGGGCATATGCACTGGCTGTTGATCGTCTCGTACTACATCACCGGAAATGTTCATGCATTCCCGAAACATCAGGATACATACCAGCTCAGTGACGAAACCACCTGCTTCGCCGTTGGGTTTGCGTTTGACCAGAAGGATCCTGCGAGCAAATACCCAGACGCAATTCGGCGTGAATGGGAATGCGCCCCTATCGAGGGGAGCGGGAATTGACGGCCTGATTATCCCGGCTCTGGCTTTCCCGTAAGCGCGGGCGATAGGGCGGCAAGCCGCTCGGCCTCACGGCGGAGGTCGAGACGGTGCCGGCTCTCGAATGTGGCGTGGCCTGCCTGGTGCACCTCGCCGTGAGGCTTGCCGCATAGCGGCACGGTCCACCTGTGCCGTTGCGGACGTGCTGGGGCGCTCCCGCATGGCGGTCTCCCCATTGGGCGCGGATGAAAAAGGCTTACGTAAGCATTCCTTACACCAGCTCGAACGGCGTTACCCAGAGGCGGGAAGTGACCGTCATCAGCGAGTCCGTCCTGTCCGACGTGCGCCGAGTGATGGAGATCGCCAACCCGCGCGACGCGGCGAGCTGCCTGGACGGTGACGAAAAAAACACCGTCGTCATTACCGACGGTGTTGGGCGGCCGCGCCAGAATACCATCATCAACGAGTCCGGCCTCTACTCCCTGGTGCTGACCAGCAGGCAAGGATGCTGCCGCGCTTTCAGAATGATGCTTCGCTACAGTCGTGACGTTCTCCTGTCGTCTCAAGACGTCAGGAGAAAATATGGTTTCTACTATTTTGGATGATAGGCAGTTCGGCGATACGCACAAAGTCGCTGAGCTCTTCAGCATTAGCCGCGCAGAGCTTTACAGGCTCGCCGGGCGGGGCCTAGTCCGGGCAAAAAAGCTTGGCAGGAAGACGCTGTGGGATTTGCGGAGCATCGCGGATTTCATTGGAACGCTGCCCGATGCTGAGCTGAAAAACTACGATGCGCCGCCCTGTCCAGCTCCGTTGCCAGCCCCGGCCAAGGCCACGGCGAAGCGGGGAACCCGGCTCCCCGAGGATTGGAAGCCAAGCCATGATGACGTGCACATGGCCGTGCAGCGCGGCCTGAACGTGCACGAAACACTTGCGGCATTCCGGGACTATTGGGCAGCACAGTCGGGGCAGCGGGGCGTTAAGCTCGACTGGGCCGCGACGTTCCGCAACTGGTGCCGCCGGGAAAAGCCAAGCGCCAAGCCTCAATTTCGCAACGGCTTCGCTCAACTTCTCGCCGACGATGCGGGAGGCCATGATGCGCGCTAGCTCCCAAGACACTTACGATCGCGCGCGGCGCTGGCTGGCCAGCCTGGGCACGCTTTGCGCTGGCGCCATGCCGCTTGAGGAGGCTCAGGCCCGGGTGGCGGCGTTTGCCTCGATGCTGTGCGAGCAATACGGGGGCGAAGCTTTCACGCAAGCGAGCCTCCAGACAGTGGCGCGCGGGTGCCGGTTCTTCCCGTCATACGGCGAGCTCTGCGAGGCGCTTTCGGCCTGGCTGAAGGAGAACCCGCCGCCGCGCCATACGGCCATCGCTGGCCCCTCCGGAGGCGAGT
>DATKAF010000009.1:0-5425 GCA_035498395.1 Anaerolineales bacterium
AGAACCTCGCAGAATTCCAACACCTGACCGGGAGCATGTATCACGCCTCGTACCGAGCTGCCTGGCTCTCGGCGCTGTTCCTCCCCACGGTGCAGATCATCGCCGCGTTGGCCTTGGGAATAATAGTCTGGTACGGAGGCATGCAAATCCAGTTGGGTACGATGACCATCGGCGGTATAAACGCGTTCGTCACATACCTGGCATTCATGATGTGGCCCATCCAGGATCTGGCCCGTGTGTATGCAGAGATGCAGCACTCGATCGCCTCGGCGGAGCGAATCTTCACCCTGATCGATACGCCGCCGGATGTCCGCGACCGACCGGGTTCCATGGCAGCGTCCACGCTACTCAGCGACATCGAGTTCGAGCACGTCGATTTCTACTACGAGGACATGAAGCCGGTACTGACGGACTTTTCCCTGAAGGTCAAGCCCGGTGAAATGATCGCCTTGGCCGGACCAACCGGAGGCGGCAAATCGACTATCGTGAACCTTCTCTGCCGTTTCTATGAGCCGAAGTCCGGCCGCATCCTCATTGGAGGGCGTGACTACACAGAATATACGATGCAATCCCTGCACTCGCGGGTGGGCATCGTCCTGCAAACACCCCATCTCTTCTCGGGCTCTGTCCGGGAGAATATCCGCTACGGGCGGCTCGACGCGGCCGACTCGGCCGTCGAAGAGGCGGCTAAGATCGCAGGCGCACACGACTTCATCGTCACGCTGGCCAATGGGTATGAGGAGAATGTCGGCGAGGGCGGAAACCGGCTATCCGTCGGGCAGAAGCAGCTTATCAGCCTGGCGCGCGCCGTCTTGGCGCAGCCGGAGCTGTTCATCATGGATGAGGCTACGTCGTCGGTGGATACGCTTACGGAGTCCCTGATCCAGCGCGGAATGGAGGCACTCATGGCTGGACGGACGACCTTCATTATCGCCCACCGCCTGAGCACGATCCGCCGCGCCGACCGGATCCTCATCATCGAGGACGGACACATCGCTGAACAGGGCACGCATAAGGAGTTGCTGCAACGGCGCGGCCGTTATTACCGGTTGTATACGCAGCAGTTCCGCCGTGAGCTCGAGGCCCAGTACGGCATGATGGAGAAGGAGGAGCCAGTGGTGGAAGAGTCTGAAGAGGTGCTTGCGGCCGATTAGTCAGTTCAAGCGTCCCGGCTCCGGTTGGGGGCGGGACGCACCTTGTTTCATCCCCTTCCCTACACGGTCTTTTGGGCTCCTGCTAACTGCCGCGCTGGCGGACCGCCTCGTACACGATCAGCGCCGTGGCGATCGATACGTTGAGAGAGTTCGCTTTACCGAGCATTGGAATGATTACCTTCACATCTGCCCTATCCAGCCAGAAATCGGTCAATCCCTCGTCCTCCGTCCCGACCGCGATGGCTGCGGGTTCGCGCAGGTCCGCCGACGTGTAAGGAAGGCTGGCGCTCGGCGTGGCAGCGACGACGCGGATTCCGTTCCGGCGGAGGAAATCAGAAGCCTCCTGGTTTGTCACCTGTGTGGTGGGAACAGAGAAGATCGTCCCGCGCGATGCTCGGACTACGTTAGGGCCGTACAGATCGGTGTGCGGGTCGCATACGAGGACGGCACTCACGCCGGCGGCGTCCGCCGTCCGGAGAATAGCACCAAGGTTGCCTGGCTTCTCGACTGCCTCGGCGACGATCATCAAGGGCTTCGCCCCTTGCTCGGGATCCCGTAGCACGCTCTTCGGGATCGGAAAGACCCCCATCCACCCATCCGGGTTATCTCGATACGAGATCTTCTCAAAGACCGGCTTCGTCACCGAAAGCTGTTCAGGGCCCTCGTCTTCCAGTTGAGGCTCGTCAGAGGCGAGTTCAGGACATCGGATGAGCATAGCAGGCGTCGAGCCGGCTGCGACTGCAAGCAGAATCTCATCCCGGCCCTCCACAAGCATCAGACCGTCACGCTCACGCTGCCGTTTGTCCTGGCGCAACTTGACGAAGTGCTTGATCCGCTCATTCTGAAGGCTGGTGATGTGCATGTTTATTCTCTTATAGTAATATATCTTGACGGATTTCAGATGCTTTAGTGACTATGCGCATTAATGAGAACGAGGAGGAGAATGTTTGCCACACAGTTCTTCAACTACGATGAACTTACCTGGCCCGAGGTCGCGGCCTTGCCTCGAGACACGCCGCTAGTCTTGCCTCTCGGATCAGGCTACGACTTGCGCCAGCTGACAACCCACCTCGGTGATCCAGACCGCATCGGATTTCTGCCGCCGTTCCCGTTCGGGTGGCAAGCCAGCGCGCTCGAGCTGCCCCGCATCATCCTTGGTCGATACATCGGAAACCTGCTGACGGGCATGCGCGAGGATGGCTTCAGCCGCGCCTACTGTCTCACGCCGGATACCGGCGAGGCAAGACCCTATTTCCAGGTTCCAAAACCGGATTACCAGATCGCGCTATCCACAACCGCGAGTGAAGCTGTAGCAGCACAATTGCCGCCAGATTCGGAGCGCGGCAAGGTGATACTCCTGCCGATCGGTCACACGGAACAGCACGGCTATCATCTCCCCCTCTCAGTGGACACACACATTATCGACGCAATCGCCAGGGGCACGGCGGCCAAGGCGCCGGCCCGCTGCTACACGCTGCCCGTGACGCCGTATGGCGTCAGCACCCACCGCCCTTCCTTCGCCGGAACGCTGAGCGCGGGCGGCCGCGCCTTCGAGGACTTCTGGCTGGGCGTCATCGACGTCCTGGTCGAGCGCGGCTTCGACCGCTTTTACCTGATGAGCGGGCACGGCGGCAACACATCGTTCCTCGTGAACGTCGTCAAATACGCCGGCGAGCGACACCGCCGCATTTTCTGCGCGACGGCGTTCCTGCACACCTCCGGAGCGCTCGGCGCGGCTGCTTTGGAGAAGTATCGCACATCAGAGATCGGGGGGATGGGACACGCTTGCGAGCTCGAGACGTCGTTCATGCTCCATCTGAAGCCAGAGCTGTGCCATATGGAACGAGTGGTGGACGAAACCGACTTCATCGCCACCCCCTCCTACTACATGGATTGGATCGAGGGCGGCTCGCTGGTGGCAAATCCGCCGTGGGATGACGACACGCGCACCGGCGCATACGGGGCCGGAAGCCACGCCACCGCCGAGAAGGGGCGATTGTGGCTCGAGGTCGCCATCGAAGAGAAGGTCGGGCACGTCGAAGAGATCCACAAGCAGCATGAACTGCGCGAGAAACGGCGAAATGATGGTTACGGATTATGGGGGAAGGTCAAGCAGACCGGATAAGCTCGCAAATTGTCAGATTGAGACAGGATACGCATGCGAGGCCTCCTCAATGACTTGCTGATCGATTCAGCATAGCGTCGGGATGCTTGTCCCACCCACCAGCAGGTGTCTCGCACCGAATCGCAGCGACTGTTCAGATGAACTTCGCGCGCGGCAACGCGATCGAGTAGGGAATCTCCTTACAAAAAATAGTCGGAGTCCCACTTGAGGATCCCATTCAATCCGCGTATAGTTGGATCATTTATTCGTTGCAAGTCAGCATCTACTACCCAATTAGGAAGTGGGCCATGCGGATCGAATTCACCATCGGCGGAACAGAACCACATCAGATGCAATTCTCTTTTGACCAGACATTTGGGGATCTCATTATCGTGATGGATGGCGTGCAGGTGCTGCAAGACAGCGCCAAGCTGGCCCGCGAAGCTGTCAAGTCGTATGAGCTATCGGTCGGCGATTGCGAAAAGCACCGGCTGGCCTTCCAGCTCATGTACGGGGACGGACTGGACGACACCGGCCTGGAGCCGATTTCCAAGACCCGGCTCGCCGTGACGGCCATCGCGTTGAGCCCGATTAGCTCAAGCGCTCCCAGATGAGCACCACCACCGTTCGCCGGGACGGCGGTTTGTCCGCGGGCTCCGTGCTGAGGGTGAGGCGATCCGGCCCGTCGAACCGGAAGTAGCGAGACTGGATCGAGCCCGTCCAGTTGGGGAACAGGCCTCCAAGCACGGTGTGGTGGATCAGGCACCGGCCTGCATCGACTTCGTAAGTGGAGAAATAAGCTTCATAGCCCTGATATGCGGCTCGCATCTCTTCGTCAGTGGCGCGGAACTTGTATGGATCCCTGAAGTTCGGCCTCCCGGCCCGCATCAGGTGCACAGACATGTTGCCCGCAGCGTCGTAGAACAGCCTTCCCTCGGGATTCTCGCCATAGATCGGCACGATCTGACCATTTCGCCGGTAGGCGTTGCATGCAACCAGTCTCCACGTCCCTACGAGCAGGTTTTCCGCCATCATTGTGGTCTCTGAATTGATATTTAGCACGGCCAGCCTCTCAATAGGTATCAGCCCGCTCTGCGGACGTCTTGAACTGGCAGTTCCTGCTCCGGCATAGTGGCTCACCAGGCGTTTCCCCTGCTGACCACCATCAAACAAGCGGCTATCTAACCCCTTTCACATATTGGTCATAGAAGCGCGCAGACCGCTCCATAAAAGCGATCCACGCATCGCCGTTGAACGAGTGGAATTCGCCGTCGTAAGCGTACAGTTGGACATTTTTGCCTGCGTCCATGAGCGCCTGATCCAGCTTTTTCGACCATTCGGGCGGTGTTCCCGCCGAGGTTTTGCCGTCGTTCGTCCCATAGTTGATCTCGACCGGCGCGGTGAGCAGGTCTAGATGATAGATCGGCGAGGTCTGCCGCAGGATGGATGCATCCATGGACGCCTCGTAATACGCCTTAATCAGGTCCGGCGGAAGGTCGAGCGGGACCACATCGGAAGAATTGCAGCCGAGCGAGTGCTCTCCGGCCAGAATGTCTCCGATGCAGCCCAATCCCCAACGCTTCAGCGGGTCGGCGTCGTCGGCGCTGACCGTCGAGTAGAGTACGGCCGCCTTTGGAATGGAGCTGATGACGAGCACCTTCATGGTGACTGCGCCCCCCATGCTGTGGCCCCAGATCCCGATCCGGCTGGCATCCGCCTGCGGGATGGTCGGGATCGCCTTCATCAGGTTGACGACGTCGATTGCCAGCCCCGAGTAATACAGGCTTGGCCCGGCATCGGAGCCACCCCACGACCGGTAGTCAGAAGCAACCGTCAGGTAGCCGTGCTTGTTGAGGTACTCAGCTGCCCGATCGGTGCCGTCCCCCGAGGAGAACTCCTCGCGGTTGAAATAACCGTGATCCATGACGATCACCGGAAACGGCGGCTTCCCTTGGTTCGGAACCTGCATCACGCCTGTAATCTTGAGCCCATCGCTCGGGTAGCTGATGAGATAAGCAGTGTAGTCATCCGTCTTGCCAAGCGTCTTGAGCACCTTCACTGCCCCGCTCTTGAATCTGTGGTTCCGCAGCCCGTCGATCGTGTACGGGTACATGAGCTGCGCCGTCGTCAAAGCCGGCGTGGCTGTGGCAGGCACCTCAACCGCTGG
>DATKAF010000010.1:0-14775 GCA_035498395.1 Anaerolineales bacterium
ACTCCCGCATACCGCAGATTGGGCTATGAGAGTGTGGGCCGAGGACCTGCCCGCGCTCTTTGTACAGGCGGCACTCGGAATGTATGCATTATCCGGCACGCGGGTGATAGAGGGCCCAACCCTGAGTCGCCGTTTCGAGGCGCAGGCTGTCGATCCGGAGAGCCTGTTGGTGGCTTTCCTCTCTGAGTTGGTGTTCCTCCAGGAACGCGAGAATCTGGGCTTCACTCATTTTGACGTGAGACTTGACGGGAGCCGCCTAGCTGCCAAAATGGAGGGCGGGCTGCTTGAGTCGCTTGACAAGCCGATCAAGGCAGTGACCTTCCACAATCTGCACATTACGCACAACGACGAGGGTTACGAAGTCCAGATCGTTTTCGACGTGTGAGCAGCGTGGGACACGAGAGAGGCCGGCCATGATCCAACTCGAAGACATAACTCGCATCAGCGATCACGAATGGGAAATACCGGCGTCGTGGCGCGGGGATATGCAGGTACCTGTCCGGCTCTTTGCGACGCGCGAGCTACTTGAGCAGGTCGCGAGCGACAAGTCCCTCGAGCAGGCGATCAATGCAGCTACGCTGCCCGGTTTGGTCGGCTCCGTCATCGTCATGCCGGACATGCATCAGGGATATGGCTTTCCCATCGGCGGAGTGGCAGCCACCAAATTCCCGAGCGGTGTGGTGTCGCCGGGAGCCATCGGCTATGACATCAACTGCGGCGTCCGGCTGCTGGCATCCGACATCGAACTGCAGGGCGCGCACAAGGACCTCGATACCCTGGCAACGCTGCTCAACAAGTATTGCCCCAGCGGGGTCGGCAAGGAAGGGGCCCTCGAGGTGAAGCTGTCAGAGCTGGAGCTCATCTTGAGAGATGGCTCGCAGTGGGCGCTTCAGCGCGGCTTTGCCACCGAGAGCGACCTGGCGCGGACAGAAGAGAATGGCCGCATGGCGGAGGCAAATCCGGCAAAAGTTTCGAACCGGGCACAGGCACGGGGCCGCGAGCAGGTCGGTTCGCTTGGATCGGGAAATCACTTCATCGAGGTGGATGTCGTCGATGAGATCTTCGACGAAAGCACGGCGGCCACGTTCGGACTCAGACCCGGATGCCTCACCGTGCTCATCCACTGCGGATCGCGCGGGCTTGGGCATCAGGTTTGTACCGATTACGTCCAGCAATTCCAGGATGTGATACGCAAGTACAACATCCAACTGCCGGACCGCGAGCTCGTGTGCGCGCCGATGGATACGCCGGAAGGACAGGCGTATCTGGGAGCCATGCGGGCCGCCGCGAACTTCGCGTTTGCAAACCGCCAGGTCCTGGCGCATTCTGCGAGGCGAGCGTTCGAGGAGACCTTCAAGACCCGCGAGTCCCACTTGCGACAGGTCTACGATATCGCCCATAACATGGGAAAGATTGAAACGCACATCGTGGCCGGAAACCGGATGAAGGTATGCGTGCATCGGAAGGGCGCAACGCGGGCATTCGGTCCCGGTTCGCCGGGTCTCCCTGCGGAGTTACAGGCGACCGGGCAGCCGGTACTCGTGCCGGGCAGTATGGGGACTGCCTCCTGGGTACTGGCGGGCGTGGAATCCAGCATGACCCGCTCCTTCGGTTCCGCCTGCCACGGAGCCGGCCGGGTCTGGTCCCGCTCCAAGGCCAGGAAGGAAGTTCGCGGCGATGAACTGCGGCGCAGGCTTCAGGAGCGCGGCATTCAAGTCCGAGCCGGGTCGCTCTCGGGGCTGGCTGAAGAGGCGCCGGAAGCCTACAAGAATGTTGACGATGTGATCGAGACGGTGACGGCCGCGGGCATTGCCCGCAAGGTGGCACGACTGCGGCCGGTGGTGGTGATCAAGGGTTAGACGATTCCATCGCTCAAGCTTACAATTCGCGGCGGAGGGCATCGCGCCGCGCAATGGAATCTGCACCCGGTTCACGGCAATTGAATCCAGCCGAACGCTCTGGCTTCGCAGCCAGGCTGCGCGGCCTGTTGTGCCGCGACCAATGGCACTGGGCGCTGTTCGTCGCGATCCTGGCCCTCGGCGTCTTCGCTCGCACGTGGGAATTCCGCACGTTGCCGCCCGGAATGGTAGCAGACGAGGTTTCGATCGGCGTGGACGCATATGATCTATACCATTTTGGCATGGATCACAATGGCATTTCGTGGCCGGTGCACTTCGTCTCTTTCGGCAGCGGGCAGAATGCTCTCTACGGGTATCTACTGATCCCTTTTGTCGCGCTCCTCGGTCTAACCCCGGCAGTTGTGCGGCTGCCCATGTTGATCAGCGGTATCCTGACACTGCCGCTTGTCTACTGGATCGCACGCAAGAGCTTCCACAATGGGCTGGGGTTGCTGGCAATGTTCTTTGTGGCGATCAGCCCCTGGCACATCATGCTCTCGCGGTTCGGACTTGAGTCGAATTTCTTCGTCTTCCTGTTTCTGCTGGCTTATGCGTGCATCCTCGCGAGCATCGCCGACGGTCGGTGGTTCTATCCGGCCTGCATCTTTTTTGCGCTGTGCTTTTTCAACTATGGCCCGGCATACTTAATCGTCCCGGTGTTCTTGATCAACGCGATCTGGTTGCTGCGCAGGCAAGGGAACCTGAGGCTGGGACATATGGTCGGGGGCCTGCTGCTTTTGCTTGCCTTATCCCTTCCGATGGTGGCGTATCTCCTCGTCAATGCCCTCGGGAAGAGCAGTATTCAAATCGGGCCGGTCACCATCCCTCAACTGCCTGAACAGGCGCGATTCCTGTCCCAGACCAGCGGATTCCAAACCGATCCGCTGGAAACGCTGCTCGGCAACGCGTGGACGCTCACCAAGCTGTTGTTTCTCCAGACTGACGGGCTGATCTATAACGCTTTCGAGCCATACGGATACTTCTACAAGATCACATTTCCCATCGCAATCGCAGGCGTTGCGCTGCTCGTCGCGAGGCAAGCCAGGAACTTCGACACGAAGATCGGTATATTCCTCGGATGGCCGGCCGCGTGCATTCTGTTCGGAATCCTTCAGCCGGTGAATATCAACCGCATCAATGTGGTCTTCATCGCGATTCTCCTGTGCGCGGCTATCGCTGTCGACTGGCTGGCGAAGCGCGTCCGTTATGTCCTCCCCATCGCGGTCGCCCTTCTGCTGATCGCCTTCGGCTTCTTCACCGCCGATTACCACGGCGCGGCCTATGCGCGCGCGGCTGACTTTAAGTTCCACGCTGAGCTCATGCAGGCAGTCCGTGCCGCCGCCGTGGAACCCGATGGTCCGGTCTGCATGACGAATAGGATCGATATGCCGTACATCTACGTTCTTTTCGTCGAAAAGCCGGGTCCGCAGAGCTATTTGGGAGATATCCAGTATACGTATCCCGGGCCTGGAACCCGATATGTTCGTTCGATGGGACGCTACATCTTCGGGAAGGGCAACTGTTCGCCGGATCCTCGGACCATCTATCTACTCAGGTTTGATGATGGAAGACCGCGGACGGGCACGAGGTACAACGTGCAGCGCTTCGGCGACTTCTCCGTGTACATGCCACAGCCATGACCTTGGGCACCCGCCGCACTAACATTTGCGATTACAATCGGCGGCGGATTGAATGGAAAATGAGAACCCTGCAAGAGGTCGCTGCATGAGTCGAATTGCCAGTCTGTGGTCAGCCACCTGGGCCTGGCTCCGTCGGGTGCATTGGGTCGACGCGATCGCGATCCTGATCGGTCTCGCGCTGGCGGTCGCTGTGCGCGTGCCGCTGCTCGCTTTCAAGTCATCGGATTTCTTCAACTCCCTGAGGCCCTGGTATGTGACCATCCATGACCTGGGCTTCCACGCCTTCGCCACAGACTTCACCACATACAACCCTCCCTACCTGTACCAACTGTATCTGATCGCGCGCTTCTTTCCGGATGTATCCAACCTGCTGGCCATCAAGATCCCTTCCCTCATCACCGATTTTGTCTGCGCATACTTCGTATACAAGATCGTCGCGTTGAGATACCCCAGGCAGGCATTCCCCGTATTCGCAGCCTTCATATTTCTGTTCACCCCCACAGTCGTGCTCAACAGCGCATTTTGGGGGCAGGCAGATGTGCTGTTCACCGCGCCGCTCATCGCCAGCCTGTACTTCTTGATGGTCCGGAAGAACACACTGGCCTTCATCTGTTTCGGTATCTCGCTGGCGTTCAAGCTTCAGGCCATCTTCCTGGCGCCGCTGTTACTCGGGCTGCTCCTGCGGGGCAAAGTGTCATGGTGGCACTTCCTGTGGGTTCTGCTGGCGCTCTTTATCGCTATCATACCGGCCTGGATCGCCGGCAGGCCGCTGATTGACCTGATCATGGTATACGCTGGACAGGTGAAGCAATATCAACTGCTGGAGATGAGCGCGCCGACGGTCTATACCTGGCTTCCTGACAACGGCCTCACACAGCGGTTTTTCACGGTCACAGGCGTCATCTTTACCGCGATGCTCGGGCTGATGTTCTCGTACTCGATCTACAAGAGCGAGGCAAAACTAACCGTCCCGCTTCTGCTGAAACTGTCCCTGGTTTGTGTCCTGTTTGTGCCGTTCTTCCTGCCGAAAATGCACGACCGGTATTTCTATCCGGCGGATGTGCTTTCGATCATTTATGCGTTCTTCTTTCCGCAGTACTTCTTCGTACCCGTGGTGATCGTGCTTTCTTCCTTCTTTGCCTATCAACCCACTCTCTTCGAGACCCAAACGGTCCCGATGGGATTCCTGGCTGTCGGCATGTTTGTTATGCTGGTGATCGTGGCGGGAGATGCCATCAGGGAGCTGTTCTCGGGTAAGAGCAGCGTGGATACCATGCAGACCGCAGTAGAATAAGGGAGTGAAGTCGGCAACTGCGGCCATACCGCTCGAGAACTTGCTGGAACAATTGCCGGATACCTATACTCCTGCTGACAAGGAGCTGATCCAGCGCGCCTACCGCGTGGCCGAGGAAGCCCACCGCGGCCAGAAGCGCATGTCCGGAGAACCGTATATCAACCACTGCCTGGCCGTGGCGCAGATCCTGGCGGAGTTGCATGTGCCTCCGGAGGTGGTGGCGGCGGGACTCCTTCACGACACGGTCGAAGACACGCCGGTCACGCTTGCAGATATCCAGCGGGATTTTGGGGACAGCGTAGCAACCCTGGTGGACGGCGTTACCAAGCTTACCAACCTCCCACGCGTCTCGCGGGACGACCAGCACGCGGACGGTCATTCCGCAGAGAATCATGCGGACGCCGAACCCCCGCCTCCCGTGCTGGGCCGCCGCGCCGACCTGGCATCCGAAACCCTGCGCAAGACCTTCCTGGCGATGGGGGATGACGTACGGGTCGTGCTCATCAAGCTGGCTGACCGGCTACACAACATGCGCACGCTCAGCCATATGCCTGAGTCGAAGCGCACTCGCATCGCCCAGCAGACGATGGACATCTTCGCACCGCTGGCGAACCGCCTCGGCATCTGGCAGATCAAGTGGGAGCTGGAGGACCTGGCATTTCGCTATGTAAACCCGGCCAAGTACAAGGAGATCGCCGAGCAGCTGGCCGAGCGCCGCCCCGACCGCGAGGCGCAGATCGATGCCATCATCGAAAGTCTCGAGAAGCTCTTCGATGAGCATAGCATGAAGCTGGAGATCAGCGGGCGTCCCAAGCACATCTATTCGATCTACAAGAAGATGCAGGAGAAGGGCAAGGCGTTCGAGCTGGTGCGGGATGTGCGGGCAGTGCGATTGATCGTGCCGGACGTGAGCGCATGCTACACAGCCCTGGGCTTGATACACGGCCGCTGGCGGCCTCTGCCGGGCGAATTCGACGACTACATCGCGGCCCCGAAGGACAACTTCTACCAATCCCTGCACACCGCCGTCATCTGGGATGATGGCAAGCCGCTCGAGGTACAGATCCGCACGGCGGAAATGCACCAGAACGCCGAATACGGCATCGCCGCGCACTGGCGATATAAGGAAGGCACCAAGCGCGACAAGGCCTATGAGCAGCGCATCAACTGGCTGCGCAACATGATGGAGTGGCGCAGCGACGTCAATGATGCCACCGAGTTCGTGGAGTCGATGCGCAGCGACGTGTTCCAGGACCGGGTCTACATCTACACGCCGCGCGGCGACATCATCGACATGCCGGCCGGCTCAACCCCCATCGACTTTGCCTACCATGTTCACACCGACATTGGGCACCGCTGCCGCGGCGCCAAAGTGAATGGAAAACTGGTGCCGCTCTACCACGAGCTAAAGACGGGCGACCAGGTAGAAGTCCTGACGGCGAAACGCGGGGGCCCGAGCCGCGATTGGCTCAATTCCAACCTCGGCCTGGTAAAGACCCAGCGTGCCAAATCAAAGATCCGGCAGTGGTTCAAGAAAGAAGATTACCAGCAGAACCTTTCCCAGGGACGGCTTCTGCTCGAACGCGAACTCCAGCGGCTGGGTATCCCGGAGGTCAACTTCGAGAAGATGGCCCGCGACCTGAGCTATAAGACGCCGGATGAAATGTTCGTGGACCTGGGAGATGGCGACCTCTCGGTGAGCAAGGTCATCGGCGAGATCGCCGAGACCGAGGAGAACCGCGACATGCTGACGGCGGGCGCGCCAGCCCCCGACTACCAGCCGACGACCTCGGTGGACGTCGTCGGGCTGAAGGGACTGCTGACGACGATGGGCAAATGCTGCAACCCGGCGCCCGGCGATCAGATCGTCGGATACATCACACGCGGCCGCGGCGCGACCATCCACCGCCAGGACTGCCCGAATATCCTCAGGTTCGGCGCGGAAGACCGCGAGCGCCTGGTGCGTGTGGACTGGGGGACACCGGCCAGGACCTATCCCGTCCCCATCCGGATCCGCGCGTACGACCGCCAGGGCCTGATGGGCGACATCACCAATCTGCTCGACGGCGAAAACATCAACATCGCCGACGTAAAAGTGAACGTGAACAAGAGCCTGGCGGAGCTCCGGCTGGTGATCGACGTGCAGGATATCGCACAACTGAGCAAGATCCTCACCAAGCTCGAGAACGTTCCCAATGTGACGGACGCCCACCGCGTGAGCGGCTAGCCTTCCCCCACCGCAATTCCGCTCGCTGCATCGCCCCGGGATTCCGGGCCATCGAACATGGCATGGTATAATGCCCCGCCGTGTCATGACGCTGCTCAGTGTCCGAATGGCCCAGGCGCGTATTCTGAGCCGTTTTCAACCGGTGGAGACCGAAACGCTGCCCTTGAACCAATGCATGGGGCGAGTATTGGCCGCGTCTATCATCTCATCGGACCTTCCCTTCTTCGACAATTCCTCCGCCGACGGCTTCGCGGTCGTCGCGTCCGACCTGGCAGGCGTATCAGAGGCGAAACCGCGCACGCTGCAAGTTATAGCGGACATCCCTGCCGGTACGGATCCGTCGGTTAAGATCGGACGCGGCGAAGCCGCCCGCATCATGACCGGCGCTCCCATCCCGGCTGGAGCGGATGCCGTCATCATGGTCGAGGACACGGACTTTGACCATCGCGGGCCGGGGGTCGAGGCTCCGAAGCAGGTCAAGGTGATGAAGGCTGTCCGGAGCGGCGAGAACATCCGGACCCGGGGCATGGACGTGCGAAAAGGCGAAAAGGTGCTGCTCGCAGGACAGCCGTTGCGTCCGCAGGACCTCGGGATGCTGGCAATGCTCGGCGTTGCGAACGTGGACGTGTTCCGTAAGCCGCGGGCGGCGTTGATATCCAGCGGTGATGAGCTGCTTTCCGTGGAGGCCCCGCTCGAGGCAGGCAAGATCCGCGACACGAACACCTACACGCTGAGCGCGTTGATCCTCGAGGCCGGCTCCGAAGTGATATCGCTGGGCATTGCGCCGGACCGGCTCGACGTCATCAAGGCACATTTCGACCGCGCCGTAGACCTGGGAGCGGACCTTCTGGTGTCCTCGGCGGGAGTGAGCGTTGGAGCGCACGACTTCATCAAAGACGTCGTCGAAACAGACGGCACGCTGGACTTCTGGCGGGTGAACATGCGTCCTGGGAAGCCGCTGGCTTTTGGCGAATACCGCCGAGTGCCGTTCGTGGGCCTGCCCGGCAATCCTGTTTCGGCATTTGTGGGCTTCGAGGTGTTCGTGCGCCCCGCACTCGAACGGCTGGGAGGAATCAGCGCCGAGGAGGCCGCCCGCGCGGCTGACCGGCGCAAGGTCAGAGTGGAGCTCGAGGAAGCTGTCGAATCAGACGGCCGCGAGAGCTATCTGAGGGCCGTGGTAGAGCAGCGAGCCGGTGGACTCTCCGCGAGATTGACCGGTCACCAGGGATCTGGCAACCTTCTCTCGCTGGTTCAGGCCAATGCTTTACTTATCATCCCCGCTGGTGTAAAATCGCTTGCCATCGGCGCCCAGGTAGACGCCTGGATACTATGAGGTTACATGGATAAGTGGCTCTACCGAAGTTCCATAGCACTCGCCGCGCTGGGTCTGCTGGTATCGATCTACATGACGGTCTATAAGCTGACCGAGAATCCGAACATGTGCATGGGTAATGGAGGCTGCTCGGTTGTGAACTCGAGCAAGTATGCGGAGATCTATGGGATCCCGGTGGCCGTGGTCGGCATGGGCGGCTACGTGGTGATCCTACTGCTGCTCCTGCTCGAGCCCCGCATCCCATTCCTCACCGACAACGGGACGATGATCGTCTTCGGCCTGGCCCTGATCGGCTTCCTGTTCACGCTCTACCTGGTCTATGTTGAGCTGGCACTCATCCACGCCTTGTGCCCATTCTGCGTTACATCGCAAATCACGATGACAGTCCTTTTCATACTTTCGGTGATCCGGCTGGTGCGTCAGCCATCCAATTAGGAGGAGTTTCATGGCCCGTATTCGATGCCATTACGCAGACTGTGTCTTCCTCGACGAAGGCTACTGTTCCGCGGCCGCGATTGAGCTTGACCCTGACACAGGCTGCGCCACGTATACGCCCAGCGAAGCAGCAACCAAGGACGAGTGGGACGAAGAGGAAGAACTGGACGAATGGGAGGATGAGGAAGGGGAAGATGAGGAAGAAGAAGCATGGGATGAGGACGAGGACGAGATCTAGCTGGCGATCCATCCAACCATGACAAAGGCAAGGCCTTCTCCAAGAGAGAAGGCCTTTTCGTTTCCGTTGGAGTTCACCCGATCCGTGCAGTCGATCAATGCGCTATGCTGTGAGATCGTACAGCAGGATTCCCGCTGCGACAGCGACGTTCAAGGAGCTGGCGCGGCCGCGCATGGGCAGGGAGAGCCGCACATCGCAAGTCTCCTGCTGCTCCCGGCTCAGGCCCTTCTGTTCCGAGCCGAGGATGAGCATCCACGGAGGGGTTGGCTTGAAACCCACGTAATCCGAGGAGGCATGTGCCGAGGTCGCGATCATCTGGATGCCGCGCGAATGGGCCCAGCCTGCCGCCTCCGCGAAAGAGACCTGGACGATCGGCTTCCAGAACAGCGCTCCCATGCTGGCACGGACGCAGGTCGGGTGAAACGGATCCACGCCCCCATCCACCAGCAGCAGCGCGTCCACCCCGGCGGCATCCATCGTGCGCAGCACCGTGCCGACGTTCCCCGCATCCTGCGGCGAGACCATCGCAACCAGCCGCTCAACACTGGCGAGATCGTTCAACGCCGCTTGTCGCTGGTGCACGATGCCGAGAATGCCTTGCGGATTCTCCTTGTCCGCCAGCGACCTCATCACATCGCTGGAAACAGGCTGCAAGCTTGCTGATCCTTCACCAACCAGGCGGCTGCCAAATTCACTGGTGAGTACTTCGGGCGCGTACAGGATCGCGTCGAATTGCCAGCCGGCCTCCAGCGCTTCGCCGACGTGATGGAGCCCTTCCACAAGGAACAGCCCGGTCTCCTGGCGCGCCTTGCGCTGGCGCAGCGACCGGGCACGCTTGATCAACGGATTCGAGAGGCTGGTGATGATCGGGCGGGCCAGGGTTGTCTCCTCTGTGAGCTTCGCAGCAAAACGAACGCGGCGGAGCGCTGCTATTTTCCCTTGACCACATTGAGCTTGGCGACCATGCCCGCCTCAAAGTGCCCGGCTACCCCGCAAACGATCTGATATTGCCCCGGCTCTGAAGGGGACGTAAATGTGTCCTTGACCGACTCGCCTGGCGCAACCGCGGGCACCTCCCACAAGACATTGGGCTTGTCGGCATCCGTGAAGTGGCTCTGCACCTGGTCGCCAGCCTTCATGATGATGAAGCTATGGGCGACCGCGCCGTTGTTGGTAAGCTCGACCGCGATAGGCTCGCCTGCCGGCACTGTGAACGAGGCGGGCGAGAACTGAAAATCGGTCATGGTGACGTGGATGGACTTGGACGGCGAGGATGGACCGCCGCATGCAGTGAGGACAAATGCAAGCAATCCAAGGATTGCTGCCAATAAGACAATTCTTCTCATGGCGCGATGCTCCCTTTGGTTGGTTTGGCCTAGGATAGCAGACAAGGCGGTACAAGGCAATGCCAGCGGGCGGCGCACGTCCGTTTGTCTTGTTCTGCAAAATACTGTACACTTGAAGCAGGAGAAACCATGGACGCTCCCAATATCCCCGAACCCAACACATCCACGCGCATCCTCCTGGGGCCCGGCCCCGGCATGCCGCATCCGCGCGTCGTGCGCGCACTGACAACCCCGGTGCTTGGCCATCTCGACCCGGAATTGCTGCAGATCTACAGCCAGGAACAGGAGCTATTGCGGTACGTGTTCCAGACCGCTAACGAGTGGACGTTTGCCCTGTCTGGGACGGGGACGTCGGGCATGGAGGGGGCCCTGGCGAACCTCATCGAGCCGGGCGACCAGGTGCTTGCGTGCGTGCACGGCTACTTCGGCGGGCGGCTGGCAGAGATCGCCGAACGCCAGGGAGCCAGCGTGGACCGGATCGAGCGGCCGCTCGGCGAGATCTTCGAAGTGGAGGAAATCCGGACTGCTCTGAAAAAGAGACAGTACAAGCTCATGACGCTTGTGCATGCCGAGACGTCAACGGGCGCGGAACAGCTGCACATCGGCGAGATCGCCAGTGCCGCACATGATAACGGCTCGATGCTGGTGCTGGACACGGTCACGTCGCTGGGCGGCATCCCGGTCAAGGTCGATGAGTGGGGCGTGGACCTGGCTTACTCTGCCAGCCAGAAGAACCTGGGCGCGCCTTCCGGGCTGGCTCCGATCACGATTGGCGCGCAGGCCCGGGCTGCCATTGAGAAGCGCAGGAAGCCGGTCTCTTCGTTCTACCTGGACGTCAAGCAATACGCCGCGTATTGGGGTGGAGCGCACGCATACCACCATACGGCCTCCTCCACGCTGCACTTCGGCTTGCACGAGGGCTTGCGCGTCATCGCCGAGGAGGGTCTCGAGGGTACCTTTGCGCGTAATCGCGCCAACGCCGAGTATTTGTGGAGCGGTTTGGAAGAGCAGGGCATCCAGCCGTTCATTCCTTTGGGCTACCGTCTCCCGCCGCTGACCACCGCGCGGGTTCCAGATGGCGTGGACCCGCATCACGTGCGATCCAGACTGCTTTCCGACTACAACATCGAGATCGCAGCCGGGTTTGGCTCGCTGAAGGACAAAGTGTGGCGCATCGGATTGATGGGCTACTCCAGCCGCCGGGAGAATATCGCGCTCCTGCTCGCGGCGCTGCGCGAGCTCATGGGGAGCCGCGAACGCGAGCCGCAGCGGAAGCTGATATAATGCACCCCGAAATCCAAGAGGAGCAATTGACGTGGTAAGCAGCATCTGACATCTCCGGTGTATTACGGGTATGACCCGCTGTAGTGCCGCGTCCGGCAAAGAACCGGCAGGCACTCCGCCAGCGTTGCTGGCCAATCAGCCGAGGGCCCTGCCCTCGGTTTCTTTTTTAATGAATTGCTGCGCCGATCGTGTCAGAGCGGCGCCTCGATTGCGGAGAAAGAGCATGCTTGCTGTCCATCACGTTTCGAAAAGCTATGGCATCCAGCCGATCCTGCAGGATATATCGTTCAGCATCAGCGTCCATGACCGAATTGGCCTGATCGGACCAAACGGCAGCGGCAAGACGACCCTGCTGCGGATACTTGCCGGAACAGAGTCACCGGACAGCGGCTCCGTCATTCAAACGCAGCGCGGGCTTCGTATCGGCTACCTGGCGCAGGGCATGGAGCTGATACCGGGCGCCACGCTGCGCTCCATCCTGGTCCCTGAGATCAAAGCCGGAGAGACGCCGGAGGCAGCTCTCCAGCGGCTTGCCACTGAGCTTCAGAGCCGCCCCGACGACGCGGCGCTCCAATCGAGCTACGACCGGCTCGTTCAGCGGCTCTCCACCTCCGGTGAACCGGACCCTTCGCTGCTGGCCTCGCTTGGACTGGCCGGGCTGCCGCTGGATGGCGATGCCAGCCAGTTGAGCGGCGGGCAGAAAACGCGCCTCATGCTGGCGCGCGTCCTGCTGGAAGAACCCGACCTGCTGCTGCTGGATGAACCCACCAACCATCTCGATCTGCAGATGCTGGAGTGGCTGGAGAGCTGGCTGGAGACTTTCCCCGGCGCTGCCCTCATCGTGTCCCACGACCGCGCGCTCCTGGACCACGTCGCAGCCGGGATACTCGATCTGGACCCGGTGACGCACACCATGACGTCGTACAGCGGCAACTATTCATCCTACCTTGACCAGCACATCCGGCAGCAGGACCGTCAGATGGCTGCGTATCGTGATCAACAATACGAGATACGCCGCATGAAGCAGGACATCGCCCGCACCAAGGAGCAGGCGCGCCACGTTGAGATCACGACAACCCCGCGCCAGCCGGGCGTTCGCCGGATCGCGAAGAAGGTGGCAGCCAAGGCCAAGGCCCGGGAGCACAGGCTGGAACGCTACTTGGATTCGGGGGATCGTATCGATAAGCCAAAACCTTCGTGGCAATTGAAGCTCGAATTCGAGCAGCCCGAGCACATCGGCGAAGACGTGCTCTCGGCGGAGAACCTGGCGGTGGGATATGCGGCAGGCCGCCCGCTGCTGCATGGCATCGACCTGAAGATCCGCCGTGGGCAGCGCATCGCGTTGACCGGCCCGAACGGCTCGGGCAAGACCACGCTGCTCCGCACGCTGGGCGGCAGGCTGGAGCCACTTGCAGGGCGCGTCCGGCTGGGCGCAAGCACAAAGCTGGGGTACATGGCGCAGGAACAGGAGCTGCTGGTCCCGGCTGCCAGCGCACTGGAATCGGTGCAAGGCGCGGCAACCTTTACCGAGACGGAGGCGCGGAACTTCCTGCACTATTTTCTCTTCGAAGACGACGCTCCGCTGCGGCCCTCACGCGAGCTGTCCTTCGGGGAACGCGCCCGGCTGCAACTGGCGTTGCTCGTGGCGCAAGGCTCGACCTTCCTGTTGCTGGATGAGCCGATCAATCACCTGGATATTCCGTCGCGTGCGCGCTTTGAGCAGGCGCTGGGCGGCTTCAACGGAACGGTCCTGGCCGTCGTGCACGACCGGTACTTCATCGAACGTTTTGCTTCAGAGGTCTGGAATATCAAGGATGGAAGGGTTCAACCATGGTAGCAGACACGCCAACCGATCTTCAGTTCATCACCCCCGCCAACTGCCCGGAATTCCGCAAGCTCGTGGCACCGCTTGCTGAAGCCTCGTGGCCCGAGTTCATGCTCCACGACGTTGTTGCAGATGAGCATTGGGGCGCCCTCTTCGAGCGATTTCCCGATTACCAGTTCGGTTACCTCGACCCCTCCAGCGGCGCGGCGGTTGCCATGGGCAACAGCGTGCCGCTTCGCTGGAGCGCTGGGTTCGACGAGCTCCCGGATGATGGCTGGGATTGGGCATTGGCAGAGGCCGTACAGACCCACCGCGCCGGTCTCGCCCCGAACGTGCAGTGCGCCATCCAGATCAACATCCGGCCTGATTACCGCGGGAAGGGCCTAAGCCCGAGGATGGTGGAGATCATGCGCTCCATCGGCAGGTCCAAGGGCTTCCGCTCACTGATCGCACCGGTGCGGCCAAGCCAGAAGTCACAGTACCCGCTGGCCAATATCGACCGCTACATCCAGTGGATGACGCCCGACGGCCTGCCGTTCGACGCGTGGCTGCGGGTGCATGCGCGGCTGGGTGCGACGATCATCAAGGCCTGTCACCGCGCGATGACCATTCGCGGTACGGTCGCCGAGTGGCAATCGTGGACCGGACTTCGTTTCCCCGAGAGCGGTTCCTATGTCATCCCAGGCGCGCTGAACCCCGTGGAATTCGACCTGGAAGCCGATCAAGGCCTCTACATCGAGCCGAACGTGTGGATGGTACACGGGCTGGAGTAGTCGCCAGTGTTCAGTATTCAGTGATCGGTAAGCAGTGATTAGCACTACCCCTACCCTGCCTCCCCTCTGTTTCGGCATTCTCCGCGATTCTAAAATGCTCTCATACTGGATTGGATCTCCAACAATGGCGGACACAGCCAGGTTCCACGAGCCAACCTTGTCAGCAGCATTCGGGGAGGGCCGCCTGCGCCCCCTTGGGGCTGGCCGGAGGCCAGATATGGCTAAAGCTGACCGCTGAAAGCTAATAGCTGAAAGCTTATAATTACCCCATGCGGTACTTGCATTGGGCGGGCATTCTGGTGCTGGCAGTCCTATCGGCATGCCAGAGCCAGCAGCCGCCGAAGATCGCGGTCGTGGATGGCAGCCGGCTCCTGTTGATCTCAACGAAGGCGCGCACGCCTGTGGGCATGCTCTCGGAGGCGGGCGTCAGTCTCGGGGCGGCAGACGAGGTGCTGTTCAATGGCTACGCCGTCCTGCGCGAT
>DATKAF010000011.1:0-9592 GCA_035498395.1 Anaerolineales bacterium
AACCGGGTGAACGGAGTCTATTCCAGCGAAAACCCGGACCTTCTAAAACGACAACTGAAGGAAGGATGGCAGTTCGACGGCCTCGTGATATCGGACTGGTTCGGAACCTATTCGGACAAGGTGCCCGCAGGCGGGCTTGACCTGGAAATGCCGGGGCCGGGCCGCTGGATGGGAGAGGAGTGCGTCCGAAAGGCGCTCGCGGACGGTTCCCTGACAGAGGCCGAGCTTGACGACAGAGTGTGCCGCCTCTTCCGGCTGATGGAGCGCGTGGGCACGTTTGCAGACCCGGTGCTGCACGAGGAGCGGGCGGAGAACACAGCGAAGCAGCGCGCGCTCATCCGGAAGACGGCACAGGACACAATCGTGCTTCTGAAGAATGAGGGGAACCTGCTGCCGCTCAACCCGGCGAAGGTCAAGAAAATCGCGGTCATCGGCGAGCTGGCGGAACGACCGAACGTGATGGGCGGAGGCAGCTCTCGGGTCAACCCGCATTACGTGGTCTCGCCGCTGGAGGGCATCCGCGCGCGGTTCGGCAAGTCTGCCAAGGTGGAGTATGCGACCGGCTGCATCGTCAATCGGAGACTACCGTTATTCGATCCAAAGAGGCTGATGAGCGATACCGGAAAGGCGGGCGGCCTCACACTGCGGCTCTACGACAACCCGGATTTCGCCGGGAAGCCCGCGTATGAGATCGTCACCGACCGCTTCAATTTCGACTGGTGGGGACCGGGCGTGCCGAACGTCGACCCAAGGCGATTCACGGCACGATTGAGCGGCACGTTCACGGCATCAACCGATGGCGCGCACAGCTTCAGCCTGACAACCGTGGGCCGGGGGCGACTTGTACTCGGCGGCGAAGTCCTGATCGACAATTGGGATGGACAACGCATCAATGACGAGCAGACGGCGCAGAAGACCTTGAGCGCGGGGCAGCAGATACGGATCCAGGCGGACTTCCGATGGGAAGGCGCAGACAACTGGCGCTACCTGCGCCTGGGATATCTGCCGCCCATGGCGGATGATCCGGTGGCAGAAGCTGTGGCGCTCGCGCAGAAGGCCGATGCAGTCATCGTGGTCGCGGGCCTGACCAATGAGTGGGAATCCGAAAGCTACGATCGATTGGATATGAATTTGCCCCGGAAGCAGGATGAACTCATCGAGAGCATACGAGGCGCGAACCCGCATACGATCGTGGTGCTCAATGCAGGCTCGCCGGTGACGATGCCCTGGGCAGAAAAAGTGCCGGTGATCGTCGAGCAATGGTACAACAGCCAGGAGTGCGGTCACGCGCTGGCGGATGTGCTGTCGGGAGATGTCAATCCGTCGGGCAAGCTGCCAACGACGTTCCCGAAGAAGTACGAGGACAACCCCACCTTCGGCACATATCCGGGCAAGGATGGGAAGCTGGAGTACCGCGAAGGGCTGCTGGTTGGCTACCGCTACTATGACACGAAGGGGATCGAGCCGCTGTTCCCGTTCGGGCACGGGCTCTCGTACACGCGGTTCGAATACAGCAACCTGAAAGTGAGCCGCACGAAGTTTGGCGGGAAGGACGCGCTGGTGGTCAGCCTGGACGTGAAGAACGCGGGTCGGAGAGCGGGCAAGGAAGTGATCCAACTCTATGTTCACGATGACCAGGCAGCGCATGGGCGGCCGGAACAGGAACTCAAGGCCTTTCAGAAGGTGGAGCTGGAACCCGGCCAGAGCAGGGCGATCCGGTACGACCTGGGAGGCGAGGCATTCTGGCACTACTCGGTGGAGGCGGGCGGGTGGACGATGGAACCGGGCGTATACGAGATCCGCGTGGGCGGTTCGAGCCGGGATCTGCCGCTGCGCACCCGCGTAACGATGCTTAAGTCTGAGGCTTGAGCGAAGCGCAGGGATCTCTTTCATGCAATATGGCCACTTCGACGACGCCAAGCGTGAGTATGTAATCACCCGGCCCGACACTCCTCTGCCGTGGCTGAATTACCTCGGCTCGGAGGACTACTTCGCCCTGATCACGAACACCGCGGGTGGCTATTCCTTCTATAAGGATGCCCGCCTGCGTCGCATCACACGCTATCGCTACAACAATGCGCCTGTGGATGATGGGGGGCGATGTCTCTACGTTCGCGATGACGCCAGCGGGGAATACTGGACACCCGCCGGGCAGCCCGTTCGCGCGGCGTCCACGCAATACACCTGCCGGCACGGCCTGGGATACACCGTGATCGGATCCACGCACGCCGACATCCGAACCGAGATGCGTTTCTTTGTTCCTCTCGGCGAGAATCTGGAAGTTTGGCAGACCACCATCACCAACAATCGCAGCGTCGAGGCCGACATCTCGGTGTTCGGGGCAGTCGAGTTTTGCCTGTGGGATGCCTGGGACGATGCCACCAATTACCAGCGCAACCTTAACATCGGCGAGGTGGAGGTGGAAGGCAGCGTTATTTATCACAAGACGGAGTATCGCGAGCGCCGGAATCACTTCGCTTACTTTGCCTGCTCGGAGAAACCGATTGGCTTCGACACGCAGCGCGAAACCTTCCTGGGGCCGTACCGCGGCTGGGATCAGCCGCTCGCCGTTGAGCGGGGGCGGACCGGCAACTCCATAGCGCATGGCTGGCAGCCCATCGGTTCGCACCATGTCAAACTGGCGCTCCAGCCCGGGGAGTCCAGGCAGGTCATCTTCGTCTTGGGTTATGCCGAGAATCCGAAGGATCACAAATTCGAGCCGCCCGGCTCGCAGATGATCGACAAGTGCCGGGTTAAGCCGGTAATTGCTCGATACACCGACGCCGTCGCCGTCGAAGCAGCCTTCGCGGCGCTGCGGGCCTACTGGGATGAGCTGCTCGGCACGCTCCAAGTGCACACACCGAACCAGCATGTCGACCGCATGGTCAACATCTGGAACGCGTACCAGTGCATGGTGACATTCAATGTCTCGCGCTCGGCATCCCTTTTCGAATCCGGCATTGGTCGCGGTCTCGGCTTTCGCGATTCCAACCAGGATCTGCTTGGCTTCGTCCACATGGTGCCCTCTCGCGCTCGTCAGCGCCTCCTGGACCTTGCGGCGACGCAGCTCCCCAACGGTGGCGCATATCACCAGTTCCAGCCTCTGACGAAGCGTGGCAACCACGATCTGGGCGGCGGCTTCAACGACGACCCGCATTGGCTGGTCCTGGCCGTCGGCGCCTACCTGCGCGAGACCGTCGATTCCGGCATCCTGGATGAGCCCGTCCCTTACGACAACCAGCCCGGCACGGAGACTCCGCTCTACGAACACCTGCAGCGCGCCATCCAATACACATTGGATCGCCTTGGTCCGCACGGACTGCCTTTGATCGGCCACGCCGACTGGAACGACTGTCTTAACCTGAATTCGCATTCTGATGTGCCCGGCGAGAGCTTCCAGACCTCCGGTTACACAGAGGGCGGGGTTGCCGAGAGCATCTTTATCGCAGCGCTGTTCGTGCACTCCACGCGCGAGATGGCGGAACTCGCCGCTCACCACGCAACCAGGTCCCAAGGCCATGCAGCTGGCTTCGAGGTGAATCCGCCCGACTATTACCTCCAGCTGGCGGACCAGATGAGCCGGACGGTCTGTGCAGCCGGCTGGGATGGGGAGTGGTTCCTGCGCGCCTATGATGCGGCCGGGCAGCGGGTCGGTTCCGCAGCATGCGAAGAGGGTCAGATTTACGTGGAGCCGCAGGGCTTCTGTGCGCTGGCAGGCGTCGGGCTGGAAGAAGGCATGGCCCGGAAAGGCCTGGACTCGGTACGGAGCCGTCTGGCCACACAGCACGGGATCGCGCTCGTGCAGCCGGCCTACTCGCGGTTTTACCCGAACCTTGGTGAGATCAGTTCCTATCCGCCTGGCTACAAGGAAAACGGCAGCATCTTCTGCCACAACAATCCGTGGGTAATGATGGGCGAGGCCAGGCTGGGCAACGGTGAGGCGGCGCTGGATTATTATCTGCGTATCAATCCTTCTCAGCGCGAGGCGCTCTCCGAACTGCACCGCTGCGAGCCATATGCCTATGCCCAGACCATCGCTGGCCCGGATGCTCCGCTGCATGGCGAGGCCAAGAATTCCTGGCTAACCGGCACGGCAGCATGGAATTTTGTTGCGATCACACAGTGGATTCTCGGGATACGACCCGAGCACGACGGCCTTCGGATCGACCCATGTATTCCATCCGGCTGGCGCGAGTTCACGGCGACGCGCCGTTTCCGCGGTGAGAGCCTGGAGATCCGTGTGCACAACTCGGATGGGCACAATCATGGCGTGCGCCGGATGACGGTGGATGGCGACGACGTTGCGGGCAATCTGATCCAGCCACACCCAGGCGGCGGCACGCGCCACGTCGAGGTCTGGCTGGGGTCGTGATTTCGCACCGCGGTCCATTCCTTCGCTAGGTTCGCTGCTTATGCTACAGCTCGGCTGACCAGCCGAATTTCAAGCCCGGGAGGATTTCGCATCCAAACAGCAAGGTAATGCTTCGACACTGCAAGCTAGAATAGGTGGGTTACAAAGACAGGGTTCACACCATGAATTCGCGTCTGGACATGTCATTCCGTAGTCTCAAAGCCGGGAATTGGCTGAATCTTGCCTCAGCTCAGGCGCGCAGGCCCGGCGCAAACCCGGTATCCGGCTAGGCGGGATACGGTCGATGCCTGCCACCAGGAGAGCGTTGCCGTTCCAGGGTATGCAGCGCGATGCGTGGGTGCGTCTGGCATGTGCCGCGCTCGCCGCTTGCTATCTCCTCCAGCTCGGCCTTGAGGTCTATTGGCACAATACCTGCGGCCATCTGGCCATTGATTACTGTGCCCTCCGCAGCGCCGGGCAGGTGGCACGCACGTCGGGGTTCGCGAATGTGTACGACCTGGCAGCTTTGGGACGCGTGGAACGGGAAGTGACGCCTCGGACCACAGCTCCGTTTGTGGTCTCTCCCATCGCATACCTGCCTATCTTCGTCGTCCCCCTACAGTTGCTGCCGTCTTTGGATCCGACAACCGGTTATTGGTTGTGGACAGCCATCAATCTTGGCGTATTGGTTCTCTATTTGCTGTTCTTCATCCGACAGACAACCGGTTCGCGCCCGAGCGCCGCGCTGCTGGGTTTGTGCCTGTTAAGCCTGCCCGTGTACTGGAATCTCTTTGACGGGCAGGTAAACGTCTGGCTGCTCATCAGCGTCGGCGAAGTCATTCGGGCTAGCCTCGGCGGCCGGCCGTTCCGGGCCGGGCTGTGGCTCGGCGGTCTGCTGCTTAAGCCACAACTTCTGCTCCTGGTCATACCGGTTCTGCTATTTCAGCGCGCCTTCAAGATGCTAACGGGCTTCGCCGTCTCATCGTTCGCCCTGCTGGCTTCGTCGTGGCTCCTGATCGGAGATGGGGGCATGGGACGCCTCGCGAGCCTCTGGGTGGGATTCGGCAACGGGCTCCCCACGAACGACGTGGGCATGATGATGAACTGGAGAATGCTGGGCGCCCTGCTCGGCACGCTGTGGAGCCCTCTGTTGGCATGGATTGCGATCGCCGCTGGGCTGATAGCTACTCTTGTGACCGCCCTGTATCTTTGCCGCCAGATTGACTTTCAATCCGAGGATTCGGTTGTGATCTGGCTGGGCCTGTGGGCCGCGACATTGCTCTTCGCATGGCACTCCCACGTGCACATGTCCCTCATTTTGCTCCCGCCTCTCATGTACCTGAGCGTCACGAAGCGGTTGTCTTGCACCGCACTGACACTCTGGGTGCTCCTGCCGGCATTCCTGTACTTCGCGGCCTTCGTCGCCGCCGGGCTGCTGCGCGCAGGCCTCCTGCCGGCGGGCTCAGCCCCCTGGTTGGATTTCACTCGCGGCGCCGGTGCCTTCGCTATGAGTATCTTCCTGCTGCTCTGGGCCGTCCGCAGGACACGCGCCGCCTCGCCAGAGAGATCAGCCGACCCGCCGCAACTCACGGGACATGTCGCTTAGGACCTCCACGCCGTCCTTGGTAACCACCACGTTGTCCTCGATCCGCACGCCTCCGCGCCCCGGCAGGTAGATGCCTGGTTCCACCGTGTAGGCCATGCCCGGATACAGCATCTGCATGTTGTCCCCGCGCATGTAGGGCTCTTCATGTCCCTCCATGCCGATGCCGTGCCCGGTGCGGTGCGTGAAGTACTGTCCGTAGCCCGCTTCGTCGATTACATGCCGCGCAGCCTTGTCTACATTCGCACAGGGCGCGCCCGGGTGCCCTGCCGCCCGCCCGGCCTTATTCGCCGCCAGCACGACCTCCGCGATCTTGCGGAACTCCGATTCCACATCCCCCACGGCAAACGTCCGCGTCAGATCGGAAATATACCCGTCCACACGTGCCCCCCAATCGACGACCAGCAGATCCCCTCCCTGCAGCTCGCGCTCCGAAGGTGAAGCGTGCGGGTTCGCCGAGTTTGGGCCTGCAGATAAGATGGGCGCGAACGGCAATTCCGATTCGGAGCCATTCTGGAGCAGCTTCATGGTCAGCTCCGATGCGATCTCCTTCTCGGTCATGCCGATCCGGATCGAAGGGATGGTCTCTTCGAGCGCCTTCTGCGCCGCCTTGACCGCCCGGCGCATGGCATCGATCTCCTGTTCATCCTTGCGCAGCCGCAACGCTGCCAGGCATTGCGAGGCATCGGGATAGTCGGCCTCCGGCGCCCCCGCGCGAACATGGCGGAACTCCAGCAGCCGGAGCTGCCGCGGTTCCACACCGATCTTGCGGCCGTCCAGGTTCAACGAGCTGATGGCCCTGCGAAACACTCCATCCCAATCGGCAGGGTTCTCGCCGTACATGAAGGCATCGATTGGATAGGGAAAGAGATCGACCTTGAGTTTCTCCAGCTCCGGCAGCACCAGCACCGGCTTCTTGCCCGGCGCAATGAGAAGCACGACCGGGCGTTCCATGAGATGGAAACTCACGCCGGTGAGGTATGCAAAGGTCGGCCCCGGGTTTAAAACAACGGCATCCAGGCCAGCCTGCGAGAGAGAGACATTCAGGTGTTCGAGCCGGGCGGTGGTCATGGTTCCTCCGTCTTGATTCAGTATGACTGGCGCTACTCGGCTTCGTCCGATGACTCTCCGTTCGGCGGCTCTTCGTTGCGCTTTCTTGGACGCGGCGGCTCGATGGCCGGCTCCGCTGCCAGGGCCAGGTCGATCACCTGGTCCATGTGCGCGATCGGGATGATCTCCAGTTCCGACCTCACTGTCTTCGGCACGTCGTGCAAGTCTTTGAGGTTTTTCTCCGGCAACAGGATGACCTTAAGGCCGGCGCGATGTCCTGCCAGGACTTTCTCACGCACGCCGCCGATCGGCAATACGCGGCCGCGCAGCGTGATCTCGCCCGTCATTCCGACATACCGGTAGACCGGCCGCCCCGTTAGCGCCGAGATCATGGCGGTCGCTATCGTGATGCCCGCCGACGGGCCATCCTTCGGGATGGCGCCCTCCGGCATGTGCAGGTGGATATCCATTCGCTCGAATACTTCCATCTCAATGTTCAGGGATGGCGCGCGCGATTTGATGTAGGTAAGCGCGGCCTGCGCCGACTCCTGCATCACCTCGCCAAGCTGCCCCGTCATTTGCAGTGAGCCTTTCCCCTCCAGGACTGCCACCTCCACAGGCATGATCTCGCCGCCGTTCTCCGTCCACGCCAGGGACTGCGCCACGCCGACCTCGTCCGCCTTTTCGATCTCCGGTGGGATATATTGTGGCGGATCGAGGAACTTCTCGATCAGCTCGGGCGTGATGGCGGACGGGTACTTGCGGTCCTCTGCCTTCAGGCGCGCTACTTTTCGGGAGATGCGCCCGATCTCCCGCTCCAGATTCCGGACACCGGCCTCGAACGTGTACTCGCGAATGATACGCTGCAGTGCGGCAGTCTCGAAGCGCAGGCCGATATCGGTGACGCCGTTCTCCTCGATCTGCCGGGGGATCAGGTATCGGTTGGCGATCTCCAGTTTCTCTTCCTCGATGTAGCCGGGGAATTCGATGACCTCCATGCGATCCAGCAGCGCCGGCGGGATCGGCCCCAGGTAATTCGCCGTCGTCACGAACATCACCTTCGACAGGTCGAACGGCAGTTCGAGGTAGTGGTCGCTGAAGGCATAGTTCTGCTCCGGATCGAGCACCTCCAGCATCGCCGAGGCCGGATCGCCGCGGAAGTCTGAGTACAGCTTGTCAATCTCATCCAGCATGAACAGAGGGTTTGCGGTGCCGGCCCGTTTCATCGTCTGGACGATGCGCCCGGGCAGAGCGCCGATGTACGTTCTGCGATGTCCGCGGATTTCCGCCTCATCCCGGACGCCGCCCAGCGAAACCCGCACGAACTTGCGGCCGAGTGCTTCTGCAATGGAACGCCCCAGAGAGGTCTTGCCCGTTCCGGGAGGCCCCACGAAGCACAGGATCGGCTGTCTCTCCTTGGTCGGCTTGAGGGACCGGACCGCAATGTACTCCAGGATGCGTTCCTTGGCCTTCTTGAGCCCGTAGTGGTCCCGTTCGAGCACACGCGCCGCGTGTTTCACATCCAGATTATCTGGGGTCGAGTTCTTCCAGGGCAGTTCGACGATCCAGTCGATATACGTTCGGATGATCCCGATCTCGGGCGCCATGGGCGGCATCTGGTTCAGCCGTTCCAGTTCCTTCATCGCCACGGCTTTGGGCTCGTCGGGAAGCTTGGCAGCCTCGATCTTGCTCTTCAGTTCCACCACGTCCCGGGTGAAGACGTCCCCCTCACCCAGTTCATTTTGGATTTGCCGCATCTGCTCGCGCAGGTAGAATTCGCGCTGGCTTTTGTCCACCTCGTTTTGCACGCGCGAGTGGATCTCGTCTTCCAGCTCCAGCACATCCACTTCCTGTGCCAGGATCTTATTGATCGCTTGCAGGCGCGCCCGCGGCTCGATCAGCATGAGCAGTCCCTGCCGAGCATCGTAGTTCAGCGAGAGCGATGTGGCGATCATGTCCGCCAGCCAGCCCGGCTCCGAGATGTTGAGCGCAAATAGGTGCGCCTCTTCGGGGATGGAGCGGTCGAGCTGTACGCAGCGGTCGAATAGGTCCAGCACGGACCGCATCAACGCCTGCGTCTGCCGGTCCGCCGTCTGCGATTCGTAGATCGGACGCGCGCGCACTTTGAGATAAGGCCGCGTCCGCTCGAATTCGACGATCTCCACGCGCCGCCGCCCCTGCACGAGCGCTGAGGACGACCCGTCCGGCATCGATAGGAGCCGCCCGACCGCCATCTCGATCCCGATTTGCAGGAAGTCCGCTGGCTTGGGATCTTCGATCTCCGGGTCCTTCTGCACCAGCCCAATCAGGGTCTGGTTCTTGGCCTGCGCATCCTGCACGGCCAGCAGCGACGATTCGCGTCCCACAAAGATCGGCGAGACCATGCGCGGGAATACGACCAGGTCGCGCAGCGGCAGCACCGCGGCCTCGATCAGGCCATCTTCATCAGGCTCCAGATTCGGTACCCGGTACAGTTCTTCCGTGCGCTGGGAAAGCGCCAGGTTAAAGTTTCCGTCTTCTTCGTTCCAATCAGGCTGGGGCATCTGTTCTCGTTATTCGCTGTTCCCTATTGGATAATGGTTGCTCAA
>DATKAF010000012.1:0-3543 GCA_035498395.1 Anaerolineales bacterium
AGCATGCAGGCCACCGAGATCAACCGCGAGGCGGCCAAGAACAAGACCAACTATGAGTCGCTCGGCGTTGCGCCGCCCATCACGCAGAACATGACGACGTATGTCCTTGGCGACGATCTGTATGACGAGTCGTTCAGCATCGACACGCCCGCCGGTGATTTCCTAGGTGAGTACGGGGTAGGCGTATCCGAAACGATCGGCATCGGCGATCCAAAGAAGGTCACGGCGCTGGAGATCTGGTTGTTCGACAAGAATGACATCAAGACCGCCACCAAGGTGCTCATGAGCTCGCATGCCTTTGCCGACCCGACCATCCGGGGCAGGCTGGAGGCCAAGGGGGAATTGATCCAGGTTGAGCCGCAGAAGCAGATCTCGCTCGAAACCGAGACGCTGCAACTGATCGCAACGGTCGTCGATCTACAGTACGGCGACGGCGCCATGCCCGAGAAGAGCTACTTCGAGCGGGCCACCCTCGAGCTGGCTGTCTGGCGAAAGGCCGAACAGCCGCAACCTCAGGCATAGACAGCAACAGGCCGGGCGCAACACCCGGCCTGTTCTTTTCTGGACAGTATTCCCCATCCCTATTCGATCCTTAGTATCTTGAAGCTTATCTTCCCGCCGGGGGCTGCAACCTCCACCGTGTCTCCGACCTTGTGATCCATCAGGGCGCTGCCGATGGGCGATTCGTTCGAGATCCTGCCGTTGCGCGGATCGGCTTCCTTCGCTCCGATGACGTGATAGGTCTCTTCTTCAGGCGCGCCGGCTTCCTGGATGGTCACGTGGCTGCCGATGCTGACGACATCCCGGCTGGCGTTCTTCTCGATGATGACCGCGTTGCGCAGCATGTACTCGATCTCCTGGATGCGGCCCTCTAGAAAGCCCTGGTCCTCCTTGGCTTTATGGTAGTCCGCATTCTCTGACAGGTCGCCCATCTGGATGGCAGAGCGAAGCCGCCGGGAGAGTTCTTCCCGGCGCGGCCCCTTCAACTCTACCAGCTCCTTTTTCAGTTTTTCGGCGCCTTCGGGTGTTAGATAGGTGGGTTCCGGCATGCGTATCCTCAGAAGTTGGATTTGACGAACGGCTAAGAGTGCGGATGGCACCCGCCGCATTGTTCACAGGCCTTTCCAGGCTTAGGTTAGGGTTTCTCCAGCGGGTTGAAGAGCTTCTCGTGCTCTTCGATGGCAAACCGGTCCGTCATGCCCGCGATGTAATCACAGATGGTGCGCTCCAGGCCTCGCGCCGCTACCGCCTTCTCCATGTCTGGCAGGATCGCGGGCTCCGCCCGATAGGCATTGAACAAGTCCGTGATCACGCGCTCCGCCTTGACCGCCATGCGCAGCACCCGGTAGTGGCTGTAGAGGTTCTTGTATAGGAAGTCCTTGAGCTCCCGGTTGCGGCGCTGCATCTCCTCGCTGTAGCCGATCACGTTGGTGCTCAGCTTCTGGATCTCGAACGCCGAGCGGACACCCGTCTCGCGCAGCCGCCGGTCGGTGGATTCCACCATGTTCGATACCATCAGACCGACCAGCTCGCGGATCATACGGTGCCGCTCCATGTCGGCCAGCTCGGCTGCGTGCCATCCGTAGGTTTCCTTCAGGATCTCCCATAAGTCGATCCCGTCCAGCATTTTGGGCGAAAGCATACCCGACCGCAAGCCGTCATCGAGGTCGTGGGTCGTGTATGCCAGCTCATCCGCCACGTTGGCGATCTGCGTTTCCAGGTTGCCGCGCAGGCTGGGGTTGTAGTCGCGCGCATCGGCAATGTCATACTCGGATTCGTGCTTGACCATGCCCTCGCGCAGTTCCCACGTCAGGTTGAGGCCGGGGAACTCGGGATAGCGCTGCTCCAGCTCGGTCACGATGCGCAGCGACTGCTTGTTGTGATCGAAGCCGCCGTAATCCTTCATCAGCCGCGCCAGGGATACTTCGCCGGAGTGACCGAACGGGGAGTGGCCAAGGTCGTGGGCCAGGCAGATGCCCTCCACGAGGTCCTCATTGGCGCCCAGGGAGCGGGCGATGGTCCGCCCGATCTGCGCTACTTCCAGCGTGTGCGTCAGTCGCGTGCGGAAGTAGTCGCCCTCGTAGTTGACGAATACCTGTGTCTTGTATTCGAGGCGGCGAAAAGCCGTCGTGTGGATGATGCGGTCGCGGTCCCGCTGGAACGAGGTCCGGTATTCCGGCTCGTCGTCGAGGTAGGCCCGGCCCTTGGTGTCTTTGCTGCGCACACCGTACGGCGCGAGGGACTGGTCCTCGATCTCCTCCAGCTTTTGTCGGTCAAAGTACATGGATTACCCTTCCTGGCGGGGTATGGGCCGGGCAGAATGGGGCGAGTGGGGGTCGAACCCACAAGGTGTCTCCACCGGAGGATTTTAAGTCCTCTGCGTCTGCCAATTCCGCCATCGCCCCTCGGGAATCAATTATACACGGGGGACGCAAGAGCACAGCGATCGAAGGCTCGAGTTTGCGAGAGCCCGCCGGTTAGTGAACGCTCAGCAGGTTGGCGACCACCGGCCATATAATCTCTGCCAGTTTGGCCTGACCGGGCACCGTCAAGTGGGTCCAGTCACTGGTCAGGTTCCCCAGGCTGTCCTGGTAAGTCGCAAGCGCGCCTCCATCCGTGCTGCACTGTGGGAACGTGGCGCAGACCCGCGCCTGCTCCGCCTCATAAAGCTGGACAATGGAGGTCAGCGTGTCAATGTGCTCCTGGTTGATGGTCCCATCCGGGTTGAACATGTCGCAAATGCCATTCCCCTGGTACATGGCCTTTGCATCGCTGTTCCTTGCGACGACCGCCGCATACTCCGCGGGCCTGCCCACCTGGCTGACGATGAGGATGCGACTGTTAGGCGTGGCTTCCACGATCGAATTAAGAGCGTCGGAGAGGGTCCGACCAAACACCGGGATATTGCTGTCATCGCTGCCATCGCAGCGGATGTCGTTGTCCATGGTCGCGATGATTACCAGCTGCGGAGCCGGCACAACCGCCAGCGCCTGCTTTGCCTGGCTGGCAAGTTGCCGCGCAACTGCGCCGCCCTCTGCCAGGTTCGCGACATGCCCCTCGATCTCGGGTTGCACTTCGAGCAGATGCTGGTAGATGCTTTTGACCTCAGGGTTCGTCCCTGTCGCCCATGAGTTTTCGCTGGCGTCCTCATCGGGACGGTCTGGATCAGAGCCGTAGCCGGTCAACGCGGAGTGCCCAATCGCGACGACGCCAAGCGGCTTCACATTTGCCGCCGCGCTTGTCGCCGTCGAAACTGGGACCGCCTCTGTTGCCGTGCTTGTTGCCGGAGATGGAGGACTTGTTGGAGCTGTGATGGGAGCTGCTGTCGGCGCCGCGCCTACACAGGCGGCTAATGTGATCGACAGGGCTACGGATAAGAGGGTGAGCACGAGTCTCGGAGTCATGTTGTCCTCGCTTACCACTAAAGTGTTTGGAGCATCAACCTAAACGTTGGGGCTGCCTTTCGGTACGTGCCTACTAATCCCGCCGCCGCCTCGCGGGAAACTATTATACACGGGGGAGGAGGCGCGGACGTCGCATCAA
>DATKAF010000013.1:0-7467 GCA_035498395.1 Anaerolineales bacterium
TTCCCGCAACTCCAGCTCCACCAGCTCCAACAGCTCCGGATCGTCCATCATGTCGATCTTGTTCAGGTACACCACGATCGACGGCACTTCCACTTGCCGCGCCAGGAGCACATGCTCGTGCGTCTGCGGCATCGGCCCGTCCGGCGCCGCCACCACCAGGATCGCCCCGTCCACCTGCGCCGCTCCCGTGATCATGTTCTTGATGTAGTCCCGGTGACCCGGCATGTCCACGTGCGCATAGTGCCGCTTGTCCGTCTCGTACTCAACGTGCGCAATGTTGATCGTGATGCCGCGCGCCTTCTCTTCCGGCGCATTGTCGATGCTGTCGTACGCCCGGTACTCCGCCTTCCCCAGCATCTGACTCACCTTCGTGATCGCCGCCGTCAGCGTCGTTTTCCCATGGTCGATGTGCCCCATCGTCCCCACGTTCAGATGCGGCTTCGTCCTCTCGTACTTCTGCTTCGCCATTTCTTCTTTCTCCTTTTCCTATAGCGCCTGACAAGGCATGAGGCAACACGGTGATGATCGCCGCCGGGGCGGTGTGTCCAACCACATTGCGCCATCCAGCAATAGAGCCCATGGTGGGAATTGAACCCACGACCACACCCTTACCAAGGGTGTGCTCTACCGACTGAGCTACATGGGCCTGGCTTGCTGTCTCCGGGCCGCGCAAAGCGGCTGCCGGGTGTGGGCGGTGAAGGATTCGAACCTCCGAAGTCTTCTGACAACTGATTTACAGTCAGTCCCCTTTGGCCACTTGGGTAACCGCCCGCGACTAGATTGTTTAGCCTCCTCGCCTCCCGGTCACTTAGTTTCAGGACATGGAGTGTGAGACTAAGTGAGCCGACGACGAGAATCGAACTCGTAACCGCCCGCTTACAAGGCGGGTGCTCTGCCGATTGAGCTACGTCGGCATGAAGAGCGCCTGCACCTTCGGCAGGGAGAACACCCGCACCTCCGGCAATTAAGCAGGCGAATTATACCAAATTCAAAGGATGCGTCAATGTTTTGCCTTGCAGGCGTTTGGGGATGAGGCGGAGGCGGCAGAGCACGAGGTCGGCTCGGTCTCGGCCGCCGGCATGTTGGCGCAGGCAGGCAGCCAAAACGCTGCAACAAGCAGGGGAATCCGTGCCGGAATATCCGTGACGCCATTTAAGAAGCCGGGTAAACTTGCCGGCAGCAGTGGGACTATCCTTGAGAGCGCCGTCCGCCTGCTGACATCCCACCCTGGAGGCACCCCGAAAGGAACTGCCATGAGCATCTTCAACACGATCCTTGAGAAACTCGGAATCCACAAGCCCGCCGTGCCCGCTGCACTGCCAGTGCAGGCCGCACCGGCGCCGGCTGCCAGGCCTGCCGCGCCCGCCCCGGCACCCTCGCCTGCATTCACGCCACAGCAGAAGATCGTATCAGACTCGGCTGCCCCCGTGGCTCCGGCTCCGAAGCCGGCCCCGATGGCGATGGTCGACGTAGTCAGCAAGCTGGAAAACAAGGCCGGCGACAACCCCGGCCTCGATTGGAAGGTATCCATCGTGGACCTGCTCAAACTGCTCGGCATGGACAGCAGCCTGAGCGCGCGCAAGGAGCTGGCGACCGAGCTCGGATGCCCCGCAGAGTTGATCGGCGGCGATTATTCAAAGATGAACGTCTGGCTGCACAAGACAGTCCTGCAGAAGATCGCCGAAAACGGCGGCAACATCCCTACGGAGCTGCTGAACTAGCCGTTGCTGGAATCAAGCCGCATGCGATTTACCGATCCCGGGTGTAATTGGCCCGGGATCTTGCTTTTCAGGAACGGCCAACATGGCAGGCAAAACCTTAAAGAAAACTGGCGGAAGCGTTCCGCCAGTTTCTGAATGACCGAGCAGGGCCTCCTCTAGTGTTGATGCTCCTGCTCTTCTGCAAGCTGCGCTTCGGCCCTGGTCTTATGGATCGTGCCGTCCGGATGGTTCGGAGGCGAGTAGATCGTGTAGAGCCGCAGCGGGTGCGTTGTAGACGCATTGATGACATTATGATAGGTACCGGCAGGCACGATGGCAGCCTCTCCAGCCGGAACCAGGTGCTGTTCTGTGCCTTTCAGGATAAAGCGAGCCTCCCCTTCCTCCACACGGAAGAACTGGTCGACTTGCTCATGCACTTCGTTGCCGATCTCTTCGCCCGGCTGCAGGCACATGACGACAAGTTGGCAGAACCTGCCCGTGAACAATACCTTGCGGAAGTTGATGTTCTCGAGCGTCTGCTCCTCGATCGGGCCGAAATAGCCTGTCATTTCTCTCTCCTAACATGGACGAACAGCGGCAGGCGGACCGCCTGACGGCCGCTCTTTCCGGACATGCGCCAGGGGTTCCCAAGCCGCCTAGTAGGTAAGGATGCGCGGCAACTTCCTGGCCTGCGCGACCCAGCTCTTGACCTGCTTCAGGCCGGGGGTCTTGCGAACGAGCTTCTTCTGGCTGTTCACTTCCAGGAGCGTGGCGAGCAAGTTCTCCGGAACGCGGTTGGTGAGCTCAACGACCGTGTCCACGCCCGCGCTCTCCAGCAGGTCGGAATATTCACTGCCGACGCCCTTGATGCGGATCAGATCCGCCCGGTTGACCCATTCGAGAACGAGGGCATCACTAACACCGGCCGCGGCGGCCAGTTGCTTGCGCTCCTCGGGACCGCACCCTGCCTGCATCAGGGCCTCTGTGGTGCGAACGCCGACGGCTTGCAGCTTGGCAGCATATACGGGGCCGATGCCTTCGATTTCTAGGACCTTCATTTTTTCTGTCTCCTTGTTTGGAATGTTGGTTGCGTTTCGAACGGAGAGCAACGTGCATCTGGCGAGCCGCAAAACGAAGAAGGGATCTCGATGGCTGCAAGGGGCGCAACGGGCGGGGCCTTCTCTTCCACTCATCATATAGCAATGGGAAGCGATAATCAATTATGCAGAAAATCATATCTTGGGGGAATTCGGTCACGAACTGGACAGACTCGGTCTCGATTCGCGACCCACATAGCACCGCGGCCATTCCCGCGTCTCACGGCAGGGACTGCGGGGATGGAACGGCTTATGCATCCGGGGCCTGCTTGATAGGCCGGGCGGTCCTTACATGGACATTAAAGGAGGTAGCGAGAGCCAGGGAGAGATAACAGGCAGCGAACACGATGACGGTCGGGGTAGTACCGTAACGTTGCAGCAAGAGGCCGGAGAGGGCAGCCCCCAGAGGCTGGAATCCAAAGGCGAGCAACCGGAACGTGCTGTTGACGCGGCCCTGCAATTCATCGGGGATGAGCGACAGTCGGTAACTGAACTGGACGATGTTGTAGATCGGCGCGGTCAGATAGATGAGGGCGGTCAGCACACCCAGCAGCAGAAATTGCGGCACCGCGACATACAAGGGGAAGAGCAGCGCCTGAAGCCAGACGGAGGCGATGATGACCTGTCCGAATGTGAAGCGCCTCTGGATCTGGCCCCCCACCAGGGAACCCAGGATGCCGCCGAAGCCAGCGATACTGAAGATAACGCCGATCTCCGCATCGGATGCGCCCAGGTGCCTGGCGATCAGGATGATGATGAGCGCCGAACCGGAGCCTACCATGTTCATCCCACCGGTCAGGAAGGCGATGAAGCGGATCAGGGGCTGATGCCAGATCCAGCTCAGGCCCTCGGCGATCTCGAGGCGCAAGTGGCGCTTCACGGCAGTTCTCTGACCCTGGAACTCCGTGCGGATGAAGCGCAGCGAGATGACGGAGGCGGCGTACGAGATCGCGTCGGCAACGAAGGGCGCGCCATGCCCGACCGCCTGGTAGAGGAATGTCCCAAGTGATGGCCCGAGGATGGCGGCAGCGCTGAAGGCCGCCTCATTCTGTGCGGCCGCGGCCGGAAGCTGCTCCTTAAGGACAACGCGAGGCAAGGCCGCGACCTCCGCGATGTTGAAGAAGACGAAAAGGGACCCCTCGATCAAGGCGGCGGCATAGATCTGCCACACGGTGAGCACGCCCAACCACAATGCCACCGGAATGCTGGCAAGCGTCAGGCCGCGGCCGATATCGCACAAGATCATGACGCGCTTGCGATCCCAGCGGTCGATGAGAGCGCCGACCGGCAGGCTGAAGACAATATATGGAATGGAACCTAATGCTCCGGCGAAGCCAGCCGCGGCAGGCGAGTTGGTGAGCGACAGGATCAGCAGCGGGTAGACGATCGTGGAGGCCGTTGTGCCAAGCGTCGAGATCACCTGCCCGCTCCACAGCAGCATGTAGTCGCGATTTAGCCACAACGAGGGGGTTTGAGTGGAGAGCTGGTTGATCTCTTGGTCGGACATCGAAGCGCCGGCTGGTCGCTACTGGAAGAGGATAAGAGATGGCCCTGCCTGAAACGAGGCCGAGCCGGATTATACCTGGGGGCCTCAGCCTGTGCCCCGAGATTCAGGCGGTGCGCATGACATCGAAAAAGGGAGTGCGGCGTTGCTCGACGCAGTAAGCGGCATAGAGATACATGGAGGCCGACCAAGTCTGCCAATCTTGTCCCCTCGGCCGGGCATCTTGGGCCTTGAACCACTCGTTGAAGCCATATGGCAGGCTCTCCTTTCGAGCCTGCCGAACAAGGTCGGTCAGAGTGAGCAGCTTCTTCTCGGCAAGGCGGTACTTCCGGGCGGCGACGAGGGCGGCGACGTAGAAGCCGCACACGAAGGGCCAGATACCGCCGTTGTGATACTCACCGGGGTTGTTGAAGCGCTCATAACGAGGCCGCCAATCACCATCCTCCGGACGTATGAAGGGAAAAAAATTCGGCGGGAGGTCAGACGCCAGATCGCCTTCCTGCTGCATGCGCGAGCAAGCCCTTTCGACCCAGCGAACGATGCGAGCGGAGCGGGCCGGTGATGCCAACCCCGACAGGATGGCAAAGCTATTACCAAGCAGATCGAAACGGTCGCTGCGATAGATCTTATAGGCCCATAGTGCATAGTAGGGCTTGCCTCGGATGACGAGCCCCTCAGGCACGTCGGGGTCCTTACGAACGGCGTTGATGGTGTAGCCGTTCGCCTCCCGGCGCAGGCAGTCCGCGCGCCGGTGATCGCCAAGGAGGCGGAGCGCGCTATAGTGGGCCGAATTCACGAAGAGACCAGAACCGAGGACCCACTGCTCGTCGCGCCAGTCGCTGGTGGGCTGCTGACCGACCAGACAGCGGTCCGAAGGGCTCTGGTACTCCATCCAAGTGAGCGATCTCTTGACGGCGGCCTGGAGGAAGGTCTTCTCGCCGGTAACTTGCCTGTAGATGCCCGCGGCAAGCAGGAAGAGGGGTGTGGCATCACTGGAGCCGCGGTCTTCCGCATCGTGGACAAGAGAAGGCATGTGGCCGTGCGGCGACTGATGCGCCGCAAGCGTCTCAAGCACGCGCCTCATCGCCCCCAGGAGACGCTCATCGCCGGAGACAGCAACGCCCAGCATCGAGATCATGAGGTCGCGCGTGTACGGCTCCGGGTAGCCCCAACCCGCCGTCCGCGGCAACCCATGAAAAGGGCCGCGCGCGTTGTGCAGCAGCACATCCATGGCCGCCTGCCTGGCTGAATCTATCTCACTGCCGTGCATCGACATCATATTGGCCATTCGAGGGGACGCAACTCAGCAACTGGACCCCGATCGGGACGCCGAGAACGAACGCGCTCGCACATTCATCAGACCTACTCAATGCCGAGCCGGCCGCGGATGATGTCCACAAACTGGCGGGCAACCACGCGATAATCGAAGTACCGGACGACATGCTCCCTTCCGGCAGAGCCCAGACGCTCGCGAAGCTCCGGATCGATCATCAGCGCCTGGAGGAAACGAGCGATATCCGGGACGCTCGCCCGATAGTCCACCGTGCGGGGCGAATCGAAGATGATCTTATGTCCTTCCTCGAAACCAGACTCGCGCCCGCGGATCTGCTCGGTGACGACGATCTCTTCGGCGACGTTGGCAAGCAGAGCGGTCCGCTCATGCACCAGCGTATCGAGCATGCCCATGGCCCTCAACCCGACGACCGGCTTGCCAGAGGCTCCCGCTTCGACCTGCGGCATCCCGAAGCCTTCGAGGCGAGCGGGGGCCGCGTAGATATCACAGGCGGACATGAGATACGGTATGAAATTGCGCGAGGTGGTGCTGGTGACGTAGATCACATGCTTCGCGATCCCCAGGTCCGCGGCTAGCTGGAGATCGGCCGCGTTCTGCACCTGGGTCCGCTGCTGAGGCCAGACTTTGCAGACATACTTCCAGGCAGGCACCTGGTCGGCGATGAGCGCCAGCGCTTGCATGACCTCGCGAGCGCCCTTGGAGGCGGCATCTCCCCCGACCGTGAGGATCATCAGCTCCTCCGGAGATACGCCCAGCGCCTCCCGAACGGCCAGAAGCTGGGGATGGAGGCGGGCGCGCGGCCGGAAGAGGTTCGTATTGCAGCCAACCGGTAGGACCTCGATATTGTCGCCGCGGATGCCGTCTCGCACGTAAACTTGCTTGACCCAGTTGGATGTGACGAGGATCAGCGGAAGCCCATTGAGCACGTCGTGGTAGTTGGCTACGTAACCATCGGCAACCAGCCAGGGCACGGGCTGAACTGAATGACGGAGTGGATGCAGAATGATATCCGGCGTGTGGCCCCAGTACCCAACGCCGACCACCACGTCTGGGTGGAACCAGCTGTAGTACCAGGCCTTCTCCTCCGGAGAGTTGAGGTTGACTGCATGACTTTCAACGCCGATCTCCTGCAATCCCTGGAAGAGCAGATGCCCCTGCGTGGCAAGGCCCGCCGGTGGCGGCGGATACTCATAGAGCAGCAGGACTCTCATGATGAAATACCACCAAGGTCCAGACGGCTCATCGCATCGGACGGGTCGGTGAACCGCCAGAACGCCTCGGCACGGGGCGCGGTGTGCGCCTCGAAGCTCCCGGGGGCGAAGCCGTAGAGGTCCGTGATGATGCGATACTTTCGCTGCCAGATCGCTTCCGGCAGGAGGCGGTAGAGCGAGGCCGATGGGATTGGCCGCGGCAAGTACTGCCTGCCGCCATCATCATAGGCAAACGTCCAAAGCTCATCAGCCGGGAGCCGGCCCGACTGCCAGAGCCGAATCACCGCGGCAGACACCTCCTCGTGGCGGCGATGCCTCGTGTATTCACCCGCCGGATCGTGAGAGATGATCAAGTCGTAACGCATGGACGGCAGCAGGTCCAGAATGGCGGACTGAACCTCGGCCGGCGCGAGCGGCGACTGCTCGGGCCCGTCGTCGAGGTCCGCCATGTCGCCGGCAGCTCCCAGCTCGTGCAGGACACGCCGAAACTTGGGAGCGCGATCAGGGTCACTGGCCCGACATAGAGCAACTATATGCCAGGACCATGAAGGATGGCTGAGAATGGTCCCGCCCGCCCACAGCGTCTCATCATCAGGATGGGCCACAATGACAGCGACCGTCAGCGCGCTATCACAATCCATTGAAATCATATCTATTTTAA
>DATKAF010000014.1:0-3084 GCA_035498395.1 Anaerolineales bacterium
GTGCTCGAGGCAGACGCCGCACATGCGGCGGTAGTGCTCGAGCGCGACCCGAGAGAACTCCCCCTCCTCGGGCTCGATTCGGCTCCACTCGAGCGAGAACCGATACGCGCCGAAGCCGAGCTCGGCGCACAGGCGGATGTCCTCGGGAAACCGATGCCAGTGGTCGCAGGCGTCGCCGCTCGGCTCCAGGCACGGCGAGTTCGCCTTGTGCTCCCACGCCCACCAGTCGTTGTTCCAGTTGCCGCCCTCCACCTGGTGCGCGGACGTCGCCGTCCCCCAGACGAAGCCCTCAGGAAATCGGCGCGGCGCCATCGCGGTGGAAGGGTACCACGGCAGCGACATCGGCATTCCTGGATCACGCGGTCTCTAATCAGGGCTTCGATGACGGCGTCCGTTTAGCCGATCTCTGTGACAAGGCGGTCCGTGACTGACACTAGAAGTCATTTCAAAACTTCGGATTGAGGGGGCGGGGCCGGTAACGTGAGGGCATGGCATGGCGAGCGCTCACCGACGCGCAGTGGGACCGGATTCGGCCGCATCTGCCTCGTGAAAAGCCCCAACCGAGAGGAGGCCGGCCGCGCGCCCATCCCCGGCGGTGTTTCGAGGGCATCCTGTGGGTGCTCTGGACGGGGGCCCCGTGGAGCGAGTTGCCGCCGAGCTATGGCAGCGCCACGACCTGCTGGCGCCGGCTGCGCCAATGGGACGAGACCGGGGTGCTCTTGGCGCTGTGGCGGGCCTTCCTCCAGGAACTCAACGACCGCCAGAAGATCCGGTGGAATGAGTGTTTCGTAGCTGGCAGCTTCGCTCCAGCGAACAAGGGGGCGCCAAAATCGGCCCCACCATACGGGGCAAGGGCACAAAGTGGAAGGTACTGGTCGATGGCGCGGGTACTCCGCTGGGAGCATACCTGGACGCGGCGTCCCCGGCGGAGGTCACGCTCCCCGAGCAGACGCTCGCGCGCCAGCCGATCCGCGGCACGCCCGAGCGGCTGATCGCCGACCGCGGTTACGACAGCAATGCGGTCCGTCGCTTCCTTAAGGAGCGGGGCATTCAGCCCATCATCCCCGCCCGCCGGAACAATACACAGGCCACGGACCGGGACGGCCGCTGCCTCCGCCGCTATCGGCGCCGCTGGATCGTGGAACGCACCATCGGCTGGCTCGGCAACTTCCGCCGGCTCACGGTGCGCTATGACCGGCTGCTCGCGACCTACGGCGGCTTCTTTCATCTCGCCTGCGCGCTCCTGGTGCTCAGACGGGTTTTGACATGACTTCTAAGATCTTCACCCTCACTTCAAGCTCTTGCAACAGCGAAAGCTCAGATGGTAGTTTGCATGACTCCGCTCGTCCATCACGCGGGTTCCGTGCCAAAAGGGAGCACGCCAGCGGGCCCAATCCTCGTGAGCCATAATGGTATCGAAAATAAACCAGCTGCCTTTCATCTCCGTGTAGCCCAGCTCGGTGCTTCCCCGGCTCGACATTTGACTCTCACTAAGAGGCAGATTCATGTGCTCCGCTGCGTTGCCATTGAGATCATAAACGTCCAGCGAGCTATGGCACGCAGGAAATGAACCCGTGGGGTACGTGTTGGATCCGCAACCTGTCCAGCTTCCTCCGTTGCAATCAGGAGTCTTCCTGCTTCCGGTTGCGCAGATTCCTTTTTGGTACGTCGGGCCGTAGCTCCAGGACTTGGTGGCGCTATGAGCTTGGTTGTGGGCAAAGCGCATACGACGGATCCCTTCGTCAGGGCTCACTCCTTTCGCGAGGTCGAAGCGGTAATCCGGCGGCTCAAGGGCTCCTGCGCAGGCGCCTTCCCATTCATGAGCGTCGCATATGCGCTTCCCCATAGCCGAACAAATCTCCGCGGCTTCACGGGCCTTCGCCCAAACCACGGGATAGGTATGGGGGATGTCGGGGAATTCAAACTGATCGATGCAAGCCTTGGCGTCTTCCGGCTTCTCTTTCGAAGGGTCGTAGAGGGGAGCCATATACTTGCCCCCGCAAATTCTCTCGAATCTAGAATTCTCGTAGTGCACTCCCATGCCATTCACTTTCGTTTGACTCTCCTCTGGAGTCATCGGATGCTGGGTGATCATTGGATTTCCTTGCCCAATATAGCCGGACCTGGCGAATATTTTCCGAATGGCGTCGATCTGGCTCTCCGATAGGCTGTGTACGCGCTGCAATTGCCTGAATAGAATCTCATTTTGCTGTTGCAATGATTGCGGCGAAGCAACGTCGAAAGCGGCGAGAGCGAGGAGGCCAAGCAATCCTGAGGCCACTACATATCTCATCGCTTGGTCTCCTTCTCATTGCTTGCGCCGCATGAGGTAGAAGAAATCCCTGTTGTCCGGATAGCCAAGAAACCGCGGGACAGGCCCCCCGGAGTCAGACTTGTCCACCTGACTCATTCCACTCATAAGGTGGTCAACCAATAGTTGCGACCCGGCCTGCCGATAGAGTGCGAGATATGTGTGCTCCAGAGCGTTCATGTCAAGGAGCATGCCGTAGCTGCAGCGATAGGCCTGAAATACGCGAGCCATAGCAGAAGGCGTTGCATCCGAGAATACGGCATAAATCAGGAAGCGCTTTCCGCCATTCCACTGCAGAGCAGCCCCAGAGCGGATCGTGCGTAGTTTACTATCCTCGGAACCGGACCAGTTCCCAGGTCCCCAACTGTTTACCAACCGACCGGGAACTATTGACCGTGACCGTTCATCGACCTCGACAAGAGGAACCCCATGTTGCCGCGCATACCTGATCTTGGCTAAGACCTGGTCATCCTCTCCGTCCCAGGTTTTCATTTGCATCGAGCCATCGTCGAGTACAAAGATCGTCGCCAAACCCGGCTGAAGCTTGCTGAACACCACGCCGTTTTCTAGAAACCCGTAGTGGCTACCGTAATTCCTCGAAGCGAACTCTCCATACTTGAACGCTCCATGGGCGCGCTTGAACCCGCTCGTAAAGGTCGCGACGGTCCTCTGGGCATGCTCCGGGCTGATCAGGCCGGTCGAGACAAGCGGGGGAATTGTTCCGATGCCGTCCGGACCGGGCTGCCTCGCATCCCTGGTTCCAGACTGAATGT
>DATKAF010000015.1:0-2629 GCA_035498395.1 Anaerolineales bacterium
TCGGGCACCGCGCAATAGCCGTCCTCGTTGCATTCTCGCTTCAGGCCCGGATGGGTGCCGTGGCCGCAATCAATAGAGGTCATATCGCTTTCCTGTTTTTCCGCTCGCTTGCAAATCCGGTGCGACCAAGGGTTCCCCTCAGTCATTGCCGCAAGAGTCAAGGCATCATCGCAGCGCGCCTTCGCGGTCGAGGATGCTCTTGATCGCCTGGAAATCCGGAGAATCCCGATGGCCCGCAGGCGGGAGATCGCCGACGAGTCGCTGCAGGGCTTGAATCCTGCGCGGATCGACCAGATGCGTCGCCTCTCCCGCAGGCAGCCGGCGCGCCACATCCAGCATCGCGCGGGGATCATAGCCGGCGGCACGAAGGATCGATACGGCGTATTGATCCGCCTGCTGCTCCTTGACCGGATCGATCACCTGGTTCAGCGAACCGACGCCCACTTCGTCCCGCTCGACTTTCGGAGAGGAAAAGATGTCGAACCAGCTGCGGGACTCGTCGTAGTACCGAGATCCACAAAAATGGCCGGCCAATTGGTGCCCCATCTCATGAGCAAGAATGGCCGCAAGTTCGGATTCGGTGCGCGCGAAGCTCACGGCACCATCGGTGACGAATACATGACCGGCACCAACGGAAAATGCGTTCGGCGCGAGGTTGCGAACCAGCGCAAAGCGCCAGGGAATCGTTCCCCCACTCTGCCCGCCCTCGTACCTCTGCGCGATCCTGTCGCCGAGGCTTTGTACGAACCGTGTCACCCTATCGCCACTGCCGCGCAACGGCCATTCCCGCTCGATGCGCTGCAATGCCGCCCGAGCGCGCGGCTGTTCGCCCGCACAGAATCCGTGATCAAGCGCAGCCAGACCCGTGACGGAACACAACAATCCCGCGATCAGCAGACCGGCCACGCTGCCCAATCCGAGAGAGCTGGCATGGATGAATCGCAAGATCGCACTACCTGGAAACGATGAAAAACGAATCGTCGGTATCGTAGCTGGTGCCCGCCTGCACCTTATGCTCGATCACGTACGTGCCCGGCTGGGCATTGGTTGGAATCGGGATGGAGGCGTCCGCCGACCAGCCGCCCGAGGTCCGCTGGTTGTTCTGCTGGGGCAAATCGGCCAGCACTTTGCCGTCCTTTTTCAGCGTCCAGCCTTCCGACACGGGGGCGGACTGCATATTCTGCGGCAAGATGACCGAATAATCCGTGGCCACTCTGACGGTTTCGCCTGGCCTGACGGTATTGGGCGTGGCAGTACCCTTCCGAATCTTGACCTGCGTGCTGTCCACTGGCTTGGACAAACCATATAGGCGCTGGTCATCCTGGGCGGAGCGAACCTGTTCTGCCTGATACTGACTGAGCCTGACGGCGCCCCATCCCACCACAGCGCCGGTTGCGGCGCCGATCGCGGCGCCCGTGGCACAACCGCTGGCATGACCGCTGGCGATGAAACCGGTGAGACAACCCAGGGCGGCGCCGCCCAGCAGACCGGCGCCCGCCCCCTTCAGCTGATCATTGCCCTGCTGCGTGGCACAACCCGTAAAGAATGTCGCGCAAAGCGCGACAGCGATGATGGTATTGCGGTCGAGCGTGCGGGACATGGGCTGGTTCTCCTTATGTTCATTGAGGTATGGCGGGTGCGGAATAGCGAGGCTGGACAGGCGCCACAGCCGGCGACCCCGGCATCGAGGCCGGCCTCTCATAATAGGGCGAGCTGACGCCCGTGGGCAATGGTTGGATGGCTTGGTTCAACTGCTGCATCAATTGCATGACGGCAGGCAGCGGCGGCGGCTCGATAGCCTCGAAACGGGCGTTTTCGTAGGTGAACTTACCGCTGCCGGAAGGATATTCCACGCCGAGCTTGAACGAATGCTCCTCGCCGTCGACGGGCACATAGGAGCGGAAAGTCACCACGTAATCGCTCTGGATGATGTTCTGAATTTGCTCCACGAGCTGCTGCATTCGATCGACGGTTTCCCCGACCAGATAATAGATGCCGAACGAATTCTTGGAAATCGCCTCCAGATTCTTGAAATACCGCTGGTTGACCTTCGAATAAGCCATCGAATAAACCGGGATGGGAATGCTCAGGCTGGTGATACGTCCGTTCAACTCCTCACGGGACAGGGCGCTGCCCTCGTCCATGCCGTCGGAAAACACGACGATGGAACAGGACACCGCATAATTTTCCGGAGTCGGCGACATCGCCCCTTGAGAAGTCATGCCGCACATCTGCATGGCCGCGCCGATGCTGTCATAAAGCCGCGTCTTCTGGCCGTCGGCCCGCACATCCATCAAGCGCCGTCCCAAGGCTCCCGGATCGCGATCGAACTGGGAGACGATGTCGTAACCTTCCTTGGTATCCCGAATCGAAAGCACCGCCACCTCGTCCTGAGGACGCTTGCTGTCGATGTAACGCGCCGCGGCCCTCAGCGCCGCCTCAAACGGGGCACCGGCCATGGAGCGGCTGGCATCCAGCACCAGTACCGTCCGGCTGGACTCTGGACGCTGCCGCAAGGGCTGGATGGTGTATTGCCGCTTCACGGGATCGTAAGCCTGACCCTTCACCATGAGGCCGATATTCATCTCGTTGAGGTTCACCAGCGGCTGCTGGTTCTGATCGAAGGTGC
>DATKAF010000016.1:0-3235 GCA_035498395.1 Anaerolineales bacterium
GGGAACGGCTAGCGGCTGGGCGTAGACCTGCCCTTGTACGGGGTACTGGAAGAGCAAACCAAAGCTATTCTGGGTCACAGTTGTGGGTGTAAGTATGGACTCGTTCAGATATTGACCGGTGCGACCGATGTCGTTGTGCCAGGTCAGAACATCCTGGGCGTGTGATTTAACACTCAGCACTGCCAGAACTCCAGCAGAAATGCAGAGAGAGAGAGAGAACGAAGCGACGACATGCGGGCCTCCAGAGCAAAAGATGAACTACACCCTGGGGTCTACTACATACTGCGGGAAGGGACATTACAAGCAAACCTACCGCGTGTCAAGAGCCGAATCACCTACTGCAAGATGTTGCACTTCCGAAATCCCCAACAAGAGTGCGTGCATCGACGGGTTGTGCCACGGTCGCCGTTCAAGCGATCCGCCTGCAAGCCTCCTGCACCGCCACGTGCACAACCCGCCCGGTAGAGCTAGAATCGGTTGGTCGCAGCCTTGTCATCCGCGTCGGATAATTGGACATGCCTCTGGCCGCCATCGCCGCAACATTGTTATTGCTGGTTCAGCCAGCGGCCACTGCGCCGTCTCGCGTCCCGGCGGTCCAGAATCAGGCTGAGCAACCCCAGCAAAATCCGCCTCCCGCTGCACCCTCTCCCACTGCACCGCCTTCCGCTGCTCCATCCGAGGAGAAGAGCGCCGACAAATCCGCCGCGCCGCCAACTTCAGCTACACCTTCCCAGACGAAACCTTGTCCTGGCGTCTCTGCTGACAACTCAAAGCCCAACCCCGACTGCAAACCGGCTCCGCCATCGAAGACGACCAGCAAGAAGCGCAGACATCCGAGACAACCGTCCGGGGCCGGCTCTACGAAGACCGTGGTACGCAACGGCAGCACTGCGGACCCTGCGGTGGAGATTTCTCCCAGCGTGAACCAGCAGCAGGCTTCCCGCCAACGGCAGGCCACCAACCAGATGTTGGCCAAGACGGAAGCCAACTTGAAGACCATCGAGGGACGTCAGCTCAACCCCGGCCAGCAAGACACGGTCAAGCAGATCGGGAGTTACATGGAGCAAGCGAGAACGGCGGCCAAGGGCGGCGACGTGCAGCGCGCCTACAACCTCGCCCACAAGGCCAATATGCTTTCGGCGGATTTGCTGGCACACTGAGAGTGCAAGGCTTCAGGCTTACCGGCCCTTCGCGCGGGCGGCGTTCACTTTGAGCAGCAGTTCCTGTGCCGGTGGCTGCACCGGCCCGGCGATCTTCACCACGTCCATCAAAATCTCGCGCGCTTCGCTCACCCGGTTCAGCTTGGCATAGGCGAAGCCCAAGCGGTAGCCCGCCACGGCGTAAGACTGCTCGTCCTGCCCCTTGAGCAACGCACAGGCAGACTTCAGCTCCGGAATGGCGGCCGATGTCCTGTCCTGCTTCATGTTGACGTAGCCCAGCGTCGAGTGTGCGACTCCAGCGGAAACTTTTCGCGCCCGGTCCGCATCTTCAGCATCGGCCTTAGCCACTTGGATGGCCTTCTCCGCATACGCCGTGGCTTTGGCAAGACTGCCGGGCTTAGCGTCATCCACATAAGTGTTGGCCAGCATCAGCAGCGTGGGCAGGCTGTCGGGATTGCTCGCCAGGGATTTCTCACCATAGGAGATAAGCCGCGGCGTGTCCTTGAGCTCTCCCAAGGCAATCATGGCGTAGGATGCCACCGACTCCTCGAACCGCGAATTGGGAAAGGCAGGCGTGAAACGCTCAATGTATGCCATGCGGGTCTTGGCGCTGGTTTCTTCTGCGATGGCATTGAAGGCCGCGGCTTCGAGGAATTCGTATGCACTCTTGCTCGAATCCTTCTCCCCCTCGATATGCGAGGCAAAATCCGCGTCGCCCATGCCTTCCGGCTTGGGTTGTTTGCCGATCGAGTTGTAGACATCCCCGCCGCGCGTGCCGTAATCCATGACCTTGGCGTTGTTTTTCATCTGCTGGGCAATGCCGGCCTGCGAGACCATGATGTCCAGATTGCGGGGTGAACCAGCCAGGGCCTGGTCGCCGAATTCCAGCGCTTTTTGCAGCTCTCCCATGCTCTGATAGGACTGCGAGATCTGCCAATCGCCATAGGCCACAGCCGCCGGGTTCGTCGCGAACTGCTTCACGAAATCCTGGTACATCGCCAGCTTCTTCTGGGCATCGTCCTCTTTCGAGATCGCCGTCAGCGCCAGGTCCTCGGGCGTGCCGGCGGGAAGCACGATCCTGTCCACTTGAGCGTATCCAGGAAGGGGGCTGGACAACAGATAGAGAACGACCGCTACGACCAGGGTCTGAGAGCGCTTCATCGCTGCCTCCAGAACTTCGCGCCCGCATCGTAGCTCTGAATCGTTTGGCTTGCAAGCGGCACCGAGCACAGGATAGGGCTGTCCGCCTTGTAGGCCGCCGGCGCTGGTTGGCGGGCTTCGCGGCCATCATTTAAATTAGACTATGCGGTCGATTCTGCAGAAGCCGGGGCTGCGCTACGTCTTTGCCGCCAACGTGATCTCCATGCTGGGCAGCGGCATGAACGCGGCCGCAGTCGCCTGGTATATCTTGCAGGCCACGCACTCCGAAATTGCCCTCGGGACGTTCGCCATCGTGCAGACGATCCCTGCCTTGCTGATGCTCCCATTCACCGGCGTAATTATTGACCGTGAAGACCGGCGGCGACTGGTGATGTGGCTGGACGCTGTCCGCGCCGTGATTATTCTTGCGGTTGCGCTGCTGGCCTTTGCTCATCGCGTGAAAGTGTGGGAGCTGTATTTGATGAACATGCTGGTGGCGGCCGGCTTCTGGATGTTCTGGCCGACCATCACTGCGCTGATCCAGGAACTGACTCCCGGCGAAGATTTTGTACATGCCAATACGTTTCTCCTGGCGGGAGTGCAGGGCGGCTGGCTAATCGCCGGCTCCATCGTGGGTTTCGTGTACAACCACATTGGCCTGGGGGGAGTGTTGCTGATCGACTTCTCCACCTACCTGGCGTCGTTCCTCTGTTATTTCGCGGTGCGCAAGGGACGCCACGTGGTGCCTCGCCCGGCGGAGCTTCACGCCGACTTACTGGCTGCTGAAACTGCCTTGGAGCGTTTTATCCGCGAGATGCGCGAGGGCATCCAGTTTCTTCATGGCCGGCCTAAGCTGGTTTTGCTCGGCATCAGCTGGGCCCTTTTCTTAGGCGCGATGATGACCGGAGTCGTGGTCACGGCGCCGCTCAGTGACA
>DATKAF010000017.1:0-5683 GCA_035498395.1 Anaerolineales bacterium
TCGAGGCCGACGGAGAGGCGGATCTGGTCAGGTGTGACTCCGGCGGCGGCCTGCTGCTCGGCGCTGAGCTGTTGGTGCGTGGTCGATGGCGGATGGATCACGAGACTTCGCGCGTCGCCCACGTTCGCGAGATGCGAGAACAGCTTCAGGCTGTCGATGAACTTCTTCCCCGCGTCGTAACCGCCCTTGATGCCGAAGGTGAATACGGCGCCTGCACCCTTGGGCGTGTACTTCTGCGCGGTCGCGTGGTATTTGCTCGATGGCAGCGACGGGTAGTTGACCCAGGAGACGTGCGGGTGCTTCTCCAGATGCCGGGCGACGGCGAGCGAGTTTGCCAGGTGCACGTCCATGCGCATGGCCAGCGTTTCGATGCCCTGAAGGAAGAGGAACGAGTTGAACGGGCTGAGGCACGGGCCCATGTCGCGCAGGCCTTCGACGCGTGCGCGGATGATGTAGGCGATGGCGCCGAAGACCTCGTGGAAGTTCATGCCGTGGTAGGCGGGCGAGGGCTCGGTGAGCTGGGGGAATTTGCCGCTGGCTTTCCAGTCGAAGCGGCCGCCGTCGATGATGATGCCTCCAATGCTGGTGCCGTGGCCGCCGAGGAACTTGGTCAGCGAGTGGACCACGATGTCGGCGCCATGATCGATGGGCCGGCAGACGTAGGGCGTGGCGAAGGTGTTGTCGATCATCAGCGGCAGGCCGTTGGCGTGGGCGATGGCGGAGACGGCGGCGATGTCGAGCACGTTGCCGCGCGGGTTGCTGATGGTCTCCCCATAGAGGAGCTTCGTATTCGGCTGGATGGCCTTGCGGAAGTTTTCGGGGTCGTCAGGCTCGACAAAGGTGACATCGAAGCCGAGCCGCCGGAAGCTCACATCGAACTGGGTGTAAGTGCCGCCGTAGAGCGTACTGGCCGCCACCAAGTGATCGCCGGCCTTCATGAGGCTGCTGATGGCGATGAACTGCGCGGCCTGTCCGCTGGACATGGCCAGGGCGGCGACGCCGTTTTCGAGCGAGGCCATGCGCTCTTCCAGAACCGCCGTGGTGGGGTTCATGATGCGCGTGTAGATGTTGCCGAATTTCTGGAGTCCGAACAGGGCCGCGGCGTCATCGGAGTTTTCGAAGGTAAACGACGTCGATTGATAAATGGGGACGGCGCGCGCGTGCGTGGTGGGGTCGGGTTCATAGCCGGCGTGCAGGGCGCGGGTGTTGAAACCCCAGGCACGTTCTTTCGGATCGGGCATTCAGGTCCTCCTTGAGTGAAGCCACTATGGTACTGCACCGGGAATGTGACTTTTGGGTGAAAGATCAGGACTTCAGTGTCGATAAGGCGATAGGAAGGTGTCTGCCAATGATACTTGGCCTCAGGAAGCTGGATGACGATCACGCGCGGATTATCGCCCTCGGCGCCGAGGTGGAGGCTCTGGCAGCCGCCGGAAGGCCGGTCCAGGAGATTTGCGAGAAGTTCCACGAACTGACCACGTTCTCACTGAAGCATTTCAGCCGCGAGGAAGTACAAATGGAGTCTGCGGGCGACCCCAACATCGCGGCCCACAGGCAGGAGCACGACGAGATCGCCGGCTGGTTGAGGCATCTGGAAAGCGAGCTGTCGGAAGCCCGGGCGGGCGATGCAACCGTCGACCAGGCCATCGGGTTCCTTTCCGAGTGGATCGACAGGCACCTGGTGGAATTCGATCAGCCGGCCATGGAACACATCCTGCGGGAGCGGGCCAGCCGGGAAGTCCCAGTTTCCCTGTGAAACTGGTCGGCGAAGTCCGATAAGATAAGAGTGATCCGTGCAATGAGAGTTGTTGCAGTATTGATGCTGCTGGCCTGCGTGGTGTCTCCAGCCTCGACACCCGTGAGCCAGAGTCCTGTTGAATCCCCCGAAGTGACGCCGCAGGCGGTTGTTACGCAGGCCCAGGTGGACCGCTGGGTGGAAGTGTGGCAGAAGCGGCTGGCGCTGGCGGAGTGGCGGGTTCAGGCTCGCATTGTGCGGCAGAGCGACCTGAATCCCGAGACGCTGGGCAACCTGAAGTGGACCGCGCGCGACCACTCGGCCTCCATCAAGGTGCTGGATCCGCGCGATTACGACATGCCCGCCGACCAGATTGCCGCCGACATGGAGCGCACCGTGGTGCATGAACTGGTGCACCTGGAGCTGTCGGTGCTGCCGCGCAACGGCAGCCGCAAGGTGGAGGAGCAGGTAGTAAACCGGATGACCGAGGCGCTGCTGACGCTGGACCACGGCGACGCGTGGGCGGCCCGTTACGCGGCGAATGTGATTAGCCCGAAGATCCGGCGCGTGGCCCAGGCAGGGGATGTGGCCGCGCGGGTGAAGTAGAGCGCGCGGGCTGTAGGCTCTTCCAAACCTACGTTACAACCGGCAGGTGCGCGGCATCCCAGGCCGCGATGCCGCCGACCATCTCTGTCAGACGGGTGATCCCGTACTGGTGCAGGATGCTGGCAGCGATGGAGGAGCGATAGCCACCGGCGCAATAGACGGCGATGCGGCGGTCGCAGGGGACCTCGGCAATGCGCTCCTGCAAATGGTTCAGCGGAATGTTCACGCTGCCGCCGATGCGTTTTACCGCACACTCGCGCGGGCTGCGAATGTCCAGCAGGAATGGAGCGTCGACGCCGGCCAGGTCTTCCGCCACCATGGGGGCCGTGACGCGCTCGGTGGGCCAGACCAGATCTGCGCGGGTGGCCAGCGCGCCCATGCCGCCCTCCAGATAACCTTTGACGTGATCGAAGCCGATGCGGCCCAGGCGCAGAGCGGCCTCCTGCTCGCGGCCAGGCTCGGCGATGATCACGATGGGCTTTGAGCGGTCAAGCACTGTTCCCGCCCAGGTGGCGAATTGCCCTCCTAACCCAACGTTGATGCTTCCGGCGAGATGGCCCTTTGCATACTCGGCAGGATCGCGGACATCCAGGATCTGGGCCCCCGCGTCGCCCATCCGCAGGACCTCAGGGAGGTCGACGGGATGAAGGACCTGTTCGAGATTGCGATCCAGCGTGGCGCGCTCGCGCGTGTTGAGGATGGCGTCGTAAGTGAAGTAGGGCGGGGCGTCAGGCTGGTCGGCGGTAACCAGACGAATGAACTCATCCTTCGTCATGGGCTGCAAAGCGTAATTCAAACGCCGCTGGTCGCCAAGCGAAGAGACAGTATCGGAGGAGAGCTGCTTGCCGCACAGGGAGCCGGCGCCGTGGGCCGGATAGACCAGTGTCTCGTCGGGAAGCGTCAGGAGCTTGCCGTGAAGCGAATCGAAGAGTCGCCCGCCGAGATCGTCCGCGGTCCAGCCAAGCGAAGCGCGCAGATCGGGCCGTCCGACATCACCAATGAAGAGCGTGTCCCCGGTGAGGACGGCGTGCGGTCTATCCGAGTCTTTTGCGGGATCGAAGACGAGAATAGAGATGGATTCGACGGTGTGGCCGGGTGTTTCGAGGACCTGCAGACGCAATCCGGGGAAGCTGAGGGCATCGCCATCCTTCATCGCAACAAAAGCGTACTCGGCGCGGGCATGAGACCCGAGGTGTATGGTGGCGCCACACTGGTCGCGCAATTCCAGATGGCCGGCGACGAAGTCGGCATGGAAGTGCGTGAGGAAGACATGGCGGACCTGCATCCCCAGCTTCGCGGCATCGGCAACGTACTGCTGGATGTCGCGCTGTGGGTCCACGACAACCGCAGTTGCGCTGGTCTCGTCCCCCAGCAGGTACGAGGCGTGCGCCAGACACCCGAGGTAGTACTGCTTCAGAAACACGTCTTTGTAGGTTAGCGCATTTGCGCTTCGATACAATCTGCTTAGCTCCCTTCATGCTGAAGCTTGGTACGCTGCGCTGGAAAGGCCGATGCAGCCGACATCCGAGGTACGATCCCGCTGTCGACGGTGAAGGCGGCGTACGCGGCGGATGTCCGCGGTGTCTCGGTCTGCTCGAGATTCATCAACAGCATGAGAGGCTGGTCGCGATGATGAGGGGTTTTGGGCCGATGCGCGAGCGGCCGGTCAAGCCGCAGAACGCGCTCGAAGGAAGGCAGCGCGGGTTGTTCGATTAGGTTCCCGCGCGGCGGCGTTCAAGGCGGGCAAGCCTGGCGGAGCTCTCCGCGACACCCTCCTGGACATTCACCACTTCGTAGAGATCCCTGGCTTCCTGCCATAACTGCGCGGCCTCTTCGGAGTCGCCGCGCGTCTCCTTGAGCAGCGCCATACTGCGGATGGCGTTGGCGAGATCCAATCGGCCGGTGCCGGAATCAGCACGATAAATTGCGAGCGCCTCCTGAAAATGGGTCTCAGCCAGATCGGAACGCCCATCTTCGTAACAGATATCGCCAAGATGTCTCACGGTGTGCGCCACCTTCAGAGCATGGCCTTCGGCGCGCATGATCGACAGCGCTTCCTCATAGTGCTCGCGGGCAGGGCCAAGGTCTCCCAGGTCACGTTCAATCTGGCCGAGGCCGACAAGTACGCGCCCGAGCAAGGGTCCGCCATCGGTGCGGGCCAGCTCAACCGCTTCGGCGAACAACTGCCGGGCATCGCCGGGCCGGCGATCTCTTCGTGCCTGCCAGCCCTGAGCGACGAGCGTGTCGAGCGAGGGTGTCATAGTGTCTATCAGCTTAGCGTGCCGAGGTAGTTTCCGTAGCCCACGATCACCGTGGACGCAACCAGCACGAAGAGGCTCACGAAGAGCCAGATCCAGGTGCGGCGGCTTGCGCCCCGCCACTCGTGCAAACCGATGCCCCACAGGCTGCTGAAGATGATGATGCTGGCCATGTGCAGCGTCCAGCTTGAGAACCGGTAACGGCCCATCTGCGTTTCGCCCATCGTGTAGAAGAAGAACTGGAAGTACCAGGTGGTGCCGGCGAGCGCCGAGAAGAAGTAATTGCGCAGCATAGGCGCGTGCTGCGGACCGCTGGCGAAGTACTGGCCACCCGTGCGGTTGCGCATGTTCAGCAGGACGCACCAGACGAAATTCGTAGTAAAGCCTCCGAGAAGCACCACCACCAGGATCGGCAGGCCCTGCCAGAGCGTCGAGGTGCCGTTGCGCAACGTGATCGCGCGGATGGGCGCGCCGGCATCGAGGCCAAAGGCGAAGCACGCGCTCATCACGCCTGAGAAAGTAGCCACAAGGATCCCCTTGCGCAGATTGAACTCGCCGATGACAGCGGTCTTCTCCTTCTCCGACATTTCGCTTTCTTTCGACATGCCGGCTTTGCCCGCGCAGGCGATGCCGATCATACAGACGACGATGCCGAACAGAATCACCTGGCCCGAGTGCGATGGCAGCACCTTCGAGAAGAACTGGCCGTGGAAGATGGGCGGCAGCAGCGTGCCGAACGCAGCGCAGTAGCCGAGTACCATGGCCATGCCGAGCGACATGCCGAGGTAGCGCATGGTGAGCCCGAAGGTGAGTCCGCCAAAGCCCCACAACAGACCGAAAAAGTATGCCCAGAACAGCGTACTCATGGGCGCTTCGTGCAACGTGGCGAGCAGCCGGCCGGTCATCAGCGAGCCAAGCAGCCACGGGACGATGATCCAGCTAAAGAAACCGCCGACCAGCCAGTAGGTTTCCCAGGACCATTTCCGGACGGCACGGTACGGGACGTAGAAGCTGCCGGAGGCGAGGCCTCCCAGCCAGTGGAAGACCACGCCAAGGGCAGGGTTCGGGGTCATGAATCCTGTAT
>DATKAF010000018.1:0-7055 GCA_035498395.1 Anaerolineales bacterium
CCAGCGCCAGCGAAAGCGTGGTGATGTCGAGTTCGGCCCGCTGGATCAAATCCAGCAGCAGGTCGAGCGGTCCCTCGTAGACGGGCGTGTGGACGGTGTATTGGTAGTCTCGGCCTAGCAGGGTGGGCATGGCGCGTAGCATTATAACATCCGGTCTCTCGCAGCCCCCGCGCGCCGCCCGGGTCGCACATGCGTACGGTTATAATATACCTATGACAGCGAAGCTGAGCCATCTTGACGATGCCGGGCGCGCCCGAATGGTCGACGTAAGTAAAAAACCAGATAGCGAGCGCACCGCCGTTGCGCGGGGCGAGGTGCTCATGCGGCCGGAGACGCTCGCCGCGATCCGGGCGGGCGACATGAAGAAAGGCGACGTGCTGACCGCGGCACAGCTTGCCGGTATCATGGCAGCCAAGCGGACGTCTGACCTGATCCCGCTTTGTCACCCCCTGCCTCTTGGCAAGATCGATGTTGAGCTCTCACTGGACGAGGCGCTGCCCGGGGTGCAGATCATTGCATCCGTGACAAGCTTTGGAAAGACCGGCGTAGAGATGGAGGCGCTGACAGCGGTCTCCGTGACCGCGCTCACGGTTTACGACATGGCCAAGGCTGTCGAGAAAACGATGCGCATCCAGAATATCCGCCTGGTCGAGAAGCACGGCGGTCAGTCGGGTGATGTCGTCAATGAATAGAGTGAATCTGCTGTTCTTTGCGACACTGCGGGACCGCGCTGGCACGAAGACGGCGGTGATGGATGTGCCCGCCGGGACAACGGTTGGCGAGCTGCGTGAGCGCCTTGCGCAGGAATACCCGAGTCTAGGCCCGGCTCTCTCGACAGCGCTGATCGCAGTAGACCGCGAGTACGCCGCTCCTGACATGGTCCTGCCTGAGAATGCCGACGTGGCCCTCTTTCCACCCGTATCCGGAGGGGCGCGCTCGCTGGCTGGCGCTTGCCGCTCGCGCTAAGGACTTGGAATTGCCAATGGACTTGCCCACCGTCTTCTCTATCACCGAAGATGAAATCGATCTGAACGCGCTGCTTACAAAAATCACGTTGTCGACGACCGGCGCGGCGGCCCTTTTCACCGGCATGGTCCGGGGTGTCACCTCACGCACACCGGTCCACGAAACGGAATATCTGGACTATGAAGCTTATGCGCCTATGGCAGAAGCGAAGATGCGGCAGGTTGCGGAGGAGATCCGCGAGCGCTGGCCAAGCGTGGAAGGCATCGCCATTGTTCAGCGCATCGGCAGGTTGTACCCGCAAACCCCTACGGTCTTGATCGGCTGCACCTCTGCGCACCGCGACATGGGGGTGTTTGACGCAGCGCGCTACGGCATCGACCGCTTGAAGGAGATCGTTCCCGTCTGGAAGAAGGAAGTCGGCGGGGGGGGTGAATCGTGGATCGAGGGTGACTACATTCCACGCCCGGGCGAATAGATGCACGTTGCATGCCTGAACTGCGGCAGGCCTTATCCAGATTCCGGTGCACCGTATAAGTGCCCCGCGTGCGGCGGTCTGTATGATTACGTCGAGCCACTTGCGCTGGACGTGTCAAGATCCGGTTGTGTAACATTCTGGGACAGAGCAGCACTACTCGGGTTTGATCTTGCTCCGCTCACCCTCGGCGAGGGCAACACTCCGTTGATGGAATGTGAGGTTTTCGGGTGGCGCATCTACCTCAAGTGCGAAAATACCAATCCCACAGGATCTTTTAAGGACCGGGGGACCGCTACACTGGTCTCGTTTCTCCGGTCGCGCGGCGTAACTGAGGCCATCGAGGACTCCTCCGGGAACGCGGGAGCATCCTTTGCAGCGTATGCCGCCCGCGCTGACATCCGCGCAAGAGTCTACGTGCCGGAGAACGCCTCCGGGCCTAAGCGAGCTCAGATCGAAATGTACGGGGCGGAGGTGGCAGCCATCCCCGGCCCTCGTTCCAGCGCTGCCGAAGCGGCGTGGAGGACGGCTGAAGGTGGCCTCCCGTACGCGAGTCATGCCTACTTGCCGTTCAATCTGCCCGGGTATGCAACCTGTGCACTTGAGATCGCGGAGCAACTTGGTGATGCTCCAGCCGTAGTCGTGCTACCGGTTGGGCAGGGAGGATTTCTGCTGGGATTAGAACGCGGCTTTCGTGCGCTCCTGCAAGCGGGTCGTATCTCGCGCATGCCGGCTCTCGTCGGCGTGCAGGCTGCGGCCTGCGCGCCCTTAGCCGCATTGTTCGATATGGGTATAATGGGGCTGAGTTTTGTGACAGAAGGCACAACTGTTGCCGAGGGTGTGCGCGTTCGCTCTCCGCTGAGGGCCCGGGCTGTCGTGGACGCAGCCCGCCAGAGCGGGGGAAGGTTGACTTCTGTGGACGAGGCTGCCATCCTGCCGGCACGTGACTCGCTGGCGCGTTTGGGGTTTTATGTAGAGCCAACATCGGCATTGGTCTGGCCCACCGTGCTGGAAATCCCTCCAAAAATCGGAGGCCCGATCGTGGCTGTGCTGACGGGCTCCGGATACAAAGTCCGCAACTAGAGGAGAACTATGGAACGGATTGTCATCACCGGCATGGGGACGGTCAGTCCGCTTGGTCTGAGCGTGGCAGAGACGTGGAGGAACATCTCGGAAGGGGTCTCGGGCGTGGCGCCGCTGACCCTTATGGATCACTCGAAGCTGCAGGTACACATCGGCTGTGAGGTCAAGGGATTCAACCCCGAGAATTACATGGACAGCACGGAAGCCCGCCGGCGTGATCGGTTCGAGCAGTTGGCCTCTGCAGCGGTTCAGGAAGCGTTCAAGGATTCAGGGTTGGTTATCACGGAAGAGAATGCTCCGCGCATCGGCATCGTGTTGTCGTCCGCCATCGGCGGCCTGAAGTCACTGGCCGATGCGGTGTTGCGCGCCGAACGCGAGGGACCGCGCAGGGTGAGCCCCTTCCTGATCCCCATGTTGATGGGCAATGGCGCCGCAGGCATGGTGGCAATCGACTACGGCATCAAGGGGCCGTGCTTCTCCGTCACATCCGCGTGCGCATCAGGCGCGGATGGCATTGGTATGGCCCTCACCATGCTTCGCTCAGGGATGATCGACGCGGCCGTCGCCGGTGCCTCGGAAGCCGTTGTCACTTACGTTGGCATCGCGGCGTTCGATCGTGTGGGCGCAATGTCGCATCACAACGATGATTTCTCCATGACTCCGGCGCCGTTTGACCGGAACCGCGATGGCCTGGTCATGGGCGAGGGCGCCGCCGTCGTTGTCCTGGAGACCGAGTCGCATGCTCGGGCACGGGGCGCCACCATCTATGCCGAGCTGGCCGGGTATGGCTCCACATCCGACGCGTTCCATATCACTGCTCCTCACGATAAGGGCGAGGGCGGCGGGAACGCCATCCGGCAGGCACTCAACTCGGCGCATGCGAATGCGGAGGACGTTGGTTATATCAATGCGCACGGCACTGCAACGCAGCTGAACGATGTGTCGGAGACCAAGGCGATCAAATACGCCCTTGGCGATCTCGCCACCCAGATTCCCATCTCATCCACCAAGTCCATGACCGGCCACATGATGGGTGCTACAGGAGCGCTTGAGGCGATCTTGTGCGTCAACGCGATCCGGGACGGCATCCTGCCCCCCAATATCCACTACCAGACGCCCGACCCGGAGTGCGATCTGGATATCGTTGCAAACGAGGCGCGTGAGAAGAAGGTGGACCTGGTATTGAGCAACGCCTTCGGGTTTGGTGGTCACAATGCAGTGTTGGCGGTTCGCAGGTACTCATAGTCATTGTCCGGTGCCGGGTCTCTCACCTGTTGGAGGCTCTGAAACGGCCTTGTAGATTGACTGCGCGCATGCTATAATCCAACCTCGCGTCAGGCAGAAATCATCCAAAGGTAAGGACGAACCAGAATGGCAGATCTCATGAAGGCTACTGAGGCCAAGAAGAATGAAAACATCCCCGAGCTGCGCCCCGGTGACACGGTCAATGTGCACGTCAAGATCAAAGAAGGCGATCGTGAGCGTATCCAGGAGTTCAAAGGTACCGTGATCCGCCTGCGCAAGGGCGGCAACGAGGCGTCCGTTACGGTGCGCCGCATGGCATCCAACGGAATCGGTGTGGAGCGCACATTCCTGCTGCGTTCGCCTCGGCTGCATAAGGTGGTTGTCGAACGTCACAACCGCGTCCGCCGCGCCCAGCTCTACTTCATGCGCGGCCGCACGGGCAAGTCGGCGCGCCTCAAGCAGAAGTTCGAATAATACCGAGCTCTTGATCTCATGTAGACAAAAGGACGCAAGCTTGCGTCCTTTTTCTATTGCGGACTCGGGATATCAGCCAAATAGGACAGATGACATCGGTTTATAATCGAGCTATGCCGCCTATCATCGGGATCACCGCAAGCCAGGTCACCAACTCATACGGTCAGGACGCTGTTGAGCTAAAACAAGCCTATGTCGATGCCATCGCGCAGGCCGGGGGAGTCCCGGTCGTCATTCCATCCTCGTTGGCGGATGATGGCTGGGAGACGATATATGCGCGGCTGGACGGCATCCTCTTCTCGGGCGGCGGCGATATCGCGGCCGACCACTTTGGCGGTGAGCCTCACCCTCGCATCGACGACGTGGACCCCTCTCGCGACTCCGTCGAGCTGAGCCTGCTGCACGAGGCGGCGGCTGGCGGGAAGCCGTTCCTGGGGATCTGTCGCGGCATCCAGCTTGTCAACGTCGCGCTCGGCGGCACGCTGTATACACACATCCCCGATCAGCTGCCCGGCGCGCTGGATCACGCCTATCCGGGCAACATGCGGCAGGTGCTAGTCCACGAGGTGCAGATCGATGAAGGCACGCTGGCGGCCAGCGTGCTGGCAGAGCCCATCGTGCGGGTTAACAGTCATCATCACCAGGGCCTCAAGGACATTGCGACCGAGCTCCGCGTGGCAGGGCGTGCACCAGACGGTCTCGTCGAGGTCGTCGAGCTGCCGCAGCACCCGTTCGGCTTGGCCGTGCAGTGGCATCCGGAGTGGCTGACAGGCCAGCAGTCCACGCGCAATCTCTTCCACCGCTTCGTGCAGGCCGCCGAGCGGGGCAACTGAGCCGCATGCCTCCGGACTTGCACTCTCCGATAGGGGTTTTCGACTCGGGCGTGGGCGGAATATCCGTCCTGCGAGCGATACGCGGGCAGCTCCCCGAAGAGGCCGTCCTCTATTTTGGAGATCAGGGGCACATTCCCTATGGACCGCGCCCCTTGGGGCAGGTAAGGGCCTTCTCGGAGGCTATCACGCGCTTCCTTCTCGAACGTGATGCAAAGCTGATCTTGGTGGCCTGCAACGCTGCCTCGGCTGCGGCCCTAGCCTACCTGCGCCAGAGGTTCCCCGATGTGCCCTTCGTAGGCATGGAGCCGGCTGTCAAGCCTGCTTCCGAACGGACTCGCACGGGCGTGGTAGGCGTGCTGGCAACGCCTGCGACGTTTCAGGGCGCGCTGTACGCCTCCGTCGTCGAGAGGTTCGCGGCGGGGGTGGAGTTGCTGAAGGACACGTGCCCCGGATTGGTGCAGCAGATCGAGGCTGGCGACTTGGACGGGCCGGAGACTCGCCGTATTCTGGAGAATGCACTTGGGCCGATGCTGGAGAGGGGTATCGACACGGTAGTGCTTGGTTGCACGCACTATCCGTTCGTCATCCGCCTCATCCAGGAGATCGCCGGCGACGGCGTACGGGTGATCGACCCGGCGCCCGCGGTCGCACGGCAGGCAGGCCGGCTGCTGGAGGCCCGTGGCCTGCGAAACAGCCGGAGCGGTGGGCGGGGCGAGATGCAGTTCTGCACGTCAGCAGACGTACGAGGGCTCGAGGCGCTGCTGCCGATTCTGCTCGGGGAGAGCGCACCGGTACGTAGACTCACCTGGGAAGGGGATGCCTTGCTCAAAGAACCTCTACCTTCAGGTGATTGAAAGTTAACGACAATCGATGTAAAGTTGTAGTGAGAGTTGAGTGCCATAATCAGAGTTGAAGAGGAGTCGTGACATGAATCGTTATCGGAATCCCCTGCATTGCATCCTGCCTCCCTACATGCTCAAGAACATGTACGCCAATGGCTCGGGCCACGTTCAGCAGGCAGCCGCGACATCCGCGGTCGCCTCGGCGCAGTTGCGCGGCCGGAGGCAGGCCCTGAGCGAGGCGTCCATCCGTATCGCACCCGCCGCAGTGATGGGAAAGCAGCGACGCGTGTTTACTGCCAAAAACGGCACGAGCCTGCCTGGCTCGCTGGTTCGGGATGAAGGCGGGCCGGCCGTAGCAGACGCGGGCGTGAACGAGGCCTATGACGGTGCGGGTGCGACCTACGACCTTTACTGGGAAATCTACCAGCGTAACTCGCTCGACGGCAACGGGCTGCGCTTGGACTCGACCGTCCACTATGACCAGAGCTACGATAACGCCTTCTGGGATGGCAACCAGATGGTGTACGGAGATGGCGACGGGCAGCTTTTCAACCGCTTCACCATCTCTATTGACGTCATAGGTCATGAGCTGACGCACGGTGTCACCCAGTACACCTCGAACCTGAACTACAGCAACCAGCCGGGAGCCCTGAATGAGTCGTTTTCCGATATCTTCGGCTCGCTGGTCAAGCAGCGGACGCGCGGGCAGGCTGCCGCCGATGCAGATTGGCTGATCGGCCAGGGCCTGTTCACCGCCAACGTCAAGGGTGTCGCGCTGCGCTCGATGAAGGATCCGGGGACGGCCTATGATGACCCTGTCCTGGGAAAGGATCCACAGCCGGGCAACATGCGCGACTACGTGAACACCTCGGAGGACAACGGCGGCGTCCACATCAATTCCGGCATTCCGAACCATGCTTTCTTCCTGGCGGCCACGAGCATCGGTGGGTATGCGTGGGAAAAGGCCGGGCAGATCTGGTACGACACGGTGTGCGATCCGCGGCTCAAAGCGAGCGCGAATTTCTCGAGCTTTGCCAACCTGACGATCCAGAACGCAGCGCGCCGCTACGGCCACAGCAGCACGGAACAGAAGGCTGTGACGGATGCCTGGCACAAGGTCGGCGTGAAAGTAACCGCCAA
>DATKAF010000019.1:0-18545 GCA_035498395.1 Anaerolineales bacterium
ACGACACGGTTCGGCTGCATCTTGCTCTCTGCCCGGCGCGGGCCTGTGAACAAACCTCTGTCACACTGCTGGTTGGCGAACGGGTCGCCGTGGAAGAAACCTGTTCGATGGCGCCCGAGGAACCGTGGTCCAGCGCGATCACTCTCCCCGCCTCTGACGTTGGCGGCAGGCCGATCAGGCTGCTTGTTCGAGATTCAGCCGGGAATCTGCTCCTCGAAAGCACGCAAGACCGTACGCCCTATCAGGCGGAGCCGGCCGAGCCTAAACCACAGGTTCCGCGAACGACTGCGGAGGAACTTTTCGCCCTTGGCCTTGCATACGAGAATCTAGACGATCGGGATAAGGCGCAAGAGGCATATGAGAAGGCATTGGATGTATCAGGGAGTCACAGCGAGGCACACCTGCGGCTGGGCGTCATGCTGCTGCGAGCCGCTCAGTTCAGAGAAGCAGATATTCATCTCGCACATGCTGAGCAGCTGGGCTTGACTGAAAGCGCCTGCCATCGCGGCGTTATTGCCCTCTACGAGGGCAGGCTCGAAGATGCAGAGCGGCACTTTACAACTGCGCTTGGATCAGAAACGCAGTCTGTTGCGGCGCTGCTCGGGTTGGGCCGAGTTGCATTACACCGAAGGGACTGGAACGGCGCTATCGAGCACTTGCGTCGCGCTGAGGACGCCTCCGCTGAACCGGTCACGCTCGGAACCTTGCTCGCCATCGCTTTTCGTAAAGCCGGCCGATCATGGGAAGCACACTCGGTGCTGCAGCAGGTATTGAAACAGGATCCGCTCAACCATCCTGCGCTAAATGAAATGGCGTGCGGTTCATACCCTGAGAGTGAGCAGGAAGGTGAGCGGCTTCGGCGGTTGCTGAACGACGACGATCAATATCCACTCGACCTGGCATGCTACTATACTGATGCAGGTCTGCTCCCGGAAGCCATCGCCGTTCTTCAGGTGGCCTGGTCTGGCAAAGAGAACGTAATGACGGCGTACCTTGCCGCGTACGAGAGTGAAAAGGTAGGGGACGCAGCAGGGGCAGGCGTTTGGCTCAGGAAGGCCGCCGCACCATCCCTGGACTTTGTATTTCCAAGCCGCCTTGAGGAGGTCCTGGCTCTTGAATGGGCTATTCGGCGAGATTCCGATGACGCCCGTGCGAAATACCTCCTTGCGAACTTTTTCTACGCTCATCAGCGGTATGCGGAGGCCATGCAGACCTGGCGGGAGGCCGCGGAAGGCCTACGTACCAATGACGTTATCTACCGCAACCTGGGGCTTGGCGCATGGCAGCACGAGCGAGACCTACCTCGTGCGATCCTCTACTTCGAGCAGGCGTTGCAGCTCAATCCCGCTAATCAGGATCTGTATCTGCACCTGGATGACTTGTACCAAGCTTGTGACATGCCTGAAAGGCGGCGCGCCCTTCTAGGACGCATCCAGAGCCTCTCTGAGATACGCGAGGACGTGCACAAGCATCGTATTGCCATGATGGTCGATCTGGGCGACTACGACGGCGCGCTTGAGCTGATCGCGACTGAGAGATTCCTGCCGCTCGAAATGGATCAGAGCTTCCACGAGGTCTATGTTCGGGCGCTGCGGCTGCGTGCCACCCACTCACTCGAATCAGGTGAAATCGAGGCAGCGATCCAGGATTACCAAAGAATGCTTGAGTACCCGGCGAGCCTTGGCGTCGGCGCTCCGACGACCCGCACACAGGCTCGCATCTTCTACGAGCTGGGCCTGGCCTATGAAAGCATCGGTAGATACTGGGATGCTTTGAAGGCCTGGCGGGAAGCTGCGGGCGAGCATCATCCGCACGGCCACGAGCTATTCCCTTACATCCAAATGGCGTTGGACAAACTCAGCCGGTACAGTGAGCTTGGCCTTGAGGGATGACACGCTAGGAGCCATGAGAACAAACCACAAAACTGCGAATCGCAGAGACTGATGGAGGACAAAAGATGAAAGTACTGTATGCTGGCGACGCTGCCTCGAAGATCGGCCCCATCTTTGTTGCGTCTCCTTTCAATTTCGAGGTGAAAGGCTTCTCGCATCACATCTGGGGACAGCCGCTGATCGACGCGCTGCACGAAGGTCAGATCGAAGTGGTCCATATGACCTGCGAGCAGGCTATCGCGGACTTTCCTCGCACCGTGGAAGAGCTGTCTGAGTATGATGTCGTTCTTCTCTCGGACTGCGAATACGAGGTATTGGCGCTGTACCCGTTCTGGATACCGGGCACGCCGCTGCCGCGCACGAATCGCGTGAAGGCCATTCGCGAGTACACACGGAACGGCGGCGGTCTCCTGATGGTGGGCGGCTGGACGTCCTTCAGCGGCCGCTTTGGGCATGGCGGATACTACGATACGCCGATCGAAGAGGCGCTGCCCGTTACCTGCATGAAGGGCTTGGATGATCGGATCGAGACGCCCGAAGGCGTGAAGGTGAAGGTCCTGGACTGTGAGCACCCGGTGGTGAAGGGCATCCCGTGGGACGACTGCCCGGTCTTCGAGGGGTTCAATAAGATCTTCCCGAAGGATGGCTCCAGTGTGATCGCGACCATCGGCGAAGGCGAAGACGAGAACCCGCTGATCGTGACCTGGGAATTTGGCAAGGGGCGGGCCATGGCGTTCGCCAGCGATTGCAGTCCGCACTGGGCGCAGTATTTCCAGCCATGGCAGTACTACGGGCAGTTCTGGCGACAGGCCGTGTGCTGGCTGGCGAACGAACCGCTGCCAAAGTAGTGCGAGACCTCATGTCTTCCGTATCACAGTGCCTGCTGTCATGGCAGGCACTGTGCCATTCAGGTTATGGCGCTGCTGTGGGAACTGAGGCGCGCCGGAATGTGCAGGCCATCCTGAAGCGCGCTTCTTGGTGCTGATCCTCGGCTCTCAATGCGGACAATCATCTCTGGCGGCACCATTCTGACCCCGGAGCGGACGCTCATGGGGCACACACTGGTTATCGACGGCGAGCGTATCTTCGATCTTTCGGAGCAGCCAGTCCCATCGCGCCCGGGTGATCTTCTCATCCGGATTCCCGGTTGGACGATCGTCCCCGGGTTCATCGACGTGCATGTGCACGGCGCGCAGGGAGCGGATGCGATGGACGCCGCTCCCGAAGCTCTCCTGGGCATGGGGAAATACCTTGCGCAGCATGGCGTAACGGGGTTCTGCCCGACAACCATGGCCGCGCCTGATGATGCCATCGGAGTTGTGATCGAGGCATTTGAAGCTCTTGGCGCATATCCCGGAAGCGCCCGTGCGCTTGGACTGCACCTGGAGGGACCGTACCTGAATCCACAATACCGGGGGGCCCAGCCTGCCCAATACCTTCGCGCGGCCAACGTGCAGGAGTATGGTCCGTGGATCCGCAGCGGGAGCGTTCGCCTAATGACAGTAGCGCCGGAAGTCGAGGGGGTGAGCGATCTGATCCGAGCAGGTGTCGCGCTGGGCGTCGAGTTCGCCGCAGGGCATTCAGCGGCGAGCTACGAGCAGACGCTGGCGGCCGCCGACCTGGGCTTGCGGCAATCCACGCATACGTTCAACGGCATGCCGCGCCTGCATCATCGTGAGCCGGGCCTCGTGGGGGCCATCCTCCGCGACGAGCGTATCCGCGCACAGATCATAGCAGACGGGATCCATGTGCACCCGGCCATGATCCGCCTCCTCATCCAGGTGAAAGGTACCGATCGCACCGTTCTCATTACCGATGCGACGCGCGCGGCCGGAATGCCCGACGGGGAGTATCTTCTTGGCTCTGAGGTGATCCATGTGAACGGCGGAGTTTCCAGGACCGAAGATGCCAGCCTGGCGGGCAGCACGTTGAGCATGGATCAGGCATTGCGCAACGTAATGGAACATGCTGAACTAAGCCTGCGCGATGCTCTGCCGATGGCTACGCAGACGCCCGCGGCAGCCCTGGGCCTGGCCCATCGTAAGGGATCCATCCGTGCCGGCTACGACGCGGATCTTGTGATCCTCGATGGGGCGAACTGCGTGCAGCTAACCATGGTCGAAGGGCAGGTTGTATACGATGCACCACGGGGCTGACTCTGTGCCGCCCGGCATGCATTTCCGGCGTTTTTTTCACGGCCTTCGTTGCCGATAGCGCTGATCCAATAGCCCTATCTGGAGCCGGTTCGGATGGCAGCGCCCGCCTGAGCCACGATGGCGTCGATCTCCTGCTGGACCTCGACGGCGAGAGGTTCCGGCTTGTGGCGTTCGAGGATGCTAAGTGCCTTTTCCTGTGCCCGTTCCCGCAGCGTCTTGCCGCCTGCCTTCAGCCAGCCATCATAGTTGCGCCGCTCGAACAGTTGCGGATACCAATCCTCCCGGAAATGTTTGCGGGTGTGCTGGCTACCCATGAAATCCCCATCCGGGCCGATCTGGTCGATCAGATCCAGGGCCAGCGTCTCGTCGCTGACTTCCAGATCGCTCATAAAGTGCTTTGTGTATCCGATGATCTCGTCACAGATGACGACCTGCTCGACAGAGTTGGTCATGCCGCTGTCCAGGTACCCCACATCGTGTGCCATCTGCGCGCCGGCCAGGCTCTCCAGCAGGATCGAGAGAGCCGCTTCTGCCGCAGCCTGTTGGTCTGGCAGCTTGGAATCGCTGCATCCGGTCAGGCCGAAGATCGGCAGTCCGTACCGGTGCGCCAGCTCCACCAGCATCACCCGGTTGGTCGGATCGGAATAGCAGTCGATCGCGGTGCGCATCTCCAGCATGTCGTTGACGCCTCCCGTGAGTATCACGGGCGTTCCCTCCCGCACAAGTTGCGCCACGACGAGACCGGCCAGTTCCCCCGCGTTGGCTAGCGCGATCGCGCCGGCCGCCGTGACGGGCCCGGTGGCGCCGCGCAGCACCACCGGAGTGTACGTCGCCGGCAGGCCCTTCTCCGCCAGAAAATACAGCTTCTGCAATGCCTCGCGGTTGTGCTGCAGCGCGTTGCTCACATTGATGTAACAGGCGCACAGCGGCCTGGACTTCAATGCCTCCGCGCCCCCGGCGACCGCCTCTGCCATCCGGATCGCATCGACGCAGCCGTCAAAGTCCAGTGTCACGAACAGGATCGGCTTGCTGCTGTTCATCAGCATGGCCCGCATCTGATGGCGATCATAGGTCAACGGGTCCAGATCGTTTGCAATGCAGAATGACATCAGGAAATCGATGTTGGGCAGACTGTCACAGATGCGCGTCGCTTCGACGATGTCCTGCAAGGTTCCCGGCCGCCTCTCGCCTGTCCGGAAGTCGATCACGTTCGGACAGTCTGATCCTGTTCCAAAATACATGTTGTGCCCTTCCAGGACCATGCCTGCGTCGCCGTTTCGCTTGTAAAGCGTGGTCGACTTGGGCGCTACGGATAGTGCCCACTCCACCAGAGCGCGTGGTATGCGGACGCGGTTCCCGTCATCCACCGAGGCGCCGTGCTTCTGGAGCAGATCTAGCACACGCGGCTCATGCATGCGCATGCCGGTGCGCTCCAGGATTTCCAGGCTGGCCGCGTGGATGCGCTCCAGCTTATCGTCTGACAGCTTTCGGAAGTGTAGTGATCCAATTGAGCTCACGCAATCGCTCCTGTTTCTCTTCTATGGATGCTTCTGGTGTCCTGTTCAGGAATTTTCAGGGTGACGCTTGGTCGATGATAGTCCTGCGGGTCCGCGGATCGCACGCAGGATTCGTTCCGGAGTGGCCGGAATGGAACGGATGCGGATTCCAATGGCTCTGGATACCGCATTGATGATGGCGGGCGTCGAAGGCAGGAGGGGGGCTTCTCCCAGACCCTTCACGCCGTGTGGCCCGAACCAGCTCGGCACCTCCACCAGGATCGCTTTGATCTCGGGGATGCCGTTGGCAATCGGTAGCTGGTAGTGGCTCAAGTCCAGGGTCTGCCCGGGCAGATACTCCTCGTACAGAGCCGCTCCCATGCCCATCACCACCGCTCCCTCTATCTGGCCGGTAGCGCCCTGTGGATTGATCGCCTTTCCCACATCATGGGCAGCCACGATCCGCCGCGCATCCACGACGCCAGTCTCCAGATCGACTTGCACATCTGCCACGTGAGCGCCCGTGATGAAGAGCGGGACGTACTCCGGGCGCGTCTGCTCGGGGAAAGCAGCCGAGAGGTCGAAGAGCCCCGTCACTCGTCGCGATTTGCCGATGCGGTCGAATTCTTCTGCAACCTCCGCCAACCCGATGCACCGATTCGGTTTCTCGCGCAGCGCCACGCGATCCTCGTGTACCGTCAGCTGGCTTGCCGGAGCTTCCAGCATCTCCGAAGCGACTCCCAGCAATGCCTCGGTAAGCGCCTCCGCTCCCTTCACCACTGCGCCGCCGACGAAGAAGGTCGCTCGCGACGCGCCCTGGATGTCGCTATTGGGCACGCGAGCCGTGTCCGCGTTCACGATCTCGACGCGATGCCGGCTGACCCCGAAGGCGTCTGCCGCGATCTGACTCATCACCGTGCTGATCCCCTGGCCGTAATCAGGCGCGGAGCAGTACACGATGAAATGGCCGTCTCGTGCGAGTTCGGCCTTTACCTCGGTCTGCAGATTCCCGGCCTTGCCGAACCGGTACCACATGCCTGCCACGCCGACGCCGCGCCGGAGAGGTCCTCTCGCGTGCTCCGCGTTGTATGCCTCCGCCTCCTCAGTGTACGCTCGGAAGTCCGGGCGAACCGCTTCCAAGACTTCTCGGTAGCCGAGGCTGTCGCCAACTGGATAGCCGAGGAAGCACTTCTCTTCTTGCCGGATGCAATTTCGTAAGCGGAACTCGATCGGATCGTCGTTCCCCTGCTCGATCAGCTCGTCGAGTGCGCATTCCAGGCCGAAGGTCGACTGCGAGGTGCCGAATCCGCGGAACTGCCCGGCCTTTGGCCCATTCGTGTATACGGTTCGCGCTATCGCATCCACTGCCTTCCAGCGGTACGCGCCACCCGCGGCTGTGACGGCGTAGTTCGGGAGGAATTGGCCGGCTCCATCGTAGCCGCCCGTGTTGCAGTCAATGTGGACTCTCAGCCCGGTCATCTCGCCCCCGGATGTGGCTCCTATCCGGAAATCCATCCGGTAGGGATGCCGCTTCGGGGTAGCATCAAACGTCTCTCGCCGCGAATAGATGAGCGCCGCCGGCTCACGCAGGTGGTATACGGCCAGCGCTACCGCAAGGAATGGCCAAGGGTCCTGCTTCCCGCCGAAACTTCCTCCCATGGCCGGCACGATCACCCGTACTTCTTCCAGAGCGAGCCCCAGCGCCTCAGCGATGTAATGCTGAAGGTTGTGCGGCTGGTGGCTGCCGCCGATAACCAGGATGCGTCCCGCCTCGTCGGTCATTCCGAGTATGGATTCCCGCTCCAGCGCCGCATGTTCGAGGAAAGTGCTCGTGTAGACCGCCTCCACCAGCCGGTCCGAGGCATCCAGGCTGCCCGCGGTATCGCCTTGCTTGACCGTGAACCGGGACAGCTCGTTCGCTTCTCCGGCGATATGGACTGCCCCCGGCCTCAAGGCCTCCTCCATATCGAAGATCTCTGGAAGGGGTTCGACCTCGACCTTGATGGCTTCCGCTGCCAGATTTGCCTGCGCCGCGTTTGCAGCCACCACCAGGGCGATCGGCGCGCCTCGCACGCGCAGCGTGTCTCCAACGGCAGTCAGGATCGGTTCCTCGGAGCTGTATTCCGGAAACCCGTTGACGCAAGGAACGTCGTTGGCAGTCAATATTCTGCGCACGCCGGCGATGTGTTCGGCCCTGCCTGTGTCCAGCTTGAGCAGCCGCGCATGATTCCATTTGCTCCGCAGCACCCGGATGGACAATGCGCCCTTTGCCTGGTCTTCGACATATCGGGCCCGTCCTGTCACCTTCGCCAGCGCATCCTCGCGCCGGAGGTGGCCCCCGATTGCGCCGCAGCTTGCTGCTGAGCTCTGCCTCGCTCTGCTGATCATGGATGCTGCTGCCTCACGCCGAGACGTACTGATTGCGCGATACCTTCATACGCTCTGGAAGGTGACACGCCACAAGATGCGATGGCTCGTCGGTCGGAGTCAAAGCGGGCGCCTTCATGGTGCATTGCGGTTCGCGATAGGCGCAGCGCGTATGGAACGGGCAGCCGGGGGGCGGGTTGCGCGGGCTTGGGATCTCTCCCTCGAGGATGATCCGGTTCCGTTTGCCTCGCAGGTCCGGGTCGGGAATGGCGACCGCCGACAGCAGCGCTTCGGTGTAAGGATGCGTGGGCCGCGTGAATAGCGTTGTCGTCGTTCCCACCTCTACGAGCCTTCCCAGGTACATGACGGCAACCCGGTCCGCGATGAACCGGATGATGTTGAGATTGTGGGTGATGAGGATGTACGTCAGTCCAAGCTGCTCGCGCAGGTCTTTCATCAGATTCAGGATGCCCGCCGCCACCGAGACGTCGAGCCCGGCTGTGGGTTCATCTGCCACCAGCAGCGCTGGACGGAGCGCTAGGGCGCGGGCGATCCCAACCCGCCGTGCCTGTCCGCCGGAGAGCTGGTGCGGATATTTGTCTGCCGTTTCCGAAGAGAGGCCAACCATCTGCAGCAGCTCTTCGACCTTATGCTGCCGGTCCACGTCGATCCCGTGAATTGCGAATGGTTCCACCAGTATGTCGGTCACGGTCTTACGCGGGTTGAGGCTCGAGATGGGGTCCTGGAAGATCATCTGCATTCGGGCGCGCATCGGGCGCAGCCGCGACTGGGGCAGTCGCGTGATCTCCTGGTCCTGGACGCGGATCTCGCCGCCGGTGGGTTGTTCCAGTCGCAGGATCGTTCTGCCGAGCGTGGTCTTCCCCGATCCGCTCTCGCCGACCAGCGCCAGGCTCTCGCCGCGATATACCGCTGCGTCCACCCCGTCCACCGCCCGTACCAGCCCTTCCTTTTCGCCGAGGATCTTGCCGAGCCATCCCACCGTGTCCCGATAGTGCATCCTGACCTGCCGGATGTCGACCACTTCCTCGTCCGTCGTGACCCTGGGCGTCTGAGGCGTTGTATTTTGCGAAGCCTGGCTGCCTCCTGTGAAACCTGTGTACAACGCGGCGGGAGACTTTCCTTCCCAGCCCGGTTGATATGCATGGCATGCCACCACCTGATCTTCCATGCTCGTTGTCTCGGGCTCCTCCCGGAAGCAGCGTGCTTCTGCCAGGTCGCAGCGCGGCGCGAACTTGCAGCCCAGGGGCAGCTCCTTCAGGCTCGGGACGCGCCCCCGGATGGTCGTGAGCCGCTCGACCTGTGCCTGGTGGGCCGGGTGCGAGCGCAGCAGTGCAGCCGTGTAGGGGTGCAGCGGGTGATGGAAGAGCCGGTAGACATCGCCAGTCTCCACGAGGTTCCCGGCATATAACACCGTCACCTGATCGCACAACTGCGCCACAATGCCAAGGTCATGCGTAATGTACAGGATGGATGTCTGCATCTCATCGCGCAGTTCGCGGATCAGGTCGGTGATCTGTGCTTCCAGGGTCACATCCAGCGCTGAGGTCGGCTCGTCGGCGATCAGCAGCGCTGGATTGGATTGCAGGGCCGAGGCGATCATGATGCGCTGGCTCATGCCGCCGGAGAATTGGTGGGGATAATTCCGGATGCGCTTCGCCGCATCGGTGATGCCGACGCGCTCCAGCATATGGATGGCGCGCTCGCGTGCCGCGCCGCGGCTGATGGCTTGGCCGTTCGGGGGGTGAGCGAGAATGGTATCCACCATCTGGTCCTCGATGTTGAATACCGGGTTCAGGCTCGTCATTGGGTCCTGGAAGATCATGGAGATATCGCGGCCGCGCACCTGCCGCATCTCGTCTTCGCTTTTCAGGAGCAGGTCGCTCCCCTGGAACAGGAGCTGACCGCCGGAGATCTCCCCGTTCGGCGGGAGCAGGCGCATCACGGCGGAGGCGATGGTGCTTTTCCCGCAGCCCGACTCGCCGACCAGTCCAACGATCTGCCCGCGTCTGATCTCAAAGTTCACATTCCGCACGGCCATCAGCGTCGCCTGGCGCGTGTGGTATTTGATTTCCAGGTTGACGGCTTTGAAGGTCGTATCCATCAAAGCCCCCGGGTCCCCGAGAGCCGCGGATCGAGCACATCCCGCAGCGTCTCTCCGAACAGGGTGAAGCCGAGCGTTGTGATGGCCAGGGCCATACCGGACCAGATGATCGGCCACGGGGATTCGAAGATATGAGCAAAGCCCTCGGAAAGGATCGCACCCCAGGACGGCGTCGGCGGGCGCACTCCCATTCCCATGAAGGATAGGCCCGCTTCAAAGGTGATAACCCACGGCAGGTCCATGGCTGCCAGCAACAGGGCTGGCGCGATGGCGTTCGGCAGAACGTGCGACAGCACGATGCCCCGGTCGGTGGCCCCTAGCGAGCGCTCCGCCTCGACGTACCCCTTCTCCCGGATGGAAAGCGTCTGTGCACGGATGACCCGCGCGTAGTTCGGCATCCACGTAATGCCGATCACGATGATCACATTAATCAGCGATGGACCAAGCAGCGCCAGTATGGCCAGCGAGAGCATAATGGATGGGAAGGCTTGCAAAGTGTCCATCATGACCACGATGGCGTTGTCCATCCATCCGCCAACGTAGCCGGCGATCAGCCCGATCATCGTACCGATGGCCAGGGCGATCCCTACAGAGGGGAGGGCCGTTGCCAGAGCAATCACGGATCCGTATACCAGTCGAGAGAAGATATCGCGGCCGAGGTGATCCGTGCCGAGCCAGTACTGCTGGGACGGCCCTTGCATGCGGTTCGGTATGTCTTGCTTCGCATAGTCATAAGGCGCGATCCACGGCGCAAACAGGACGCATATCAGGAACGCCAGGACGATCACAGATCCGAGCAGGCCCAGCGGCTGCCGGAGGACATCGCCGAAGACCGGGATCCGGTCGAGGATCCGTTGCAGACGGTTGGTGCGCCTCTCCACATACTGCATCACTAGATCCGCCTTCTGTTCAGTTGGATGCGGGGATCCAGATAGGTGTAGAGAAGGTCGGCAATGAAGTTTGCCATGACGAACAGCACGGCAACCACGAACACACCGGCTCGCACCAGCGGATAATTGCGGACCTGTATGGCGTTGTAGATCAGCAAGCCCATGCCCGGCCTGTTGAAGATGATTTCAATGAAGACGGCGCCGCCCATCAGGCTGCCGAGACCGACACCTAGCACGGCGACCGTTGGAATGAGTGCATTCTTAAGCGCATACTTGTATCGTACCAATCGCTCCGAGAGCCCGGCGGCCCGCGAGGCGCGCACATACGTCTCGTTCAATACCTCCAGCAAACTCGTGCGCACCAGACGGCCGAGGTAGCCGATCCACGTGATGGCCAGTGCGATGCAGGGGAGGATCAAATGTCGCACGTAATCCAGGGTGTCGCCACTTTTTCCAAGTCCCATGGCTGGTAGAGCGTGCAGTTGCACGGCGAATATCAGCAGCAGGAACAGGCCCGCCACGTAGGACGGAATGGTCGTAAACGATATCGAAATGACGGCAAGGACTCTGTCCACCACGGAGTTCGGATGGGTGGCGGAATACACTCCCATGGGTATTCCGACCAGCACCGCCAGGAAGAGGCTGCCGACTGCCAGGATCAGGGTGTGCGGCAGGTCGCTGCCGATCAGCTTCGTGATGGGCGCGCCGGTCACGGCATCGGTGCCCAGGCTGCCTTGCAGGATGTGCATCAGGAAATTGGCGATCTGCACATAAATCGGCTTGTCCAGGTCCATGGCAGAACGCATCTTCTGGATCAGACCCGGCGTGGCACGTGGGCCGAGGATCGTGGTGGCGGGGTCGCCGGGCACAATGTGCACCAGCAGGGATAGGAAAACAACCACCAGCAGCAATACCAGGAGGGTCATGAGGATGCGTTTTGCGGTGTACGCGAGCATAGAGGTAACAGTGCCTGCAAGGAATGCGAGTGCTGATTCGCTTTGCACCGCGGAGCAGCCCTGATCCACCGTGCATGACCAGGGTCTGCTCCGCGATACGGAAGTCTATTGACCGCTAAATTCCCGAAGCATGGGTGAAAGGCCGCCCGGGTAGATCACAGGCTTGACGCCCACTTTGGAGACATATACCTGCGGTACGTTGGTAACGAAGACCGAGGTTGCATCCGCGTCCCACAGTTGCTGCATCTGGATGTAGATCGGCTCGCGTAGTTCGGCGTCGATCGTTGCGATGCCCTTCTGGTGCAGCTCGTCGAAGTCCTTGTTGCACCATCGCATCCAGTTCCACAGGTCCACCTGGTCGCAGGTGAACCACATGGTGGACCAGGCTGGTTCGGGAGCTACTGATGAAAAACCCACGGCGAACAGCTCCAAGGCCTTGTCCTTACCGCCGTCGCCATAGGACCAGAACGTGCTGGAATCCAGCGGGTCCAGCGTCACGTTGATGCCGACCTCTTTCAGGTTCTGCTGGACGATCTGGGCCCAGGTGCTGAATTCGTCGGTGCTCTCATACGTCATCTTCAGGTCCAGCGATGTGAGGCCGGCCTTGGCGAGGAATTCCTTTGCCTTGGCGACGTCGCGTTCGTAGACCGGCGCATCCTTCCAGTAACCAAGCGTTCCGGGCGGGATCAAGGCATTGGCGCGCGGCGCCTTGTTGTTGTAGGCGGCGGCCAGGATGCTGGGTACGTCGATGCCGTAGCGGATGGCCTGGCGGACGTTGATATCCTTCAGCTTCGGGCTCTCGACGTTCATGCCAATCCAGTTGTAGGCTGTGGACGGGATCGATTCGACCTGGAAGTTCGAGTCGGCCTGGAACTTGTCGGTGGAAGACAGCGAGATACTGCTGAAGTCGAGCTCGCCTGCCTGCAACGCCACCTCAGCTGCCTTGTCATCGTCCACGGGCACCAGGGTCATCTCGTCGTAGTACGGCTGGGTGCCCCAATAGTCCGTATTGCGCTTCAAGACGATCTGCTGTTTGGGCGTCCATTCCGAGAAGAGATAGGGACCCGTTCCGACGATGTCGGTCTTGACCTTGTCGGCCCCTGCTTCTTCGTAGAACTTCTTGCAGACGATCAGGCCCGAGGTCATGGGCAGCACGGTCGTCCACAGCGTGGCCTGCGGTTGCTTGAAAACAAGCTTTCCGCTGTACTTATCCACGATCTCGACGTGGTCCAGGGAGGCCCAGTCGTCGGCATAAGCCGGCTTGGGGTCGGGCACTAGGAACCGCTCAAAGGAGTACTTCACATCGTCCGTGGTCAGTTCGCCGTAGCCGCGCTGCCACATGACGCCCTTGCGCAGCGTGAAGTCGATCGACAGGCCGTCAGGCGACACCTTGTAGGTCTCGGCCAGCTGGGGCTGCAGTTTGCCTTCGGCGTCATAGCGGAATAGCCCTTCCATAACCGCCCGGTCGATGCTGTCCTCCACCGCGCCGGTGACGTTGGCGGTATCCAGGTTTTCGATATCCCGGATCAGCCGGACTCGGAGGACCTTCGGTGCAGCCTCCGTCGGCGGGGGCGCCTGCGTGGGCGGAACCGCGGTCGCCTGTGGGCCGGTGCTCGGAGGAGGGGTCGTCTCTTGCGGCGTGCAGCTTGCGATCAACATGCTGGCTGCCAGCAGCAAGCTCAACAAGAGCCATGCATTTTTCTTCATCCTTGTGTCCTTTCTCTTCGCCTTTCGTCTCTTCCTATGATGCACACGCGAGATACGGAGTTGCTTGCCGTGTACGTGAGACCTCCTTCCTTTCCTGGATGTCAGGGACAGATTCGTTGACTGTCATACCATGTCGCGCGGGATCTTTCGGGTCCAGCTCCTGGTGAAGACGCGCACGGGACCCTCGTATGCGTCAAGGATATTGGTGAGGTGGAAGAACTCTTGGTCGCTGGTCATGAAGCTGGACGTCTCGACCCGCGTATTCCACTCGCCGCGGCTGATCTCAACTTGTCGCTTGCATTCCACGCTGGCAGAGGTGGGCTGCTGCTCCGTGATGGAAAAGATGTTGATGATCTTGCTGTCGTAGACCAGCTCATCAGACAGCTCGTTGCGTCCGTCGTCGATCACATCCACCATCTGAAGGCGGCGCCCGGTGACGTCATAGCTCACCGTGCGGGATGCGTCCGGTACGCGCAGCGCCTCGTGTTCCAGCATGGGCGCGCCCTCCGCAGCTCCGAAGGGCGCCAGCGATTCGTCGAGCGCATTTGCCGGCCGTATCGGCAGCTCCAGGCGGCTCCCTGGTCCCGGATAGAGCGTGAGCTTCACCGGAACGGGGGAAGGCCATGCATGCGGCCAGTAGGTGGGGGAGATCGCAAGCCGCCATCGATGCCCCGGACTGAGGTGGTGAGCCGCTACATTCAGTTGCAGGCTCACGGTGTATCTCTGGCCCGGCACGAGCGGCTCGGGCTGCGCATGGCCGTCGCGGTGCGTCAAGTTCAGCAATCCCCAGCTGACCAGGCGCGTATCGCCTTCCGGCGCCACGTCGCACAACCGTACGGCAACCAGCCCGTTTGGTTGATCGACCGAAAGTTCCAGGTCAACGTTCGGAAAGCCCAGTATCTCCATCGGTTCCTGCATAGGCGCGCTGGTGAAGCAGAGGGACAATCCGTCGTCTGTGCGCTGGTCGATGGGCATGCCGAACTTGTTCCCGTACGGGCACCAGACTCCGGCCGTGGCCCCGTTCGTTTGGGCGCCTACCAGCGTGAGTTCCTCTCCCGGGCCTGTCGCGTCGCGCAGCTCGCCGCCGCGCAGGAAATAGACATCCTCCCGGTTGTGTGCTGGAGGCCACGAGGATTCGCCGACCCATCTGCCGGGCCATTCCGCCTCGAACGGCTCGGGCAGCACTGCCTCGGGCATCCATGCCCGCAGCATCGGTTCATCCATGACGCCTGTATCGATGTCCTTCAACCAACAGTCCCACCAGCGCAGGCATTCCTGAAGAAAACCGATCGCCGGTTCAGGGGCTGCTGTGTGCGGGTACGAATGCACCCACGGGCCGATCAGGCCCTTCTTCGGAACGTTCAGGTGCTCCAGCAACCGCGGCACCGAGTTGGTATACGGGTCCACCCACCCGCCGACCGCGTAGACCGGGCAGGCAATGGCACTGTAGTCCTCATCCACCGAGCCTTGCTTCCAAAACGCATCGCGTCGCTGGTGACTCACCCAGCTCTCGATGAATGGTGGCGCGCCTTCCAAGCGCTGGAACCACATTTCTCGCCAGCGTTCACCGACCACCGCGGGGTCTGGCGGCAGGGCATTGTACGCGAACATGATGGAAGCCCAGTTCAGCATGTCCGAGCCAAGCAGGCATCCGCCCATGTAGTGACAGTCGTCCGTATAGCGGTCGTCCGTGGAGCATACGGTGATGATCGCCTTGAGTGCCGGGGGTCGCCGCGCGGCAACCTGCAGACTGTTGAATCCTCCCCACGAGATACCCATCATGCCCACGTTTCCGGTACACCACGGCTGCGAGGCGATCCAGTCGATCACCTCCAGGGCATCCTGCTGTTCCTGGGGCAGGTACTCATCCAGCAGCAGCCCGTCGGAATCACCGCTGCCGCGCATATCGACTCGCACCGAGGCGTAACCGTGGCCCGCAAAGTACTCGTGGATGACGCGGTCTCGAATGCAAGTCCCATCGGTCTTGCGATAGGGCAGGTACTCCAGTATCGCGGGCACAGGATTCCGGTCCGCGTCCTCAGGCAGCCAGATCCGGGCTGCCAGACGCGTACCGTCTGCCAGGGTAATCCACGTATTCTCGATGAGCGTGACTACATGGGGAAACGAGGTGATAGTTCGATAGCTGCGCAATGTCTTCAAGCCAAACCCTCCAGGACTACATTTGGAGAACCGGGTCGTCCTGCCACAACGGATAAGAGGTTGCGTAGGATGCGGGAACACACGAACCACATTGGTAAGGCTTTGAATGCGTCTTCCCCCCACGATCCGATCCGGAAGTATTCCTACGCCCGATGCAGTGCGCGCCGGATGTTCGCCCGCGCGTTCTTGCCGTGCCATGGAAAACTAGGATAGTCTAGCAGAGCGTCACGGGTGGTTGAAGTCACAATATTCCTCTAAAGTCTATGACAAATGGCATTAATTCAGGGGACAAGTGGAATGCCTGGCGATAGCTCTCCTTCCCCCGTCACGCGTTTCGGCGCTTGCCAATGGCTGCCTGTCATGAGTGCGACCGGCAGCACGGCGAGAACCTCACCGGTCGGCAATGAGCTGGTCTTAAGAGATACGGAGGGGTCATTCGATTGACGAATGACCCCTCCTCGTTTCGTTCGAGTGCGCTACGGAAGCGTGTATGTGATGACAAGCACCGGCCGGTTACTCGCCGGACTGGCGTTGCCGCTGTAGAACATGAGGTAATTGGCAATATGGTTGTTGTCGTCGTCCTTGGTGAATCGCAGGCGGAACTGCGTGTTGCCTGTCCGGTTGATCAGACTGTTGGCCGAAGTGCTCAAAGCGCCGTAATACCATCCGCCCGTCAGGGGATTGTTCTTGATGGTGATTGCGGCGCTCTTGGTGGCGGCAACCTGGAAGTCGCCCAATTGCAGCGTCGGCAGGCCGAAGTTGCCCTTCTTGACATCCACCAGGATGTTGCCAAGGCTGAGGAACGGGTTTGCGCCGCCGACCAGGCTCATCTTCTTGATCTTCAGCGTGATCTGGACGACTACGGCGTTCCGTGGCAACGAGACTGTGTTGAACGACAGGATGTCGCGATACTGCCGGTTGTTGCGATCGTCTCCCAGGTTGAAGGTGGTCGTGGCGGAATTCATCGATCCGCCTACGTTCGAGTTCTCACCGGACTCCAGCACCCAGCCATCAGATCCCGCCGTGCTCGTGAACGTTGTAGTATGGCTCGCCGTCCAGTGGGCGTACAGGGTTTGGTTCGCAGTGATGCTCACCGTGGTGGTTGCCGTCACCTGCGTCCCACCGGATGCCGGCGTGAACCAGCCGGCCAGGATGTAGCCGCTGCGGCTGCTGGTGGCCAGCGTGCCGTATGCTGCACCGTATGTCACCAGCTTGCTCGTTGGCGCGGGCGTGCTGCCGCCATTGGCATTGAAGGTGACCGTATAGGTCTTGGCGGTCCACTGCGCGTAGAGCGTGATGTCGGCCGCAAACGAGTACGTGGCTCCATCCGTATAGGTCGTCCCCGACCCGTTAGCCACTGTGTTCCAGTTGCTGAAGGTATAGCCGGTGCGCGTGAAGGTGTTGAGCGTTATGGCCGTCGGTACATTAGCGACCTGGTTGCTCATCGTGCCCGCGCCGCCGTTGGCGTTGAACGTCACCGTGTGGTTGGCGGTCACCGTCCAATGCGCAAATAACGTATGGTTTGAGGGGTTGCTCACGATGGTGGCCTCGGTCACCTGGGTTCCACCGGAAGCCGCTGTAAACCAACCCACAAAGGTATAGCCGGTCAGAGTGGATGTCGGCAGCGTGCCATAAGCACCGCCGTACGTCACTATCTTGCTCGCCGGGGTGGGTGTGCTGCCGCCGTTGGCATCGAAGGTCACCGTGTAGGTGTTCGCTGTCCAATGGGCGTACAGGGTATGGTCCGCGGCTGTGTTCACGACAGTGGCGGCACTCACCAGGCTGCCAGCCGAAGGTGCGGTATACCATCCATCGAAGCTGTAGCCGGTCTGGCTGACCGTGGGCAGCGTGCCATAGGCAGAACCAAAGGTCACGATCTTCGTGGCCGGGGTGGGCGTGCCGCCGCGCGGGTCAAAGGTCACCGTGTAGGTATTGGCCGTCCACCGAGCGTACAGGATCAGGTCCGCAGCGAACGAATAGCTCTGTCCATCGGTGTAGGCCGTACCGGACCCGTTGGCCGCGGTGTTCCAGCCGCTGAAAGTATAGCCGGTTAGGGTGAAGGTGTTCAGTATCAACGGTGTCTGAACATTGGACCACTGCACTGGCATACTGCCCGTGCCGCCGTTGGCGTTGAAGGTCACACTGTGGCTTGCAATCGGCGTCCACTGGGCATACAGGGTGTGGTTGGATGGGTTGCTCACGATGGTGGCCTCGGTCACCTGGGTACCGCCGGTACCTGCCGTGAACCAGCCGGCCAGGGTGTAGCCGCTGCGGCTGGTGGTGGCCAGCGCACCATACGCCGAACCGAAGGTTACGCCCTTGTTGGTGGGATTCGCTGGGCTGCCGCCATTGGCATCGAAGGTCACGGTGTACATGTTGGCGGTCCAGTGAGCGTACAGTGTATGGCTCGCAGGGTTGGTGACGATGGTGGTGGATGTGACCTGGGTACCAGCGGTTTGCGCCGTATACCAGCCGGCGAAGGTGTAACCCGCCAGGCTGGTAGTGGGCAGATCGCCATAGGCTGCGCCAAAAGTGACCTGCTTGCTGGTCGGGCTGGGCGCGCTGCCGCCATTGGGATCGAAGGTCACGGTGTAGGTGTTGACTGTCCAATGGGCAAACAGAGTGTGGCTCGCAGGGTTGGCAACGATGGTGGTGGATGTGACCTGCGTGCCAGCGGTTTGTGCCGTTAACCAGCCGGCAAAGGTGTAGCCGGCTAGGCTGGTGGTGGGCAGATCACCGTAAGCCGCGCCGAACGTGACCTGCTTGCTGGTCGGGATGGGCGCGCTGCCGCCATTCGGA
>DATKAF010000020.1:0-3893 GCA_035498395.1 Anaerolineales bacterium
CGCGTGAGGCGCTGTCGCTGCTCACATGGCACATAGGACAGAAGAAGGTGGCAGTCAAGTGCGACCTGTGTTTCTTCGACGCGGAAGGCCCGGCGTGCGTGAGAGCCTGCCCGCACAAGGCACTCAGGCTGGTTTACGGCAAGGGCAGCGAGGAGGGGGAGACAGTCCAGAAAATGAAAACACCCGCCAGCATGAGGGAGGATGCAGGCGCGGCGGCATTCGGGCAGGGAGGGGATGACTAATGGGCGCAATCGGTCTGTTCTTCCTTGCGGTGCTGCTGTTCGCAGCCGCGGCGCTGGTCTCGCTGCTCTTGATGAAGTATGACACGGCGGCACGATGGCTCTCCGGGCTGGTCGCGATGGCAGCGTCTGTAGCGGGGTGCATAGCGGCGGCGCAGGCTATCCTCGGTGGCACGGCGAGCTTCGAGCTGGGCAGTCTTGCGGCGCTCGGGCATTTCACGGTGCAGCTCGACGGATTCGCGGCTTTGTTGATCGGCGTGATCTCGCTGCTGGCATTCGCGACGAGCCTATACTCCATCTCCTATGCAAAGGAATATGACGGGCGAGGTGCGGGGGCGCTGGGCTTCTTCAATAACCTGTTCATCGCGGCCATGCTGATGGTGGTGTCGGTTGCCAATGCGTTCTACTTCCTGATCTTCTGGGAAACAATGACGTTGGCTTCCTACTTCCTGGTGATCTTCGAGCAGGAGAAGAAAGAATCGGTCAGCGCCGGTTATTTGTATTTCGTGATCGCGCACATCGGGACGGCGCTGATCATGATCGCGTTCCTGTTGCTGTACAAGCAGAGCGGCAGCCTGGACTTTGCCGCGTTCCAGAACGGATCTATCCCGGCGGCGACGAAGAACCTGGTCTTCCTGCTGGCGTTCTTCGGGTTCGGGGCGAAGGCGGGCATCGTGCCGCTGCACATCTGGCTGCCGCGCGCGCACCCGGCGGCGCCCTCCCACGTATCGGCGCTGCTCTCCGGGGTAATGATCAAGACGGCCATCTACGGCATCATCCGCATCGGCGCCGACGTGCTGGGGGCGCCGGCATGGTGGTGGGGATTCATCGTGATCCTGTTCGGAGCGCTTTCGGCGGTGCTGGGCATCCTGTACGCGCTGGACGAGCACGATCTCAAGCGGCTGCTGGCCTATTCGAGCGTGGAAAACATCGGCATCATCCTGATGGGCGTGGGAGTCGGGATGATGGGCATGGCGATCCAAGTGCCGACGCTGACCGTGCTCGGGTTCGTGGCGGCGCTGTATCACGTGATCAACCACGCCGTGTTCAAGGGGTTGTTGTTCATGGGCGCGGGCTCCGTTGTGTACCGGACGCACACGCGCAACATGAACGAGATGGGCGGCCTGGCGAGGCTCATGCCGTGGACAAGCCTGCTGTTTCTGACGGGGGCGGTGGCGATCGCGGCGATCCCTCCGCTTAATGGGTTCGTCAGTGAATGGTTCCTCTATCAATCCCTGTTCCTGGGAAGCACATCCGATCCGGGCACGCTGCGCATCTTCGGCCCGATCTTTGCTATGGTGCTCGGGCTAGTGGGGGCGATGGTTGCGATGTGCTTCGTAAAGGCATACGGGACGACCTTTACGGGCCCGGCGCGCAGCCAGCATGCACGAGAGGCCCGGGAAGCGCCGTGGACGATGCTGATCGGGATGGTAATCCTAGGAGTGAGCATCGTGTGCCTCGGGCTGGGGGCGCCGGTCGTCACACCGCTGCTCAGCCGAATCGCGGGAGAGGTCGCCAAGGTCCCGGTGCAGAGCATGGCAAGCGGCGTGCAGGTGTTTCCAACGGCAGCCTCGCAGTCGGCGCTCTCGACGCCGTTCATCTTTATCATGCTGCTCGGGCTGCTCACTGTTCCGATCCTGGCGGTGCTGGCATTCGGGGGATACCGGGCCGGCAGGAAGACGGCGGAGGACCCGTGGGCCTGCGGATACGGGTACGAACCGGGGATGAGCGTCTCTGCGGGCAACTTCGCGCAGCCGATGATGCAGACCTACGCGCCCCTGTATCGCCTGCGCTCCATGATGCAGAAGCCCCTGCTGGATATCGCGAACGCGTCCAGGAAGGTCAACTCGAGGCTGCCGGATGCCGAACCGGTGGTGGAGCGAGGGGTATCCAAGCCGATCATATCGGCGGTGCAGTACGTAGGAAGGATCATCCAGAGGATGCAAATGGGCGATGTGCGGATCTACTGTCTCTACATCTTCGTCGCGCTGGCCGTCCTGCTCATCGTGATCTTCCGGTAGCGGGAGGAAGCCATGACGAATGCGAGCCTAGTGACCATCGGAATCCTGCAAGCCCTGCTGATCGCGGCACTGGCACCCTTATTCTCAGGGTTCGCCCGGGTGTTGAGAGCCAAGATGCACTCGCGGCACGGGCCGCCGCTACTCCAAAACTACTATGACCTGTTCAAGCTGGTGAAGCGGCAGGAGATCGTGCCGGCACAGGCAAGCCTGCTGTTCCGGATCACGCCTTACCTGAGCATCGCCGCCATCCTGCTGGCCGTGACGATCATACCCATCCTGACTGTGCAATCGCCGTTCGGGTGGGTAGGAGACATGATCCTGGTGGTCTATTTGCTGGTGCTGGTACGGTTCTTCACGTCGCTGGCAGGGCTGGGCTCGGGCAGCACATTTGGAGGCATGGCGGCGCGCCGCGAGCTCTTGATCTCAACGCTGATCGAGCCGCTGATCCTGCTTGTATTATTTGTCATGGCGCTGCTGGCAGGCTCGACCAACCTGGGGGTCATCAGTGGCGCGGTGGCGACTGGCGAATTGCCCTACAATGCGACGGTCTGGCTGGGTATGATCGCGTTCGCGTTCGTGGTGTTCATCGAGGCCGGTAAACTGCCGTTTGACCTAGCCGAGGCGGAGCAGGAGCTCCAGGAGGGGCCGCTGACCGAATACTCCGGGCGCGGCTTGGCGCTGATGAAGTGGGGACTATATATGAAGCAACTAGCCGTTGTTGCCTTGTTCGTAGCGGTCTTCCTGCCATTTGGGAGCATGGTGGACGTATCGCCAGGCGCTTTCGTAGTGGCGCTGCTGCTCTTCATCATCAAGGCGGCGGTGCTATACCTGGTTGCCGCCGTTGTGGAGAACGGGATGGCGCGGGTGAGGTTCATCAAGGCGCCGTCGGTGACGTGGATCGCAGTGGGAATCGGGCTGTTGTGCTTCGCGTTCTACTTGGTGAGGATCTAGTATGGAAGGCGTGATTGTCTGGAGCGGGGCTCATGCACTCAAAGACCTCTTCTTAAACGGTAATTGCTCGCGGAGACCCTACCCCGACCTCCCTCCGCTACGCTACGAGATCCTTCGCCCCTTGCGGGGATCTACGCTTCGCTCCGACGATCCCCTAAAGGGGATGGGGAGGACCGAATCTCGATATATGGGTGGGAAAACACCACCCATATATCGAGATTCGAGAACGTGCGCAACGGCGAAATGCTGTGTCGCAACAGAAGGATAAACAGGCATGGCGATATTCGTTCTGGCTGGCATCCTGCTCCCGTTCGTTGGAAGCATCCTGATCCTGGCAATCCCGCGTTCATGGGTCAAATGGGCGGCGCAGGCGGTTGCGCTGATGGCGGCAGTGTGCACGCTGTACGTGCTGGCGGACTTTGCGGCCAAAGGCAAGGCTGCGTACACGGCGGATATCCTGTGGCTGGGTAACATACTGCTCTACGGAGTGGTGGTCGACAAGGTCAGCACATTGATCAGCACGGCGTTCGTCCTGTTCGGACTGCTCACGCTGATCTATTCGGGTGGGTATCTGACGGCACAGAACAGGGAACACGCGGAACATGAGGTCAACCGGCGGTATTACTTCTTTCTGTTGGTGTTCATCGGCTCAATGGCCGGACTGGTGATGTCGTCGACAATG
>DATKAF010000021.1:0-18254 GCA_035498395.1 Anaerolineales bacterium
TTCCCGCGCACCTGAAGACGCCGCTTTTGCTGAAGTTACTGCGCCAGACGGACACCAACGGTGTGCTGATCTTCACACGCACCAAGCATCGCGCACAAAAGCTGGCACAGCAGCTCCAGCGGGCGGGACATAAGGTAACGAGCCTGCACGGCGATCGAACGCAGGGCCAACGACAGGCGGCCCTCAAGGGCTTCCGCAGCGGGGCACACCAGATCATGGTTGCAACCGATATTGCTGCGCGCGGTCTGGATGTGGAGAGCATCTCGCACGTCATCAACTATGACATGCCCGATACGGCGGACGCCTACATCCACCGTATTGGCCGCACTGGCCGGGCAGAACGGACGGGCGACGCGTTCACCCTGGTGACGCCGGAGGATAACGACATGATCCGGACGCTGGAGCGCATCATGGGCCAGCCGCTGATCCGCAAGACGTTCGACGATTTCGACTATTCGGTTCCGGCTCCTGCCAGGGGTCCGTCTGATGCTCGCGGACGGGGACGCTTGCATGTGCGGCCCGCTCCGATCCCGAGAAGCTACGGTCATAACCATCTGGCGCCGCGGCGCGCCAAGCAGCGCTGAAGCGCCAACGAACCATACATGAGAAGCTCGCCCGGGTTCCCCAGGAATCCAGGCGAGTTTTATTATTTGCGATTCGTTATAATCATCGCAGTTCCTTTATTGTAGAACGGATGCCGGGAGACCGAAAATGAACCAATTGCTGGTAGCAACACAAAATGGCCTGGTAGTCTGCGAGCGGGTTGGTGACGAGTGGCGGGAGGTGTCTCGCGGCCTCGTGGACAAGAACGTGACCAGTGTGATCGGAAGAGAGGGCGTTATCCTGGCGGGCACCAAAGACGGGGTATTTCGATCAGACGACGCAGGCCAGACCTGGCAGGAGGCCAGCAGCGGGATCAGCTCGAAGCACATCCGCTGGCTCGCTTCTCACCCGGATGTTTCGGATCTGGAGTTCGCGGGCACGGAACCGGCGGGCATCTTTGTTTCACATGACGGTGGAGCATCATGGCGAGCCTGTCAGGAAGTTGCGGAGCTTCGGGAGCGATTCAAATGGTCACTGCCCTACTCGCCCAACGCTGGATGCGTCCGAGGCTTCACATTTCTGGGTACCCGCGGCTACGCGGCTGTAGAAGTAGGCGGTGTACTCCGTTCGGATGACAGCGGCGAGACCTGGCGTCTCGTGGAAGGCAGCAGCGGCAATCCGGACCTTGAAGACGCGCCCGAGCCGATGATCCACTCGGATGTGCATTCTATCTCCGTCCATGTTTGGGCAAGAGATACCGTGCTCACGCCGACGGGCGGCGGCTTGTACCGCTCCACGGACGGCGGGAGGACGTGGGCGCGCATCTACGAATGTTATTGTCGAGCGGCTTGGCTCGATCCAGAGGACCCGCAGCGCATTGTTTTCGGTCCGGCCGATGGGGTGGACCGGGATGGACGCATAGAGGCGACCAATGACGGAGGCTTATCGTGGATCGCGGCATCTGGCGGCTTGCGGGTACCGTGGCGACACGGCATGGTCGAGCGCTTTGCGCAGACGAGCCATGAACTGCTGGCAGTGCTCTCAACCGGGGAACTGCTAAGTGGCCCGGCCTCGGCTACCGAGTGGCATCGCGTTTTGCCGTCTGTGGGGGGCGTTACAGCGGTATGTGAGTACACTGCTTAGGCTGCGGGCAGCCATCGGATCTGACGCCGGCCAATCCCTCATGCGCCAGTCTGCCCGGTGGCCCGCGTTTATCCTGGGTTGCCAAATCCTTACGGCTTGCGGGTTGTGCGGGGCTTGTAGTTTATAATCCTCCCGCCATGAACTTTCTGATCACGGGGGCGGCCGGTTTCCTCGGTTCGGCGCTTGCGAATCACCTTGCTCGGGAGGGTCACCAGGTGCGCGGCCTGGACGATCTCTCGACCGGGGATCCGCAGGCGCTCTCGCCTGACGTACACTTCACGAGGGGTGACGTGAGCGACCGCCCCAAGCTCTGGACACTGCTCCAGGAGGTGGACGTGGTCTACCACCTGGCAGCGCGCGTGTCGGTGCCGGAATCCATTCTCTATCCAAGGGACTACAACCAGGTCAATGTAGGCGGCACGGTGGCGCTGATGGAAGCCATGCGGGATGTTGGTGTGCGCCGGGTCGTGCTGGCCTCCTCCGGGGCCGTGTACGGGGACTTGGGACAGCAGCCCCTTACCGAATCGGCCGTCCCCAACCCGCGCTCGCCCTACGCCGTCTCGAAGCTGGCGGCGGAATACTACGTGAGGACAATCGGCGGCCTGTGGGGGATCGAAACGGTCGGCTTGCGGATATTCAACGCTTATGGTCCCGGTCAGCACTTGCCGCCGGCCCACCCGCCCGTCGTTCCTTATTTCCTACGGCAGGCGCTCCGCAGTGGTACGCTGGTCGTGCACGGCGATGGGACGCAGAGCCGGGATTACGTGTTTGTCGACGATGTCGTGAGCGCCATGGTCGCCGCTTCGACGGCGCCGAATGTGGATGGCCTGCTCATCAACGTAGGCTCGGGACAGGAGACCAGCGTGCGTGACCTCGTGAAGAAAGTGTTGGAGGTTACGACTGGCAGCCCACAGGTGGTGGAAAACGCAAAGACCTCTGGCGGTGTCTCGCGCATGATCGCCGACCTGACGTGCGCCAGGGAGAAATTGAACTTCCGCCCGTCGATAAAGCTGAGCGATGGCCTGCGGCTAACCCTGCAGAGAGATCCGCGCTTCCGGTAGTGCGCCCGGGATCTGTTAGCGAAGCAAACTGATATTCGCGATATGATTCTGCCAGCAGAGTTCTATGACCGGGCCACATTGAGGGTTGCGCGCGAGCTGATCGGTGCGCGGTTGGTCCGCATCCTGGACGGGAAGAGGCTGGTCGGGCTGATCACGGAGACGGAGGCCTACGTGGGGGAAACCGACCTCGGCTCGCACGCCCGCGTTGGAAGGACGCCGCGTACCCACGTGATGTTCGGGCCCGCAGGACATGCGTATGTGTACTTCACATATGGAAACCACTGGATGCTGAATGTCGTGACCGAGCATGAAGGAACGGCGGGCGCGGTGCTGATCCGTGCCATCCAGCCTGTTCAGGGGGTCCGGATCATGCTGGAACGGCGCTCCGGGCGCGATACATTCGGGCCCGGCAAGCTGGCTCAAGCATTGGGCATCACCGGCTCCGAGAACGGCATCGATCTTACCAGGCGGAACGGGATGCTCTGGATCGAGCAGGGAGAACCGGTGCCCGAACGGCTCGTTACGAAAGGCCCGCGCGTGGGTTTATATACTGTGCCGGAGCCCTGGAAATCAAAACCGTGGAGGTTCCTGGTCGAGGGCTGGCACATTGAGGGGCGCTAGAACACAAGCCCGGTGTCAAAGTGGACGGATCAGGGGTCTGAAGCAAAACCAGATTTCTTGGAGGAGAAATGGGTCTACTCGACGGAAAGACAGCACTGATCTTCGGCCTGGCAAACGAGCGATCCATCGCGTGGGGTATCACCCAGGCGATGCGTCGGGAAGGCGCGAAGATCGGCATCAGTTATGCCGGGGAGGCGCTGGAGCGGCGTGTGAAGCCGCTGGCACAGCAGATCGGATGCACCTGGGTGGAAGAGTGCGATGTCACGAAGGATGAGCACATCGAAGCGATCGCAGAAAAGGCCAGGAGGGATTTAGGCCAGATCGATGTGCTGGTCCATTCTGTGGCATTCGCAGGACGGGACGAGCTCACCGGGCCGTTCTACAACACATCTCGGGAAGGCTTCAGGAATGCCATGGATATCAGCGTTTTCTCCTTCGTGGCGCTCGCAAAAGCCTTCCGGCCCGTGCTGCGCACGGGCAGCTCTCTGTTGTGCATGACGTACTATGGCTCCGTCAAGGTCGCCCCGCACTACAACGTGATGGGCGTGGCGAAGGCTGCCCTCGAGTCCAGCACTCGTTATCTGGCCTACGACCTTGGCCCGGACAAGATCCGCGTAAATGCCATCTCGGCTGGTCCGATCCGAACGCTGGCGGCGGCGGGTGTTGCGGGCTTCCGCGATATGTATAAGCAGTTTGCGGATGTGTCGCCCTTGCGCGAGAATGTGACCATCGAGGACGTGGGGAACGCGGCGGTGTTCCTGGCGTCGGACCTCTCCAGCAAGATCACGGGCGAGGTATTGTACGTGGACTCGGGCTTCAACGCCGTCGGCGTGCAGATCGGTGTGCCGAAGGACGATCAGGCGCCGACCGCGTAGCACTGCTGCACCGCGATGATGGTTGAAGATCTGAGGAGTGGCGCTTAGCCGGGAGGCGGATGCCACTCCTGTTTTATGAGTTGCAGGAAGGGTGACGGCAGATGGTCAATTCCCTGGGCGCCAAAATCCTCGAGACACCAAGGACCTACCTGCGGCGTCAGGTGCCTGGCGATCTCGATGCCCTGTGGGAGCTCTACTGTGACCCACAGGTGACGCGCTATATCCCCGATGCTCCAAGGAGCCGCGAAGAGGCGCGGGATGAACTGGAATGGTTCATGAACGGGCACCCCGCGTGGCCGGAACTGGGCTTATGGGCTACGATCCTGAAGGCAGACGGCAGTTTCATTGGTCGCTGTGGTCTCCTGCCGTGGAATGTCGATGGTCAGGAAGAAGTAGAGGTGGCCTACACCATCGCGCGGGAATATTGGGGCCGCGGCCTCGGGTCGGAAGTCGCCGACGGAATCCTGCGCTATGCGTTCGATGAGCTTCGCCTGGAGCGGCTCATTTCGCTGATCGATCCGGAGAACACCGCTTCACAGAGGGTGGCGGTGAAGATCGGGATGAGGCTCGAGAGCAAATTGGATGGCATCAATGGTGACGGGATTGCCACGTGGATCTATGCGGCCAAACGTGCAGCGCGGAGAAGAAATCATGCCGATTGACGGCAGCGTCGGCGGGTTTTGCATTCCCTTCGCAAAGACGGCGCTATCGGGACGCCTGGCGATCGGGACTGGCAAGTACCTGCTCATCCAGCAGGCTGAGGAAGGTGTCGGTGATTACGGGGTCAAAGAGGCGCCCGGCCTCCTGGCGCAGGTAATCACGTACGTCCGAGAGAGGCCACGCAAGACGGTAGGGCCGGTCATACAGGAGAGCGTCATACGCGTCCACGACCATGAAAATGCGGGCCGCCAGAGGGATCTGCATGCCTTTCAGGCCCCGCGGATACCCGCTGCCGTCCCAGCGCTCATGATGCGAATAAGGGATATCAAGCGCCGGGCGCAGGTAGGCAATGGGCTGCAGCAACTCATAAGCATAGGTCGGATGCTTGCGCATCTGATCCCACTCGGCAGGTTCCAGCGGACCGGTCTTGCGGAGAAGGGCATCGGGGATGCCCATTTTGCCGATATCATGCAGTAGGACGCCGCGCCGGACGTGCGTGAGCTCCGACTCCGGAACACCGAGACGGCGCGCAAGTCGGATGGTCAGGTCGGTCACCCGGCGGCTGTGTCCCAGCGTCTCTTTGTCCCGCAGTTCCAGGGCTCGAGCCCAACCCTCCAGTGTCGTGTCGTAAGCTAATGAGAGTTCCAGGTTGGACTGCTGCAGGTCCTCGAAGAGCCGGGCGTTCTCGATCGCCACGGCCACCTGGCCTGCGAGGCTGCTCAGGAAGCCGAGCTCGCCGTCCGTGAATTCCTCTCCGGCGCCGATGCGCCAGACCGCGATGAGGCCGGTCAGTTGATCCTTGGACAGCACGGGCACGCCCATCAAGTGCTCGATCGGGATCTGTTCCGTGCCGGGAATATCGAGCGCGCGGGGATCTTCGCCGATGTTATTGACTATCTCTCCCGACCGCTGGAGCGCAATGCTGCCCAGCACTCCCTCACCGATCTGCACGGCAGCCGCCTTGACCTCCTCTGCCGAGGGTCCGAGCGACGCAATCGCCCGCAGACGAGTCCCTTCGGCCTCAGGCAAATATACGGCGCACGTGCGGGCGCGCAGCAGACTCTTCGCGAACGCCCCGATCCGTTCGAGGATGACCTGCAATTGCAGGGTCTCGGAGATATCCCGGCCGACCTCGGCTATGACGGCCGCTTCCTGTGCGCGCTGCGAGGCTTCTTTGAAGAGGCGGGCGTTCTCCACCGCCATGGCCGCCTGATTGGCGAAGAGGTTCACCATTCGCAGGTCTTCCGGGGCAAACGAACGTATCTTGGTGTTATCAAATATGATGAGTATGCCAATGATCTGCCCCTGCCAGCGCAGCGGTACCGCCAGCACCGAGAGGATGGGATGGGAGGCGGTATCGAAAATGCTCGATCGGTGCTCCCAGCTTCTGTAGTCTTCGATAACCACCGGCTGGCCGGTTTCCGCCACGACACCCGCCGCGCCCTCGCCATACTTGAGAACCGTGCCGGTGTAGTCCTTGGGCGTGTTGAGACTGATCGCGCAGCGCACCTGGCGGAGCGCGGGCTCCGCGAGATAGAGAGACGCGCTGGGCGCGCCGATCATCCCGGCTGCCGTCTCGACAATGATGCGGAGCAGCCTGCCGAGATCGCGTTCGACGACGAGGTCACGCGTCGTGTTATACAGGATCTCGGCCTCTTCGCGCCGCCGCTTCTCGACCTGCAAGAGGCGGATCTTCTCGATGGCGGTGGACATCGTGTCGGCGATGGTGCTGATCAGTCGCTCGTCATGCCCTGTGAATGCGTCGAGTGACTTGCTCTCTGCGTTCAGGCAGCCGAAAATCTTGCCGTTGACAACGATCGGCACGGCGAGCTCGGACTGGATGCCCGGCGTGTCCTGCTGATATGCTGGCTCCATGCTCACATCGCCAACGCGGAGTGCCCGGCCCGTCGACATGACTCTGCCGCAAACGCCCTCCGACAGGAGATGGATCCGCTGAAGATGCCCGGGATCCATTCCCTGGTACGACGGATGCGGCCGCCAGGAGCGGCCCTGAGGGTCGCACAGCGATACGCCAAAATTGTCGGGGTAGAGGATCTTGCCGACCGCCGCCGTCACTCGCTCGATCAGTTCGTCGACGTGGGTTGCCTGGGCGGCTGCCGTAGCCACAGTATTGAGGACCGTCATTTCACGCAGCTGGCGTTGAAGCGCCTGTTCCGTCTCTTTGCGCTTGGAGATATCCCGGACGATGACGATCTCCGCAGGCATGGCGTGGTAGCTGATGGTCGCGGTGGTAAGCTCGGCATGCACTCTGGAGTTGTCTTTTCGCACCAGCACGGTCTCATACACCGAAGGCTCGTTCTCACCGGCAAGTCGGCGGGCATACCGGCGCACGATCCGTTCTCGTTCATCCGGGTGCACGAACAGGTCAAAGGGCTGGTCCAGGATTTCTTCGAGCGTCAGGCCGCTCATCTCCACCAGGCGACGATTGGCGTACTTCACCGCGCCGGACTGAATGATCGTGATGCCTGCATCGGCATTTTCCACTACCGTGCGGTACTTCTCCTCGCTCTCTTGCAGGGCCAGCTCCGCCTGGAGCCGATCCGTTATATTGCTGATCATAACGAGGCGGGCTGCACGCCCTCCGAACGACAGAGCGTGGGACATCACCTCCACGTTCATCGTGGTCCCGTTTTTCCTGCAGTGCATCCACGGACCCGAGCGTTGAAGCACTTCTTCGTGCTGCGCGATGTTATCCATCAGCGCTGCCACCTCATGCGGCGGGCGGATATCGCGGATGGTCATTTGGTAGAACTCTTCGCGGGTGTACCCGTACTCTGCAATGGCGGCATCGTTCACGACCAGGAATCGCAGGGTCTCTGTGTCATAGACCCAGGCCGGCTGCGGATTTGCGTCGAATAGCAGGCGGTAGAGTTTCTCGCTGACTTGAAGAGCCTGCTGGGCGTTCTTACGTTCCTCAACCTCCTCGCGCAGTTCCTCGTTCAGCCTGCTCAGTTTCGTGGTGCGCTCCTGGACGCTGGTATCCAAATCCTGGTATAAGCGGCCGATGCGCTCCACCTGGATGAAGCTGAAGATCAGCGCCATCGGCAGGTAACTGAAATCGGACAGCCGGATCCAGGATGCCGCCAGACTCACGACGAGGAAGTCCACCAGGCTGAAAACGATGATGACGACATAACCGGACACCATCCATAAGCGCTCCCATCGATGCGGCGTCGTGGAGCGCAGAATCCGGACCGGCGCTACAGCACCCAAAGCCGCTACGACGATGCTGGCTGGTAGAAATAGTACGCCCGGCTCTACACCCGTGAATTGGCCGCCCAGCAGCAAGGTGCGCCGCACAAGGTTATCCGTGACGATGAGATTCGTCAGCCAGAGGATGCCGGTGATCGCCCCTAACGACGCCAGGATGAGCAACCTCTCCCAGCGCGGTGGCCGGTATCCTACAAAAGCGTTGCCAAGCTCATAGCCTATACCGACTAGCGCATAACCAACCGTGAGGAGCAGACGAGGTATGAGGACGTAAACCGGCTCCGGCAGGGGAGCGTACTGCACAAGGCGGCCGACAGAAAAGAGCACTCCGGCCGCCAGCCAGAGCGCCAGCCAGAATGGAACGCGGTCTTCGCGCTGGATGCGCCAAAAGGAAAAGTTGAGAGCGCTCAAAAAGAGCGATAGGGCGGTTACCGCTGCCAGCGCCAGGATCGAGATCGGAATAGCCATCGACAGTTCTGCAGTTGCTCCAGGGGAAACTAGGAGTCCCGAAGGGCCGGAACGATCCTGATTGCTCGGCGGAGTGCCAGCTCATTGCGTCGTATCGAAGCCAGAGGCGACTATTACCGGTAACTGACCGATTGGCTTGCCCTCTTGATATCCGCCGCCGGCGACGCGTGTGGACCTCCCATGCCGCACATCCTTCTGGTCCAACGCTGCGTTCCTCATTATAACCCGGAGCGTTCCCTTGGTATAATTCGCAGGCTATCAAAACCGTTTCAAAAACCGATGGCTGGAGTCTGAATGAAAAAGATGGCCGGTGCGGAAATCCGCCAGATGTTTATCGATTTCTTCGTTGAGCACGGCCACACTGCTGTGCCATCCTCATCGCTGGTCCCCGGCGGGGATGCCACGCTGCTATTCACGAACTCCGGAATGGTGCAGTTCAAGGACGTCTTCCTTGGCAAGGATAAGCGGCCGTACACTCGCGCCGTCGACTCCCAGAAGTGCCTGCGCGTCGCTGGAAAGCATAACGATCTGGATGAGGTGGGGCGGGATGACACCCATCACACGTTCTTCGAGATGCTCGGGAACTGGTCCTTCGGGGATTACTACAAGAAGGAAGCCATCGAATGGGCGTGGCAGCTCCTGACGGTGGTCTGGGGCTTAGACAAGGAGAGCCTGTGGGCAACCTGCTACGAGGGCGAGCCGAATGTGCCCGCGGACGAGGAAGCGGCCGGGTACTGGCGCCAGCAGCCGGGATTCAACCCGCAGCACGTCCTCTACTTCGGTCGCAAAGACAACTTCTGGGAGATGGCCGAGACCGGACCCTGCGGGCCCTGCTCTGAGATCCATTATGACCGCGGTCTGAAATACTGCGACAAGCAGGATGTACCCGGGCATATCTGCCACGTGAATGGCGACTGCAACCGGTTCCTCGAACTCTGGAACCTGGTCTTTATGCAGTACAACCGGCTTGGACCCGACAGGCTCGAGCCGCTGCCCGCTACTCACGTGGATACCGGCATGGGCTTCGAGCGCGTCGTATCGGTCTTGCAGGACGTCGATTCCGATTACAAAACGGACCTCTTCACGAAGTCGATGGATGTTCTTCGGTCTTTGACCGGGCACACGCAGCAGCAGATGCTGGCGGACTTCACGCCGTACCGGGTGATCGCAGACCACACGCGGTCGGCTGCGTTCCTCATCGCGGACGGAGTTGTGCCGGGAAATAAGAAGCGCAATTCCATCTGCCGGATGCTGATCCGCCGGGCGGCGCGCTTCGGCACGAAGATCGGTCTCAACGAACCCTTCCTGGCAGGCGTTGCCGAGGCGGTGATCTCCACCTACGGCACTTTTTACCCGGAGTTGGAAAAGAGCCGCGGCGCCATCCTCGACAACCTGACGCGCGAAGAGAAGCGCTTTGCGCGCACCGTGGAGGCCGGCATTGCGCAACTCCAGAACCTCTTGAACGGCCTGAAAACGGGCGCGAACGGCAAGGCTGGCCTGCTGGACGGGCAGGAGGCCTTTGCCCTATGGGCCACGTACGGCCTTCCGCTGGAGATCACCCGCGATATTGCCCGCGAGCAGGGCCTCGACGTCGATGTGAATGGCTTCGACGCGGCCAGGGACGCGCACAGCGCCGCGTCCGGCGGTGGCAAGGCCATGGGCAGGATGGGCGGCGAAGACGCCGAATTCTTTGCGGGCATCCTTAAGGAACTGCAGCGATTGGGCCGCCTCGGTGAATATGGCGTGGAATACGATCCGTATACCAGCACCCGCTCGGAAGGCGAGGTGCTGGCTCTGATCGTGAACGGGGAACAAGCATCCGCGGCAGCGTTCGGCGATGAGGTGGAAGTCATCCTGCCGAGGACCGGTTTCTACATCGAGTCCGGCGGTCAGGTCTCTGACCTGGGCACCATCCGCTCGCTTGCCCCCGATGGAGGGAACCCGGCTTGGGAGATCGAGATCACCGATATGCGGAAGCCGTCGGCGGGCGTGATCGTGCACGTCGGCGAGGTGATCTCCGGGCAGCCGAAAGTCGGCGATCTCGCGATCGCAGAGGTCGATGTTGCCCGGCGGCATGACATCATGCGAAACCATACGGCGACGCACTTGCTGCACGCTGCGCTGCATCAGGTGCTCGGGCCGCACGCGCGGCAGGCGGGCTCGCTCGTTGCGCCCGATCACCTGCGATTCGATTTCAACCACCCGGACGCCATGACTCCCGAACAGATCGAGCGGGTCGAAAAGATCGTGAACGATGCAGTGGCGGCCGACATGGAGGTGGTGCCGAAGCTGAAAAGCCGGGAGGACGCGATCGCAGAGGGAGCAACAGCGCTGTTCGGCGAGAAATATGGCGAGACGGTCCGGACGATCACCATCACCACTCCATTTGCGAGCGTGCCGGGGGCACATCCGGTTGTCACCGAGCCCGAGATCATGACCGAGGTCTATCCGACGGCCGCGGTGGAGCAGCTCGATAAGTATTCTTATGAGCTTTGCGGCGGCACGCATTTGGAGAGGACGTCGGATGTGGGTGCGTTTCTGATCGTAAGCGAAGGTTCGGCCGCGGCGGGTGTTCGGCGCATCGAGGCGGTAACCGGCCGCGGGGCCTACGAGCTGATTTCCCGGCGTTTCCGCTCGCTCAAGCAGAGCGCGGCAAAGTTGAAATCCTCCGTGGAGGAAGTACCGCAGAAGGTGGATGGCCTGCTGAATGAAGTGGCTGATCTCAGGAAGGAAGTCGCGGCGCTCAATGCGAGCCACGCGCTCTCATCGTTCAACGAGCAATTGGCCGCCGTTCGTCGGGTCCTGGACGTGAATTTGCTGCTCGCGGAAATACCGAATGCGAGCATGGAGACCCTCCGCAAGCTGGCCGACAAGTTCAGGGAAAAGTATCCGAAGAACGGTGCCGCAGTGCTGTCGGCAGGCTCCGCTGTGTTGGCTGTATTAACGGAGGATGTGGTCGAGCGCGGCATCAAGGCAGCGGACCTGATCACCGCCATCGGTGGACGCGGGGGCGGACGGCCTAACATGGCGCAGGGCAGCCTGCCGGGTAACGGACTGCCACCTGGGGCGGATCAGCAGTTGCAGCAAGCCCTGCAAGCAAGACTCAAGTAAGACCGGCATACTAACTCGTGCGGGAGGAGCAATGAGAATGCGAGCCCTAAGAGGTTCGCATTCTCGCTTTTTCGAGCTCCCGTTTGATGTCCGCTGTGACGGCTTTCAGGATCATGCCACTGAAAGGTGCCAGGGTGATCTCACCGTCGTGGAAGTCGTCTGCCGCAGATAGTGAGAATACATGAATCCAACTGCCGCCGCGAGGCCCGATATGCACGGGAGACGGTGAAAAGTTCATGTAGATACCCAGCTCATCACCAGCCCACCGCCGGTGGTAGCCGAGGATGCCCTCCGGCAGGCCGCCAACCATCTGAAGCGAGCCGGAATGCAGGGCGGGCTCCTCGGTACGTATCCTCAGCAGGTTTGTCACGGCGTTTATCAGAGAATCCGGCTGTTCCGTTTCCGCGGCCACGTTGACGCTCCGGTGATCGGGATTGACCGGCAGCCAGGTTCGCTCCGAGTTTGAGAACCCCGCATTCCTGGATGCATCCCATTGCATCGGTGTGCGCGCGACATCGCGGTTGATGACAATTCCGAGCGCGCTAAAGAGGATGCTTGGGATCAGCTTGAATTGATGGGCGATCGGGTCCAGCGCTGTGGAGCGAGGCAGCGGCCCATCGGTCATGCCGATCTCCTCGCCGTAGTAGATGCACGGGACGCCGCGGACGGTGAGCTGTAGAAAGTGAAGGAGCTTCGCCTTCCTCGGATCGTTGCCGAGGCGCTGGATGCTCCGGTGCGAGTCATGGTTGCTGAACACATACACTGGCATAAATGGGTCTGCGAAATGCTCTTCGGTATCCCGGATCAGGGCATGGAAGTAGTCTGCTCTGAACTTGAACTGCATCATGCTGAAATCGAAGACCAGCGAAAGTCCGTCGTTTGTCTGCGCGCCCATGAATTGCCGGATCAGGCTGCGTGGGCCGCTGACCTCGCCGAGAAGCATGCGGTCGCCAAAGCCGTCGCATACCGACCTCAGCTCCCGGGCAAACTCGAAGGTCTCTGGTTGGTTGATGTTGTACTTTGCCTCCTGGAACAAACGACTCGGGAGATCGCGGGATGGCAGCAACTGCCGTGAGTGCGGGTTATCCAGGAAGTCCGCCTGCTTGTAGATCGAATTGAACATATCAAGGCGGAAGCCATCGACGCCCTTTTCCAGCCAGTAGCGCACGACGTCGAACATTGCGGCCTTCACAGCCTCGTTCCGGTAGTTCAGGTCCGGCTGGAACGGCAGGAAGCTTGCCCAGTAGTATTGCCCACGCTCGGGTGCATAGTGCCAGCCGCTGCCGCGTGTGTAGGCCTGCCAGTTGTTGGGGCGGTCGCGCCAGATGTACCAATCGGATCGGGTGTTGTCTCGAGATGCTCGCGACTCCACAAACCATGGATGCTGGTCGGAAGTGTGGTTCATGACCATGTCCAGCACGATGCGCATGTGCCGCCGATGCACCTCCTCGATCAGCCGGTCCGCATCCTCGAGCGTCCCGTATTCCGGGGCAATCTCGCGATAATTCGAAATATCATAGCCAAAGTCCCGCTGAGGGGACACAAAGAACGGCGAGCACCAGATCGTCTCGGCGCCGAGATCCCAGATATGGTCCAGCCTGCTGATGATGCCCGGGATATCCCCGATCCCGTCACCGTTGGAATCACAGAACGAGCGCGGATAGATCTGGTAGATGGTCGTCTTGCGGTACCAGGGCACGGATGGCATGGATCTCCTCTGCGGTCCGATGATGCAAACTGAATCTCAACGAGGGGATGAACCAGGAGGATATGGGTGCGGCTCAATGCTCTTGTAGTACATTCGTCCCTTGGCGGGGAGCCCGTGGATGCTTTATCATGGGAGCCTTGGAAAGGAGAGAGATATGATACGCGTGTATCGGCCTACATTGTTCGCAATTCTAATCGTTACCACACTGGCGTGCGGGGTCATCTCGAGTCCGCTGTCTGGCGTGCAGAGTGTGGCGCAGACCGCCCAGGCGCTGGCATCGGCCATCCCAAGCCAACTGCCGGATGTCTCCAAGTATCTGAACCCGCAAGGCACGCCGGTGAGCGAGTGGAACGGCATCCCGGTCATGGATCAGGCGACGGCGGGGGAGGAGTTCAGCAAGAACGTTTACAGCTATCGGGTGAGCGGCGCTGATGAGCAGACGATCCAGTCTTTTTACAGCGACAAGCTCAAGGCGGCAGGCTGGGAATCTCCATTTAGCGCGCAAGGGGCTTCGGCAGGCGGCCTGATGCTCTTCACAAAGGATTCTCAGGTGCTCTCCATCACAATTGCCAAAGTTGATCAGGACTCGGTTGTGCTGCTGACTCTGCAATAGAGGCCCTCCCGATGGGCAGGCCGGAGCAGCCTGCTCGCCTTCGGCGTTGCAGCGAGGGCGGCCACATGAGAATAGGTGGAAGGGATCGCGGCTGTCATTTTGCCGCTGCGCACGGACGGGATCTGCCGGAAATGAGCGCAGAGTATAATCATCCCGAATGAAGACGCAGATCATCGCCCTGGAAGCGCATGACGATTTGATCTCTGTGCGGGACCGCATGTCCTGGGCCAAGTCACCACGGATCCTGCTAGTGTGGCCCAAGTATCTGAAACTGGCGTTGAGGGCAGCGGATCTGCGCATCCTTCAGCGCCATGCATCGAACCTGGGAGCCGAATTGGGGGTGATCACGCGGCGTGGAGATGTCCGGCGGGATGCGCAGCAATTTGGGATCCCAGTCTTTGCGTCATCTGCAGCGGCCCAAAGGCAAGCCTGGCCGAAAGCCGGCGCGGGGCTGCCTTCCGTACACCGGCCGCGGAGAGAACGCAGCGAGCTTGAGGCGATGAGAACGACAGCGCGGCCCGGGCCGAGGCGCTGGGTATCCCATCCTGCGACAAGGATTGCCTTCTTCCTGCTCGGCGTACTGGCCGTGCTGGCGATCGCTGCCGTCTTCGTCCCGCATGCGACGATCACCATCCGGCCCGTAAGCAAAATGCAGAACATCCTTTTACCGGTTGCGGCCGGCCCCTCGATACAGGCTGTTTCCCTGGCGGGTGGCGTACCGGCGTACGAGAGGGTGGCAACTGTCGACGGAACACAATCAGCTCGGGTGGCAACGCAGAGCACCATCCCCGACAGGCCGGCGAGAGGCATTGCCCGGTTCACGAATCTTTCGCAATCCGATGTGACGATCCCGGCCGGTACGGTGGTGTACAGCCTTTCTCCCACTGCGATCCAATTTACGACTTCGAATGACACGCATCTGCCCGGGAATATCAATGCGGTCATCGAAGTGCCGATCGTGTCTGTAAGCGGAGGGGCTGACGCCAACCTGCCGGCGAACGCCATCCGGGCCATCCAGGGCAGCCTGAGCCTCTCCGCGGCGGTGAACAACCCGCAGCCGACAACAGGCGGCACCGACCGCGTGGCGGCGGTCCCATCGGATGCTGACCGTCAACGGCTCCACGATGTATTGCTCGCTCAGCTCAAAGCTGAGGCTGAGAGCCGCATCCGGGAAGCTCAGGCCGGGAAGGATATGGCTCTGCCGGATACGCTCAAATTAGTGCAGATTACTGAAGAGACCTATGATCCCGAGCCGGGAAAACCTGGAAATCTTCTCAAGCTCACTCTCAAGGCGGAGTTCTCGGAGCAGTATGTGAAGGCCGATGACATCAGCCAGCTTGTGGATGCGACGTTGGATGGCTCCAAGCCCGCCGGGTTTCTGGCCCTACCCGAGACACTGACCAGCAGCCTGGCGGAAGCACCCAGGGCGGATGACACCGGTGTTTCCCATTTTGCACTGCAACTCTCGCGGCGGCTTGTTCACGATGTAGATCTGGATCGTGCGGGCGCCATCGTACAGGGAAGCCCTGTCAGGGATGCCGCAACCCGCCTGCAAGCCAGTTTTGCGCTGGCAGGCGCACCGAGCCTCGTGCTGTCTCCACGGTGGTGGCCCTGGATGCCGCTTATACCGCTTCGGACAACAGTCGTGAGCGTTCCCTGATTGATACGTGGAGTCGTTCGGTGGAGTCCGGGCGCTTGTGCGGGCCACAGCGATGTATCTGAACCCGGTTAGCGCGGAGGCGGGATGAGAGTGCTGGGGGTCGATCACGGGGAGAAACGTATCGGGATCGCTATTTCCGATCTCACCGGCACACTGGCACGCCCTCTCACCACCATAGAGCATGCATCACGCATCAAGGACGCGGCACAGGTGGCAACTCTTGCTCATGAGCATGCCGTTGAAATGATTGTCATCGGCCAATCGTTCGACGAGGAAGGACACGCGAATCCGGCCGGCAGGCGGGCAGAGCGTTTTGCCGAGGCCCTGCGAGCACAGACTCAGCTGCCGATCGTGCTGTGGGATGAGTCGCTGAGCACAGCGGATGCCCGTCAGTTTCGGTTGGAGACAGGCGCTCCTCGCAAGCAACGCTCCGGTCACATGGACGAAGCGGCGGCAGCGGTGATCCTGCAATCCTACCTGGATGAAAACCGGGCCGGCTGAGACTGGATCGAAGAACATCTCCGTGAGCAGCCTTGCCGGGCTTCGCTCATCGCTTCATTCTCAGAAACCCTGAAGAGGCATATGCGTCGATTGTTCGTAACTGCCCTCATCCTGGGCATGCTCTTGATAGCCGCACTGGTTCTGATCCCCGCCGCCGCGCAGCATTACTACGGCTCGCCATCGCGCAGCCTTTCGTCGTCACAGGTATTTCAGTACTCGGCCAAACTGCTATGGGACGACGGTCTGCTAACGCAGCCGATCAGCCGGAACGATACCGAGCTGCAGTTCACCGTGGAGCAAGGCGAGACGGTGAATTCGATAGCCGACCGCCTGCAGCAGGCGGGGGCCATCCGGAGCGCGGAGGCGCTGCGCGATTATCTTCTGTATACCGGGTTGGACAAGTCGGTGCAGGCGGGGAAATACAAATTGAGTACGGCCATGTCGGCCGTCGATGTTGCGCATGCCATGCAGGACGCCACGCCGGAGGATGTCACGGTGGTGGTGTGGCCAGGTTGGAGGATGGAGGAGATCGCGGAGTCGCTGCCGACAACGGGTCTGGACATCACCCCCGATGAGTTCGTCGCCGCGGCGGGCGGCTCGCATCCGGAATATGAATACCTGGCGGGCAAGGCCTCGGCAGAAGGTTTCCTTTATCCGGGCACATATGTGCTGCCGCGGACGACAGTCGTGTACCAGCTTGTCGACGAGCTGCTGCTGAGCTTCTCCCAGCATCTAAGTCCAGAACTGCGCGACGGCTTCCAGCAGCAGGGGCTCAGCGTTTACCAGGCGGTGACACTTGCCTCCATCGTGGAACGGGAGGCAGTGAACGAAGACGAGGCCCCCTTGATTGCATCCGTGTATCTCAACCGGCTCCGTCTGCCGATGAAGCTGGATGCCGACCCGACGGTCCAGTATGCCATCGGCTATAACCCGGTGCAGAGGACCTGGTGGACGAACCCATTGGGCGCTGCGGATACGAAGATCGCATCCCCCTTCAATACCTATGTGAACGATGGCCTGCCTCCGGCGCCGATTTCAAACCCAGGCCCGGAGGCGCTCCATGCTGTAGCGGATCCGGCAGACACCGACTACTACTATTTCAGTGCACGCTGTGACGGCTCCGGATTCCATCAGTTTGCCAGGACATTCGAGGAACATCTGCAGCATATTTGTCCCTGAGAGACAATGTGGGCGGATCCCCGACCTGCTGCGATGCGGAACGTTACCGATCACTGCTTCACCACCTCGATGTAGTCTCTGGTAACCGTTTCGCTGCCGGCTATCCCCAGTATATCGATCAGCTCGCGCGTGAGCATCGCCTTATGCTCTGCGTCTTTGCGGCTCCATGTACGCGACTTGATCTCCACGAAGTTGCCGATGGCCGGCTCGATCATCTGATCCACGTTGACGAAGAACTCCGTATCTCTGAACTTGACAAGCCAACGCTCCCGGTCCTTGGTAATGGGCGTCTCTTCGAAGGGGCGGAAATACTCGCGGTAGAACCGTAGGCTCTGGCTGGCTGGAGCTAAGAAGCGGCTGCGAGAGAGCAGCACATCGTGCTCGAACTTATCCTCCCGCTTCTGACCGAGCAGCGTCAGACGGGAGCGGGTGGTGGTCACTTTACCGGAGGCATCCAGGAAATCATCCTCACGATAGCGGAGGCGGCCCTGAGACGGATCCGCAAACGAGAAGTAGTTGTCGTGTTGACCATAATGCCGGTAGCGGACGGTTTCGATCCCGGGCTGGTTCAGCGCCTCGGCGACTGCGTGCGGATCGCTGATCTTGACTTTGACCTGCACCTCGAACGACTCCTGTTCCATCGAGCCGCCCAACGCGATCAGCTTGGATAACACGGACTGCTCCCGATCGATCAGGAAACTATCGATCTGGCGGGCGATATCGGTCGCATGGGCAAGCAGCTCATCCTCGCGGATGGTCAGCAATTTGCCGCTGCGCATCAGCCAGGCTCCGTTTGCCATGACATCGGTTACATCGCTGGATTTTGACGCGTAAACGATTTGCGCATAGGTGTTGTCGGGTGAGCGGCGGTATGAAGGTG
>DATKAF010000022.1:0-2052 GCA_035498395.1 Anaerolineales bacterium
TGCTACTGACAGGAACACATCCTCCAGCGTGGGCTCACCGGAGCTAATGCTGATTCCATCCAGCCCCCCCTCTCGCAAAGCGTTTTCAAGGTCGACTGGAGACACCGCCCGCTCGGCGATGGTACGGATGTGGTCGCCCGCCAGCCCAACCCGCAGCACGCCGGGCGTATGGTGCAGCGCCCGCAGTGCCGCCTCCAGCGGTGCAGCATAGACTTCCCACACATTGCCCTGGATAACGCTTCTCTTTAGGTTGGCCGGTGCATCCATTGCGAGCAGACGTCCATCCCGCATGATGCCCACACGCTCGCAGTATTCCGCCTCGTCCATGTAGTGCGTCGTCACTAGGATGGTCACGCCCGTTGCTGCCAGTTGGTAGATCAGGTCCCAGAACGAGCGGCGGGCGTTCGGGTCCACGCCGCTGGTCGGCTCATCCAGGAACAGCAGTTTCGGCTGATGCACCAGCGCGATCCCAAAGGCGAGCCGCTGCCGCCACCCCGCCGAGAGGCCCCGTGTCAGCTCGGATTTGTGATCCGAGATTCCCACCAGTTCCAGGGTAGCCTCGATCTGCCGGCGATCTCGAATGCCGTACACCCCGCCGTAGAAGGTCAGGTTCTCAAGGACGGTTAGATCATCGTATAGCGCGAATTTCTGCGACATGTAGCCGGCGCGTGCCCGCACCTGCTCCGATTGGCGGAACGCATCGTAGCCCAGTACGGTCGCGCGTCCCTCGGTCGGCTCCAGCAAGCCTAATAGCATGCGGATGGTCGTAGTCTTCCCCGATCCGTTCGGCCCCAGGTAGCCAACCACCTCACCGGCGCTGACCGCGAAGTTGATATGATCCACGGCGGTGAACTCGCCGAAGCGACGGGTCAGGTCCTCGACAACGATTACGGACTCAATCATAGGCTTGCCCCGATAGCTCGATGAAGACGTCTTCGAGTCCCGGCGGCACCGCTCGCAGTTCTTCGAGCGTGGCGCCTTGCGCGGTGATCGCCGACGGCAGCCGCCGGAGGACATCCTCGGACTGGTTTGCGGCAACTCGCAGGTGCAGCCGGTCGCCGAACGCCCTCACATCTTCGACTCCGCTCTCCTGCCCGGCAACCTGGCGCAGGATGCGAAGAGGTGAGCCGCGAAGCTCCAGCACGCGGTCGGCAAGGCGGCCACGCAGTTGAAGGGGCGTACCCTCCGCGATGATCCTGCCCCGTCGCATGAAGCCGATTCGATGGCAGCGCGCGGCTTCGTCCATGTACGGCGTCGATATCAGCACCGCTACCGCCCCCGCCGCCTCCGCAGACGGGTCCGGCGCGGCCACCAGGCTAATCAGCAGTTGCCAGAAATCCTGGCGCGTCACGGGATCCACGCCGGTCGTTGGCTCGTCCAGCAGCAGCACGCGCGGCCGTGTGACCAGTGCGGACGCCAGTCCGAGTTTCTGCTTCATCCCTCCGGAAAGCTGCCCTGCGCGCCGGTCCTTGAAGCCGGCCAGCCCCACAAAGTCCAGGATCTCCATGCAGCGCGGCCGCCACTGCTTGGCTCGCAGCCCTCGGACCTCCGCAAAGAAGCGGATGTTCTCGAGCACCGTCAGGTCTTCATAGAGAGAGAAGCGCTGTGACAGGTAGCCTATGTGAGAGCGCGCCCCTTCGGTCTGGCGATCGACGTCGAGACCCGCCACCAGTGCGCGTCCCGAATCGGCCTTGAGCGCGCCGACGATGAGCCGCATGGTGGTTGTCTTACCGGCGCCGTCGGAGCCGACCAGCCCATAGATCTCCCCTGCCGAGACCTGCAGCGTAACGCCGTCCACCGCGTGCACGTCGCCGAAGGACTTGTGCAGGTCGCTTGCATCGATCAGCAAAGTTTCAGTCATGGAGCTCTCAGAGAGACCTTGTCATTGAACATGCGCGTCAAGTAGTGCTTACTTCTGGAAGGTGACATCGGCGGGCATGCCCGGCTTCAGCTTGCCCTGCGGGTCCTCCACCGTCAGCTTGATCGCATACACCGTGCTACTCCTCCCCTCCACCGTCTGCACATTCCGCGGCGTAAACTCCGCCTGATCCG
>DATKAF010000023.1:0-11709 GCA_035498395.1 Anaerolineales bacterium
CTGGAGCAGATCCTCTCGGCAGGCGGCAAGCGCATTCGCCCAACCCTGGGCTTGCTGATCGGCAACATGCTCGGCGCGCCGGAGGGCAAGCTGGTCACGCTCGGCGCGGCGGTCGAGCTGCTGCACACCGCTACGCTCGTCCACGACGACCTGATCGACGGGTCGCTGCTGCGGCGCGGGATGCCCACGCTCAACGCGCGCTGGTCTCCGGCTGCGACCGTTCTGACCGGCGATTTCATGTTCGCACGCGCCGCCAAGCTCGCCGCCGAGACCGACCACATCCCGCTCATGAACGCTTTCGCCGAGACGCTTGCCACCATCGTCAACGGCGAGCTGAACCAATTGTTCAACAGCCGGGGCATCATCAACCGCGAGAACTATTACCAGCGCATCTACGCCAAGACGGCCTCCCTGTTCGAGATGACAGCCAAGGCCGCGGCCATGATCAGCCCGGTCGGCAAATCCACGGTGGAGGCCATGCGCAAGCTCGGATACGAGACCGGCATCGCGTTCCAGATCGTAGACGACGTGCTGGACTTCACCGGCGAGCAGACCACGGTCGGCAAGCCGATCGGCTCGGACCTGCTGAACGGCCTCGTCACCTTGCCGGCCATCTACTATGCCGACGCGCATCCGGACGATGAAGATGTGGTATCGCTGGCGGAGGGCGGTTGGGCCAGCCAGGAGCGCATGGCGCGGCTGGTCGATTCCATCCGCAAGACGGACGCCATCCGGAAGGCCATGGGCGAGGCGAACCAGCACGTCGAGCTGGCATTGCAGAGCCTGGAGGGTTTCGACCCGAGCCAAGAGCGCGAGGCGCTCGAGAATCTGGCCAAGTTCATCGTGGACAGGAACGTCTAGACCTTTCAGCGTTGAAACGTTCGAACGGTTAAACGTTAAGAAAAATACATACCGGGGATAAACAGAGACAAACATCAGATCCATCTCTGGAAATCTCTGTTCATCTCCGGTAGATTTCCCCCCGCAGCAAACACTCATGACCAACCCGCGTAAACCTTTTCGCATTAACGTCGGCTTCATCATTCATGAGGAAGTCGGCTATAGCGCGGAGTTCCCATTCGAGTTCGACGAAGTCAAGGTCGGCGACGACCTTGTGCTGCGCGATTTCTCCGGGCTGGTGAACGTCGGCCGCACCCCGCAGGGTCTGCTCGTCACCGGTGATTTCGAGGGCACGACGTCGCTCGAATGCGCGCGCTGCCTGCGGACCTTCGAGCAGCGGCTGCGATGGAACATCAACGAGTTGTACGCCTTCAACGAGAAGTCCGTCACCGATTCGGGCTTGATCGTCCCGGAGGACGCGCAGATCGATCTGGCGCCGCTCATCCGGGACTATGCCCTGCTGGAAGTCCCGATCAGCCCGCTGCATGACCCGAACTGCAAAGGTCTGTGCCCGGTCTGCGGGCAAGACCGGAACGTGCGCGATTGCGGCCATCGTCCGAACGAAGACGAGTCGCCTTTTTCACAGCTGAAGAAGCTACTGTAAGCAAAAGGTGCTAGGGGTGGGTCAGGCGCGAAGTATCAAGTGCGGAGTGCGAGGTGCGACGTGCGGGTGCAAGGCGTGAGGTGTCAAGTATCAGGGGTCAGGTGGAAGAGCGACGATTTCCGATTTCCTATTCCCGACCCAGCCGTGATGCATTGACGAGGGCGTTTTGTCCAGCACCCGCAATTGGCTGAAGGCCACCGCGATTGCTGCCTTGCTGGCGGTCGTGTTTGCGCTCTACGCGCAGCAGATCACCACGCGCCAGCCGATCCGCGATTCGAACTTCGCCAAGTTCTGGATCGCCGGGCACATGCTTACGACCGGACAGAGCCCCTACGACCCGGTTCAATGGCGTGCCGCGCACCTGGCACTTGGCACGACATCCATTCCGGACAGGATATTCTTATATCCGCTGCCGCAGGTATATTTCCTCACGCCGCTGGCGCTGCTGCCCATCGAGCAGGCGTTCGCCGTGTGGATCTTCGCTTCGCTGGTCCTGGTCGCCTTATGCTGCTACACATTGCTGAGGTCCATTTCACGAGATGTCGCCGCGAGGCTGCTGCTGCCGCTGGTGCTGCTCCTGCTGCTCTTCGGGCCGCTCTACCTGAGCATGCAGATCGGCTCGATTGGCGCGATCGCCCTGGGCGTGCTGGCAGCCGCCATCCTCCTGCTCGACCGCGGGTATGACCTGCCAGCCGGGCTGCTGCTCTCGTTCCTGATCCTGAAGCCGTCGCAGGGGTTGCCCATCATGGGGCTCGCCGGGCTGTGGCTGCTGTTCCGGCAGAAGTACCGCGCCGTTTACGGGCTGCTCGGCGGCAGCGCGCTCCTGATGCTCTCCGGATTCCTGTATGACCCGCAGTGGGTGCAGAAGTTCGCGGCCAACAGCCAGCTTGTATCCGATAAGACGCTCGGGGCGCAGTCGAACGTGTATAGCTTCGCCTACCGGCTGTGCGCGCAGAACACACTGTGCAGCAACCGGGTCGTGGGAAGCCTCGGCGCTGTCATCCTGCTGGCGCTGGCAGCCTGGTACCTTTGGAGCAGGCGGGAACGGCTTTCGGCATGGGAGGCCTTCGACCTCATCATTCCAGTCGGGTTTGTGACCACGTTGTATCTGTGGTCCTACGACCAATTGCTCTACGTCATCCCCATCACGTGGATCGCGGCGGTTCTCTACACGCGGTATCGCTCCTACTGGCCTATGATCGGCTTCCTGGCTGTGCTGGACATCATCGCCTTTGTCGCGCTGGGCGTGCAGGCCTATACCAAACAGGACCTGCTGAGCCTGGCAACGACGGTGATTGTTCTCGGCTCATGGTTCATGGTTAAATGGCTAATGGGGAAATCGGAGACAGGAAATCGGCGCACCTGACACCCCGCACCTGACCCTCGCACATGACCCTTGAAACGTGATCCATGACCCATTCTCCATGAACCGCAGTTCTGCTTGACAAACGGTAATTGCCCGCCTACAATTCCGCCCATGCAATCCGCAGCGATGCCTATGTCCATGCGTCCCGCAGCCTGGGAGGCGGCCTAGTTCAAGCCGCCCGGTTCGTCTCAGGCTGTCCCGTGCAAGGACAGCCTTTTTATTTCAAGACCGCGAAACGAGAGTCGTGAATCGAGAACCGTAAGAACACTCACGGATCACGGTTCACAATTCTCGAATATCAAATCTCGAATATCGAGTCGCCTCATGCCCTCCAACATCCTGATCGCCATAGCGTGGCCCTACTCCAATGCCGAGATCCACGTCGGCAACATCACCGGCTCGCACCTGCCCGGCGATATCGTCGCGCGCTACCACCGCCTGAAGGGCGATAACGTCTTGATGGTCAGCGGGACCGACTCGCACGGCACGCCGGTCGTGCTGGCCGCGGACAAGGAAGGCGTCTCGGTAGAAGAGGTCTACAAGAAGTACCACAACGGCTTCCTGCAATTATTCGAGCAGGCAGGCATTTCGTACGACCTGTTCACCACCACGCACACCGAAAACCATTTCAAGGTGTCGCAGAGCATCTTCCTGGCGCTGCTGAAGAACGGGTTCCTGTTCAAGCAGTTCAGCAAGCAGTGGTACTCCCCTACGGCCGGCAAGTTCCTGCCCGACCGTTACGTCGAAGGAACCTGCTACATTTGCGGGTTCGAACAAGCGCGATCCGACCAGTGCGATAACTGCGGCAATGTGCTGGAGCCGGAGAAGCTCATCAACCCGCACGCCAAGACAGGCGACGGCGCGCTCGAGCTGCGCGACACGGAGCACTACTACCTCGACCTTTCGAAGCTGGAGCCGGAGGTCAAGAAGTTCCTGCGCGACCGCTCCGACCACATGCGCGAGACGGTGCTGGGCGAATCGCTCGGCAAGATCGAGGCCGAAGGGCTGAAGCCGCGGCCCATCACGCGCGACCTGGATTGGGGCATCCCCGTGCCGGTGGACGAGCCGGGCTGGGACGGCAAGAAGCTGTACGTCTGGTTCGAGGCGGTGATCGGGTATCTATCGGCTGCCATCGAGTGGGCGCAGGTCTCAGGCCAGCCTGAGGCGTGGAAGCAGTGGTGGGCAGCACCGGATGCGAAGCAGTTCTACTTCATCGGCAAGGACAACATCTTCTTCCACACGTCGCTGTGGCCGGCCGAATTGATGGGCGTCGGCACGCAGTTCGGCGAGATCTTCGAGAACCGGCCGGTCATGCTGACGCTGCCCTACGATGTTCCCGCCAACCAGTTCATGAACCTGGAGGGCAAAAAGATCAGCGGCTCGCGCAACTGGGCGGTCTGGGGCCGCGACTTCCTGAGCCGCTACGACCCCGACGCGCTGCGCTACTACCTGACCATCAACATGCCGGAGGCCAAGGACAGCGACTGGGACTGGAACGAGTTCGTGGCGCGCAACAACAACGAGCTGGTCGCCACCTGGGGAAACCTGGCGAACCGGGTGCTATCGTTCGCGTTCCGCAACTGGGACGGTCACGTGCCGGAGGCCGGCGCGCTGCGTGAGGGGGATGCGGCGCTGCTGGCCGCGGTCAACGATGGCTTCCAGGGCGTAGGCGGGATGCTGGAGGCGGTGCAGCTCCGGGCGGCCTTGCAGGAGGCCCTGCGGCTGGCGTCGCTCGTCAACCAGTATCTCGACCAGACCGCGCCGTGGAGCGCCATCAAGAAGGATCGCGCCGAGGCCGCCTTGAGCATCTACACCGCCCTCAAGGCCATCGACTCGCTGAAGGTCCTGTTCGCGCCGTTCCTGCCGTTCACGTCGCAGCGGCTGCACGAATTCTTCAACTACGACTATCCGCTATTCGGCGGGCAGTACATCGAGACGGTGCGCGACTCACTCGGCGAGCATACCGTGCTGCGCTACAAGCCTGCCGCGGCGAACGCCGATTTCTGGCAGCCGAGCGGTCTGAAGCCGGGGCAGAAGCTCAACCAGCCCGCGCCGCTGTTCAAAAAGCTGGAGGAGGCCGTGGCAGCGGAGGAGAGGGCCAGGCTGGAAGCAGGGAAGTAAGGCACGACTGTTTTCCTGGCAAGATCAGGCTCCGGAAGTGCTCGTGACGTCCGGGGCCTTTTCATACCTTGGGTGCTCCAGGTTCGTTATACAATGAAGGACGAGTCCTCAAGGAGATGAGAGGCCCGCCGATGTCGACAAAACAACAACTGCTCGATGAGCTGAACGATGAATACGTCCGCTGGGAACGATTGTTATCCCGGCTGGAGGAAGCGGAGCTGGTCGCGCCGCAGCTCCCTGCCGGGCTGTCGGTGAAGGATGTGCTGGCGCACCTGTGGGCATGGCAGCAGCTTTCCATTGCGCGGCTCGAATCAGCGCAGCAAGGCCGCCCGCCCCACCACAAGATGGACCCCGATGGGCTGGACCCGGAGGCCGAGCAGAACCTCGACCGCATCAATGCATGGATCCGGGAGTCGAACCAGCACCGACCCTGGCCGGAGGTGTACCAGGACTGGCGCCGGGGATTCCAGCTCTTCATCCAACTGGCGCGGGCCATCCCGGAGGAGCGACTGCTCGAGCAGGGCAGGTACGATTGGCTGTACGGGCAGCCCCTGGCCGCCGTGCTGGAAGGGTCGTTTGCGCATCACCATGAAGAGCACTACGAGCCGCTCACAGGGTGGCTCACGGAGCACGGGCTGCTGGATCCCGAAGCCTGAGCCAAAGCCCTGGTTGTTCGCGGCGGAACCTCTGCCTACAAGCCCATTAGATTTCCCTAAAGGTGGATGTTGCTCGTCATGCCTATGCGAATATGCGCCTTGCATTTCACGACCTCCCTCCCACATCTCCTCCAACAGGGTTCCGGAGGTTGTTCGGAATGATATATCCCCCTAGGGGGATATCATTCCGAACTACTACCCCTACTCGATCACAACCAGAACAATTCATTCGGCCTGACGACCTCCAGCAGAATCCCTTCCCCGGCCTGAGGATGCACGGGACGTCTCGGGGTTTCTACAACCTTGACTCCCGTGCCACGTAGGTTACAGTACGGATAATTACAGGGAGTTGAATCGACGCGACTCGGGAGGGATGAGTGAAGGCTATCGTTTACGAGAAATACGGACCGCCCGACGTGTTGCGGCTGCGTGAGGTCGATCAGCCGGTCCCCACCGACCAGCAGGCGCTGCTGCGCGTCTGCGCCACATCTGTCAATGCCGCTGATCTCCACATGTTGCGCGGCGATCCCTTCCTCGTGCGGCTGGAATTCGGACTCAACAAGCCGAAGAAGAGCACGTTGGGATTGGATGTGGCTGGCGTCGTGGATGCGATCGGCAGCGGCGTCACACAGTTCAAGCCAGGCGATGAGGTGTTCGGTCATGTCTCAAGCTCCGGCTACGGAGGGTGCGCCGAGTATGCCTGCGCGGGGGCGAAACATCTTGCGCTCAAGCCGCGGAACATCGCATTCGGGCAGGCTGCCGCGGTGCCGGTGGCTGGCTTCACGGCCCTGCAGGCGCTGCGTGACCATGGGCACATCCGGGCAGGTCAGAAGGTGCTGATCAACGGCGCCTCCGGCGGTGTGGGCACGTTCGCCGTGCAGCTTGCCAGGCACTTCGGTGCTGACGTGACCGCCACATGCAGCTCCCGCAACGTCGAGATGGTCCGCTCGCTGGGCGCGCAGCAGGTCATTGATTACACCCGCGAGGATGTCACGAAGCGCGGCCAGCGCTACGAACTGATCCTGGCCTGTAACGGCTATCACTCGCTCCCGGCCTATCGCCGCTGCCTGAGCGAAAACGGCATCTACGTCTGCGCGGGCGGGACGATGCCGCAGATCTTTCAGGCTCTGCTTCTCGGCCGGCTCGCCTCAAAGGTGTGGGCGCATCCGATGGGCGCAATGCTGGCAAAGCCGGATCACGAAGACCTGCTATTGCTGAGAGACTTGCTCGAATCGGGCACGCTCGTCCCGGTCATCTCGGCGCGCTTCCCGTTCAGCCGGGCGGTTGAAGCCTTCCGCTACCTGGATGAAGGTCATGCCCAGGGTAAGGCGGTCATCGTCATGGACCCCCGCGCGGAAAAGTGGACATCGCAGTAGCGTGATCCGGGCTTCCCGCCTGCTCAACGATTCGCAGGTCCGGCGGGCGGCCCTTCAACGACCGCATCTTGTAACGAAAAGCCAAGTGCTGTATAGTACGGATAGTCGTGTCCTGTTCGCAGGTCGCCGGCACATTCCGGCGCGTAAGTGAGGCTGCTATGGATCAGAGGAGAATGCTGCAGGCGCTCGTCGTCGTCTCGATGGTGCTGGCATTGTCGCTCACCCCGACAGCCGCCGGCAGGGCCGCCTCGGGCTGCCAGGGCTATGTGATGGTCTACTGGGGCGATACCCTGAGCGGGATGGCCGCCGCCTGCGGGACCACCGTGAGCGCCATCCAGGCCGCCAACCCCGGCATGGGATCGTCGCTCTACGCCGGGCAGGTCATCTACATGCCGGCCCCGGCCTGCACCTCCAACGTGGCGCGACCGGGCGGCTACCCGACCTACGTTGTGCAGCCCGGTGATACCCTTGCGAACATCGGGGCGCGCTACGGCTTCTCGGTCAACCAGCTCCTGGCGGTCAACCCGCAGATCTGCAACCCGAACGTGATCTTCGTCGGGCAGACGATCAACCTGCCGGCCAGCGGCGCCTACACTCCGGTGCCCTATCCGACCTATTACCCCACCGCCTATCCGACTGCCTATCCGCCGCCCTGCACGTCCACCACTCCCTGCTACAACCCGACTCCTTATCCGACCTACTACGTGACGCCTGTGCCGACCTCCACGGGCTTCGGAACGCTAAAGGTCACGTACAGCAAGGGGCTGCTCGTCCGCACCGGGCCAGGCACGCAATTCTCCGAGATCGTTTCGCCGTTCGTTTCGGCGGTCAAAGGCACGACCTGGACCTACCGCAAGAATTCGCTCACCACCGACCCGACCCAGTTCGTGTGGGTGGAGATCCAGATCGACCCCCGCAGCGGCTTCTCGGTGGGTTGGATACTGACGCGCGACTCGCTCGGAGCCTACTTCACCGACCCGCAGCTCGGCGCACCCATCGACCCGAACGATCCGTAGGGATAGTTTTCAGTTGTCAGTTACCAGTTACTAGCTACCAGTTACAAGTTACCACTTAGAAGTGGTTAGTGATCGGTAGTCAATAACCAACAGGTCGGGCGAGATGCCCGACCTGCTCTTTCCCATTTTCGATTTCCGATTGCCGATCTCCCACGATCCATTTAACTATGAACCATTCACTACCCAACTATCAAACTATCAAACTATCAAACTAATCTACCATCCCAGGCTGCGCGGCGGTGCGGCCTCCCCACTTGCCCGGCCATCCCGGCAGGAACGCCGCTAGTATGAGCGCCCCGACGGAGGCGAAGAACGTGATGCGGTACGCCGCCTGGAACCCTTGCATCGACTCCTGGCACGTCTGGTTAAGCAGGTCCAGCGTCTTCGTCTTAGCCGGGGCTTGCGCGGCGGGAGGGAGTTGTGAGATGGTTGCGGCTACACCAGGCGGCAGGTTATCCTCCGGCGCGACACCCGGCGTCTCACAGATGCCATAGGGCTGCGTGGTCGATGGGGCTGGAGCATTCTGCAGCTTCTGCTGGATGGCCTGCACCTGCGGGCTGAGGAAGCTCACCAGGATGGTTGCCAACGCGGCGACCGCGATGGCCTGCACCACGAAGCGCGTGCTGTTCAAGAGGGACGAGCCGCGCGGCAGGTGGTCGAGCGGGATGCTACTCATGGCCGTGACATAGGATGTTTGCAGGGTCAGCCCGACGGCGAGGCCGCGCAGCGCCAGCAGGAACACGATATACCAGATGGGCGTGGTCGCTTGCAGTTCTGCGAGCTGCCAGGTGTTGATGCACAGGATGAAGAACCCGACCACCATGATGGTGCGCGGACCGATCTTATCGTACAGCCGCCCGGCGGAGGGCGTGGCGATGGCCGATGTGGCCGCCACGCCCAGCAGGATAACGCCCGCTTCAAGAGCCGAGCGCCCGCGGAACGTTTGCAGGTAGAGCGGCATGAGGAACTCCGCGCCGAACAGCGCGATGGTCGCCACGTAGCCCACCAGCGAGGCGTTCAGGAACACGCGGTTCTCGAACAGCCGCAGATTCATCAACGGCTCTTTGGCGACGCGCAACTCGATGAAGGTGTGGATGATGAGCGCCGCAAAGCCGGCTGTCAGGATGGCGATGGTCGTGAAGCTGGTCCAGCCGTTGATCTCGGCGATCGATGCAGCATACAAGACCGAGCCGAAACCGATGATGGCGGTCGCCAGCCCAAGTGGATCGAAGAGCGGACGGTGACCGGTCCGGTAATCGGGCAGCGAGAAGAAGCCCCACACCACCGCGATGATGCCAATGGGCACATTGATGAAAAAGATGGCGCGCCACAGATTGATGTCCACCAGCCAACCTCCCAGGATCGGGCCAAGAGCCGGCGCCACCACGAGCGCGATGCCCATGATGCCGAACGCCGTTCCCTGCTCCTTGGGCGGGAAGGCGCGGTAGAGCTGGGCCGGGCCGAGCGGCTGTGCAATGCCTCCGCCGAAGCCTTGCAAGGCGCGTGCTGCGATCAGCAGCGGGAGCGACGGGGCAACGCCGCACAGCAGCGACCCGAACGCGAAGATGCCCAGGCCCACCAGGTACATGCGCTTGATGTGGAACTTATCGGCAAGATAGCCCGAGACCGGCGTGGTGATGCCGAGCGCCAGCACGTAGATGCTGATCACCCACTGCGCGTCCGACAGGCTGGCGCCAAACTCGGCGCGCAGGGTCGGGAAGGCGATGTTCACGATGGTCGAGTCCAGGATGATCATGAACAACCCGAACATGACCGTGATCAGGATGCGCCACTTCTGCTCCAAGGCCCGGGGCCGGGCCGCCTCCTCTTTCACATCGTCTTCTGCACTGATAATTCTGGCCACGATCGCTTCACCTCTATGTTTCCTGGATGTTTCGTACGTTTCATCTTGAATACCGTGAACCCGCGCCTCTTACCGCCTCGCGGGAACCATTTGTACTATCGGTTCGTCTAGGCTGCGACGAAAAGAAGGAGATCATGCATGGGAAAATGGGCATGGGTCTCGACCGATCACCTATTTCCCATTTCCTGGCCGCAAAGGAGCCATTATGAGACAACTACTCGAAGTCTTCTCCGTGCTCGCCGCTCTCGCCCTGCTGGCGACCGCCTGCGGACCGCACGCCTCTGCGAGCATGGCGCAGTCGAGCCTCAGCCGGGATAGCGCGCCGGGTGTACCCGCCCGTGATGAGACGGTCCTCGTTCAAGGCGACAACGCCTTTGCGCTCGACCTGTACCGGTCGCTCCGCGGCGGCGAGGGGAATCTGGCGTTCTCTCCCTACAGCCTCTCTCTTGCCCTGGCAATGACCTACGCCGGCGCTCGCGGCGATACCGCCTCCCAGATGGCGCAGACGCTGCATTATACATTACCGCAGGACCGCCTGCACCCGGCCTTTGACCAGCTCGATCTCGCGCTGGCGAAGGAAGCGGAGGCCTCCGAACAGGCGAAGAACCCGCTCAAGCTTAAGATCGCCAACGCGCTGTGGGCCGAGAAGACCTTTTCCTTTCTCCCCGATTATCTGGATATCGTCGCCCGCAATTACGGCGCGGGTGTTCAGCTTGCCGATTTCGTCAACCAGTCGGAAGCTGTGCGACAGCAGATCAACAATTGGGTCGAGAAACAGACGGAAGGCAAGATCAAGGACCTCATCCCCGCCGGCGCGCTGGACTCCTACACGCGCATGGTGCTCGCCAATGCCATCTACTTCAAGGCCGACTGGCAGGACCAGTTCGACCCCAACGACACGACCGACGCGCCGTTCTACCTGCTGGATGGCTCACAAGTGACCAGCAAGCAGATGTCGCAGCACATGTTCGCCGTGCCGTATGCCTCCGGCGATGGCTGGCAGGCAGTGGAACTGCCCTATGAAGGCGGCACGGCAGCGATGGATATCCTCGTCCCCGATGACGGTACATTCCGGGAGTTCGAGAGCAGACTCGATGCGACCAGGCTCGATGCCATCCTCAAGAGCATGCAGCCGGCCGATCTCCAGCTTGCCATGCCGAAGTTTACCTTCCGTTCCGCCTTCGACCTGGGAGACTCCCTCTCGGCGATGGGCATGCCCGATGCCTTCAACGCGGACACCGGCGATTTCTCGGGCATGGACGGCAGGCGCGATCTCTACATCGGCAAGGTGCTGCACCAGGCGTTCATCGCGGTGGATGAGAAGGGCACAGAGGCAGCCGCGGCGACGGCGGTCACCATGCAGCTTGCCATGGCGGTCAACCCCGGCAAGACACTCACCATCGATCACCCGTTCATCTTCGCCATCCGCGACCTAAACAGCGGCCAGATCCTGTTCCTGGGCCGCGTGCTGGATGCAAGCAAGTAAACGGGTGGACAGGGAAACAGGGCGGAGCGGAAATGTGAAATAGGGGAAATAGGAAATGGTAAATCGTCGGGGCACGGCATGACGAACCTTCGTCAAGGTTATGGAATTCCTTCGCCGTGCCCCGGCTACGGATGGTCAGTGGATGAATGGTTCATGCTCATGCAGCCCATGACACCTGACACGTGACACCTGGAACACTACACCTGGCACATGACACCTGGCACATGACGCTTGCCGCCTGCCCCCTCCTCCTATCTGTGGACCCTCGTCGGCCGCACCTGCATCGGCCTGTTCCATACCGGGATGCCGCGAATGGCTTT
>DATKAF010000024.1:0-16758 GCA_035498395.1 Anaerolineales bacterium
GAGGTACCGGTTGATGCGCGAGAATGGCGCCACGACCATCGCCATCGCGGAATGGGAATCGGAAGCGCTCGGCTTGGCCGGCGCCGAACAATACCGCGCGTGGATGCGAAGCGTGGGGATCATGGACCGGCTGGTATTGGAGACGCACATGGGCCAGATCGTAGCCAGCTCTTACTAATTGCGTGGCGAGAGGACGAGCATCCATGATGCAAACACCTCAGCAGGTGCTTCGAGCGGGTCGCCAGGAGCAATAAAACAAACGGAGAGCCGCCCGCCCTGTTTCCGACTTTTTCCATAGCCAGAAATCACACGCCTGCTAGTGAGATTAACAATCAAGGCAGGCTTGACATTGCCGAGAAACGTGCGTCGCAAATGCTCTGGCCGATTGGCACACTGATGATACGGCAAAGCTGCTCTGGCACACAGGCTCAGACGGCGGAGAGGATATGCTTCGATGCCACGAAACTTTGGATATCGTGCTCGAAAGCACACATGGCCGGCATGTCCACACCGAGCTGGCCGCCAGTGTTCACCAAGTCATGGTAGAACACGCTCACCTCTTCTGCGTCGCCCAGTCCGTGCGCAGAGCTGCGCTGGACAAGCTTATTAAAACGGAACATGAACTGGATCGCGACGCCTGCTATCCAACCAGCGAAGGGTAAGCTGCTCATATACATCTTCGTTTCCGGATAGTCTTTCAGCTCGACGCCCCGCCGGGCGACGACTTCGAGGCATTCTCTGGCTGCGCGGATTGCCTGCTCCCCGAGCTTACGATCACGCAGGACCGCGGGGAGACTACCCGCTTTAACAAGAGCCGGCCACAGACCTCCGGTAATTGCGTATTGGATCCAAAGGTAGTGAAGGATCTCGGGATGCACCGTGACGCCCACTTGAGCGGACTGGCATAGTTTGATGACGCGATCCAAGCAAGCATCGTGGCGACCGCCTACTTGCCCAATATCCATGCTCGAAATGGTGGCAATTAGCTTCTCCCCTTCGAATTTGCCTCCCGCTTTCGCATCGCCAAAGACATAACGGGATGGCGAGAGGATCATATCGATTTTCTGCGTACCATTCCAGTTCTGTGTTAGAAGCAGGAAATCGCTGTCGCCGACCTGGGGAACGAGCGATGCCAGTGTCTCCTCCAGCCGGAAATGCTTGGTTGGCACGATGACCAACTCGTAGCCGCCGGATATGCTCGGCGTTTCCGTCAACCGGATCGGATAAAGCCCGATGAAATCGCGTTGATGCCCCTTGCGGACGTCATACATATCGATCTGCATGCCGCCATGGAAATGTGAGCTACGTCCAGGCCGCACCAGGTGCGTGACGTCGTGTCCTGCTTCAGCGAATGCCCAGCCATAAATGCTGCCGATAATGCCTGCGCCCACGATCAAGATCTTCATCGTTATTGTCCTCCCGATTACAAGCCAGCAAATCGTCCATCACAAGAATTTCTGATGAACCAACTCCTCGCTGACTTCCCAAAGATGTAAGGCTGTTGCCGCGTCGTAAGACTCAGGCGACGACTGAGCCTCCCGGCCCTCTACGAAGTACTTGCCAGTCTGGCCTTCCAGTTCCGGAGCAAACAGCGGATAGAGCACGTCGTTTGCGCCAATCGCCGGCGGAACCGCCTGTGCCTGCCACATGCGCAACAGCGCGATCCAGCGTATAAACCATGGATAGTGACTGGAAAGATTTGTGCGGGTGAAGCGCGGCGACACTGTGTGTGCAGCGACCCCAGTACATTTGAGCCGTCGTGCCAGTTCATAGGTGAAGAGAATCTTTGCCAGTACCACCTGCTTGGATGCCCGCACGACATCCCATTTCTTTGCATACAGGATGTCCGCGAAATTGATCGTCGCGCCTACACCTCCTTCGACGCCTGCTTTGTGGCCCTCCCCTGAGATAGTTATGATCCGCGACGGGGCGCCAACCTTGAGCGCAGGAACAAGAAGGTTAGTGAGCAGAAAGTGCCCAAGATATTCCGAGCCAAACATCAGCTCCACGCCATCAGCGGTTGTGCAGCGATTCAGCACGCGAATACCTGCGCAGTTGAGTAGGCCGTTGAGCGAGTCGTATTGTTGGCAGAATGCAGTGGAGAACTCTCGAATAGACGCCTGAGATGCAAGGTCTGCCACCATCAGGGTTATGCGGGCGTTGCTACTGTCCTGGGATAGCTCGCTTCGAACTGCCTCCCCTCGTTCGCGGTCGCGGGCGAGCAGAATCACCTCCTGGCCAGCACATGCCAACGCGGCTGCAGAGGCTTTTCCAAGACCCGAGGTCGCCCCGGTTACCAAGAAGCGTCGGACAGACGCCATCACCCCTCCTGCCAAGCCATTTTACGGAAATATGTGCGAGATGCGCCGAGCGAAAGTAATTTACACCGGCAGATTATCTGATACAAGTGACGTTTGTCACAAAGTGGGCTCGCGGTGAAAATGAGCATCCGTCTCGGCAATCTCATGGAGGCATAGAAACTGTCCCAAAACCTGAGTTAGCACAGCTCGACCTTGATGCTGTATGGTAAAAGCAAGGGTCGATTGTAGTATCTTTCTGCTTGTGGCATCGATGAACCCCTGAGCGTGAGGGTGTTGTGGCGATCTGCTGATGCTTAGCCCTACCCTACCCGCATTCGGCGGAGCGGGCTGTGAGCGCATTCAGGCAGTGCACCTGGTTCAGGCCCTGCAGTACACGCCGAGAGGGATGCAGGACCTATTGTGACCTCGGGGTGATGGAAGTCTCTTGAATCGGGCCGCAAAGCGCCGTACAATTCTGTCGCAAAGCGCATCGCTGCATTCACAAGGAGAAGCCATGCACAAGCGATTGGGATTGGTGATCGCTGCAACTGAACTTGCCTCAGTGGCGGCGCTTCTGTTCCTGCTCAGGCAACCGGGGCTTCCATCGCAGTTTGACGTCCTGCTGGTATTTGCCTTGCCAATCTCCTTCGGTCTGCACGTTATGGAGGAGTTCATCTTTCCCGGCGGGGGTCCCGAGTGGTTCCGGGCGGCAAGGCCGCAGTTCAGCGGGCAATACACGGACGCCTATTTCTTTCGCATCAATGCCATCCCGCTGGCGCTCGCCTTCCTGGTTACACTCGGGACGTTCGACTTTGCGGGCGGATTCACCTACTTTGGTATCCGGGCATGGCTGGCCTTCGTGAGCTTCCAGGGTTTCAACGTTCTCTTCTTCCACGTGCTGGGTATGATCCGCACCAAGCGTTACTCGCCCGGTATCGTTACGGGCCTTGTGCTCTTTGTTCCGCTGGTCGTGATTGCCTTTTCCCACCTGCTCCGGACAGGTGTCGTGGACGTCTTCTCTGCCATCGTGGCGATTGGCATCGGTTACGCAGTATTGGCAGTACTGGACCATATCAAGGCGACAGGAGTCAAGCCTGCTGCCTCCAACTGAAGCAGAAGCAGAATAGGTGGACCGTCAGCCTGTAGGACAAAACCAGGGGTTGATTCTAGTGCCTTTGTGGTTATGTTCCATTTCCCCGCCTCTCAGTGGCATCCGTTTAACCTGCCCCCTCAATCGCGATTTGCTTGGCAAATCGTCGCAAATCGTCAATCCCAAAATCTCCCTATGATCCTTCCCAAAGTCCGCGACCCGCGCTTCATCACCCTCCGCCGCGGCGGCACGCTCACCGATCCCGACCATCACCTGCTCGCCCTGTGGGCGGCGGCGTGCGCGGAGCACGTCCTGCCCCTGTTCGAGTCGGAAAGGCCCTCGGACCCGCGGCCGCGTCACGCCATCGAGCAGGCCCGGGCATGGGCGAGTGGAGAGATCAGCATGTCCCAGGCCCGCGCGGCGGGCGGTCACGCGATGGCGGCAGCCAGGGACCTGCGCGGGACGGCACGCCACGCAGCGTATGCGGCTGGTCAGGCGGCGGTCGTCGCCCATGTTGCCGCGCACGAGCTGGGCGCGGCAGCCTACGCCATCAAGGCCGTCCGCGCCTCCGCCCCGGAAGGCCAGGCCGGGAGCGCCGGGCGAGCCGAGTGCCGCTGGCAGCGCGAGCAACTGCCCGATGCGATCCGCACGCTGGTGCTGGACGACGAGCGGCTGCGCAACGATATCTGCTGGTCGGTCTTCGAGATTGACGACGAGTTTGACCGGAAATTATTTGCGAAGCAAATCACGGAGATAAACAGGACTATTTAAATACGAAGGACACCAAGGAAGAACAACTATTGTTTTCTCCTTTGAGTCCTTCGTGTTTAATTGCATTTCCTCCGCGTCTCCGTGGTTGCATGTGTATTTGGGAGGATGGCCGCGTAGGTCGGGTTTCGCGTCGGAGACCGCGTTAGCGCCCTGTAGGGGGCAGCAACTTGCGAAGCATCCCCAGAGTGAAACGGAGGGGATGCAGGGGCCAACCCGACCTACTGTTATTCTCCGTTTCTCTGTGTCTCCGTGGCGAAAACTGACTGCTGAACGCTGACAGCTTATCCCCTACGAGCCGGGGCCGGGCGGTGCGAAGGCTGCCGGAAGCTCTATCACCTGCAGAGGCAGAACGACCAGCGGGAAGACCGGCTGCATGGTCACACCGGGCACGGTGTCGGGGCAGAAGCCGGCATCGTGGTCCTGTACCAACAGGCCGCTGGTAGCGTCGTACGTGCAGAAGAAGTCGTTGGGGTCTTCGCCAGGTACGGCCGGGTAAGAGCAGAAGATCGGGTCGGTGGAGGTGTCGCTAGCGCCAAGGGGGAAGCCTCCGAGATCAGCCGGCGGGCATGTGAAGCTGGTTGGCGTCCCGGGTGTATTGGTCGGCGTGTCGGTCGGCGTGTTGGTGGGCGTCTGCGGTGTATTGGTCGGCGTATCAGTGGGCGTGTTGGTAGGCGTCTGCGGCGTATTGGTCGGCGTATCGGTGGGCGTGTTGGTGGCCGTAATGGTCGGCGTGTTGGTTGGGGTCCGGGTGGGGTAGTGGGTGCGCGTGCTGGTCGGCGTCCGCGTCGGGTAGTGGGTGGGCGTGCTGGTCGGCGTCCGCGTCGGGTGGTGGATGCGCGTGCTGGTCGGGGTGCTCGTCGGGGTCTTGGTGGAGGTGTGGGGCCGGCAGCCGTGTGGGCCGTGCTCACCGGTGTTGTAGTCCTCGAGTTCGGCGGCCAGGCCGGTAGCCATCTTGCGGTTGGTCCTGCTGAGCGTGCTGCCCAGCGGATGCGCAGCCAGGAACGACTCGGCCTTGGAAAGGTCGCCGGAGATCAGCGAGCTGCCCGCGCCGCTGGCGACGTTGAGGCGGGCCGCGATGAGCTGACGGGCCAGGCTGTAGCCGGGTTGGCCGTCCTCCGACGTGTTCAGAAGCTGGAGCAGCCGCGGCTTGCCGTAGTTCACGCCGCCGATCTTGAGGGAGGTCACCGGCCACGATTCGGGGTGCGCCGACCAGGAGCCGGGCGTATAGACGCATATGCCGCCCTGCGCGTTGGAGGCGGCGACGGTGACATTCGGCCGCACCAGCAAGCCGGCGATCAGTGCAACCGATAGCAGGATGGACAAGGATAGCGGTGTCGGACGATTCCTCATTCGGCCCTCTGCGATGGAACGGGATATGGATTTGTTTGCCAGGAGAACGAAGCCTGAACCCTACGGCTCTTTATTACACCAACTCTTACATAATAGTATAAATCAGGTCAAAAAAGGTCACAATCCAGTCGCAGAATCAGCAAGATCTTGGATTGACGATTGATCTCTGCATAATGAGTCTCATCCGTGAAGAAAGAGCCTTACCACTGGGAACACAAGCTTCCTTCTTTTCTTCCCTTTGTGTTCCCTCCGCCGTCTCGCACCGTTGTTGCCGACGGTACGGCGGCACGAACGGCGTGTTCTTCGTGGTTAAAGAATCCGTTCATCCCCGGTTCCGCTTTCCGCCGATTCATGGTATCTTTGCCGCCTGCGTCGTCCCCAAGCCTTAGGAATGGATGCCATGAAGCGAATCGATGCTGTCATTGTCGGCGCTGGTCAGGCCGGGCTGGCCGCCAGCTATTATTTGTGCGAGCAGGGGCGCGAGCACATCGTCTTTGAGCAGGGCCGCATCGGGGAATCCTGGCTCTCGCAACGCTGGGAATCCTTCCGCCTCAACACCCTCAACAGCATGAACGCCCTCCCCGGCATGCCCTATGACGGCCCGGAGCCCGGCAGCTTCTCGTCCGCACATGACCTGGCCGGCTACTTCCAACGCTACGTCGAGCGCTTCCAGCTTCCGGTGCAGACGGATACCGCTGTGGTCTCCATCGAGCAGGCGGAGAACGGCAAGGACTTCATCGTGAGCACCGTGACCGGCGGCCGCGCGCAGGAGCCGCTGCTGTGCCGTTGCGTCGTCATCGCCTCGGGCGTCCAGCGCACTCCGAGGCTGCCCGCCTTGCGCTCGCAGATACCCACCCGCATCGCGCAGTTGCACAGCAGCGAATACCGGAACCCCGCGGCCTTGCCGCCCGGTTCCGTCCTGGTGGTGGGCAGCGGTCAGTCCGGCTGCCAGATCGTCGAAGACCTGCTGTCCGCCGGGCGCACCGTCTATCTGAGCACCAGCAAGGTGGCGCGCGTCCCCCGCCGCTATCGCGGCCGCGACATCCTGGACTGGTGGATCGACACGGGCTTCCTGGATGTCACCTACGACAGCCTGACCGATAAGTCCATCAGCTTGCTGGCGCAGCCGCAGATCTCGGGTCTCGCACCGCAAGGGCATACGGTGAGCTTGCAGCACCTCTCGCGCCAGGGCGCGGTGATCCTGGGCCGCCTGCTGAGCGCGGAGGGAGATAACCTGCTCCTGAGCGACGAGGCCGCCGCGCATGTGCAGTTTGCCGATGCGTTCTCGGACCGCATCAAGGGCATGATCGACGCGTACATCGAGCAGACCGGCATTGCCGCCCCCGCCAACGACGATGACCCTGCGGACGCCTCCGACCCGGACGCCGCCTGCGTCTCCCCGCTGCGACAGCTCAACCTCGCCGCTTCCAAGCTCGGCTCGATCATCTGGGCCACGGGCTTCGCCGGCGACTTCGGATGGATCCACCTCCCAGCCCTGGACGCGGCGGGCAAGCCGCTCCACCAGCGCGGGGTCTCGCCGGTGCCCGGCCTGTACTTCATCGGCCTGCCGTGGCTCTACATGCGGAAATCGGGCATCACCTACGGCGTCGGAGAGGATGCCCGCTACATCGCCGATGCCATCGCGGCGCGGCTTGTGCAGACTTAGGAGGTTCCGGGACCTTCGGAAATCGCAAATCGGAAATCGTAAATCCTTGGCGTTTTTCCAATCTCCCCGCCGCCTTCATGCTATACTGGACTTGTTGGAGGGAGCATGACCAAAGAGCTGCGCACACCATACGAGATCGCCTGGCGACGGCTATTCGACCTGATGGAAAAGCGCAACCGCCTGCTGCGCAGCGTGGAGCAGCTGGCAGGCTTTTCAGGCAACTTCTCCCCCGCCACTTCGATGTACTGGCAGTTCGACTACGACCGGGCGCGCCTCCTGCTGGCGAGCGCCGAGCGCCTGGAGCCGGACATCGACGACGCCATCGAAGAGGTCAACGCGCTGGCGGTCGAAGCCGGCAGGCCCGCCATCACCAAGAACAGGCCGAGCTAGGGCCCTAACCGGCCCTGCGGGCCACCCCAAATGCCTGCAAAGCTCTTAGCTCGTGGCTTTTAGCTTTTGGCTAAGCGCTAAAAGCTCTGAGCCAAAAGCTTCATCGGGGAGGACGGGCGGGGGCCAATCGTCAATCCCGAAGGCCGCGCAGCGTGGTGTTCTTCCTGCTGAAATCGTCAATCGTAAATCGAACCCCCCTTCCTGACAAACGTCACTTGGCTTGTCCCCTGCCGCGGCATAGAATGAGCATGGGGAAGCAACACCGGTAGGTCAGAAAGGGAGGCTTCACATGCGGCACGGTTCGAGAATCCAACAGGCCCTCTTGACGGGCCTTTTTGCATTGTGCCTGTTGCTGCCCTGGGGAGGGCCGGTCGCCGCGCAGCCCGCGCCGGAGGATGCCACCCTCACCTGGAACACCTTCCTGGGCGGCAGCATGTACGACGAAGGCGCTCAGTCCATCGCGGTGGATGGCGACGGCAACACCTACGTCGTCGGCTCGAGCCAGGCGGCCTGGAGCTGCGACCCAACCCCTTGCACAGTGCGCGCCTTCACTGGCGGCGCCGCCACCTATAGCAACGGCTTCGTCGCCAAGCTGGATGCCAACGGGAACCTCCTGTGGAACACCTTCCAGGGTAGCTACCCCGGTTACAACGAAACCAACGGTGTGGCCGTGGACAACAGCGGCGGCCTGTACATCACCGGCTGGAGCACGCAATACATCGCGGGAAACTGGACGGGCGCGGGTAGCGGCGAGTTCGTCGCCAAGCTGAACGCCTCCGATGGCGCACTGCAATGGGTCCAGTATGTTGATTACAGCATCGGCACCGGCGTCGTTGCGGACAACAACGGCCACCTCTACGCGGTGGGGCAGACCTTTTCGGCATGGGGCTGCCACCCCGTGAGCTGCACCACCGTGCCCTTTACCGGCGGCGGGGGCTACCTGTACGATGGCTACGTCGCCGAGTTCGACGCCTCCACCGGCGCGCTGCTCTGGAACGCCTTCCTGGGCGGCACCGGCGATGATTTTGCCAGCTCGGTCACGCTGGACGGCAACGCCAATGTGTATGTGGCCGGCGCGGGCGAGTCCAGTTGGGGCGCGCCGATCCGCGCTTACAACCCCGGCGTTTCGTCCCACCCCACCGATGTCTTCGCGGCCAAGTTCAGCGGCGGCGGCACGCTGCTGTGGAACACCTTCCTGGGCGGCGACGGCACCGAAGGCAGCAGCATCATCTACGACAACTACCGCGGCATCGCCGTGGATGGCGATGGCAACGCCTACGTCTCGGGCAAGAGCAGCGCGGCCTGGAGCTGCGCGCCAGTTGCCTGCACGGTGCGGGCTTACACCCAGTACGGAACCAATGAGTCCACCGATGCCTTCGTCGCCAAGCTGACCACCGACGGCGCGCTGGTCTGGAACACGTTCCTGGGCACGATCATGGATGACCTGGGGAATTCGATCGCGGCCGACTCGCTCGGCAATACCTATGTGGCAGGCAAGAGCGGTGACACCTGGGGCAACCCCGTGCGGCCCTTTGTCAATTACGATGACGCCTTCGCCGCCAAGCTGGATACGAACGGCGCGCTGCTGTGGAACACCTTCCTGGGCCGCGGCGACTTTGGGAACGGCCTGGCACGGGATGCGGCGGGAAACATCTACGTGGCGGGAAGCGGGAACACCTGGACCTGGGGCAACCCCATTCGCCCGCTCAGCTCGGACCTGCACGATCTCTTCGTTGCGAAGCTGCCTGAGCCGCCTGCCACGCTGACCAAGACCGTGAAGTCCACCGCCTTGCAGGATGGCTGGGTGCTCGAATCCGGCGAGAAGACCAACACGGGCGGCACGAAGAGCAACACGCAGACGGCACTGCTCCTCGGCGACGACAAGAGCCGGAAGCAGTACCGCAGCATCCTGTCGTTCAACACCGGCGCGGCCCTGCCCGATGCCGCGGTCATCACCTCCATCAAGCTCAAGGTCCGCAAACAAGGGATCGTCGGCGGCGGCAACCCGGTCACGGCCTTCCAGGGATTCATGCTCGACGTCAAGAAGGGCACGCTCGGCGCATCAGCGCTGGAACTGAACGACTTCCAGGTGACAGCCTCCAGCGCTTACAAGACCTTCGGCCCGTTCAAGCCCGCGCCCGATGCCAGCGGCTGGTACACCATAACCTTGCCTGCCACAGCCGCCAGCTACATCAATAAGCTGAGTGCTTCTTCAGGCCTCACACAGATTCGCCTGCGCTTTCAGCAGGATGACAACAACAATGCCGCGGCCAACTACCTGGGCCTCTATAGCGGCAACGCACCCGATGCCAGCCGCCCGCAGCTGATTGTGCAGTATTACCTGCCATGATGGGCAGCAAAAGATTGACGATGCTGCCGCGGCATACAATCAATGCAGGTTAGCGTCGTGTAAGGGAGGGAGAATTCAAATGAAGTTTTTGTCGAAGATCCGCCATGCCCTGCTCATGGGCCTTTTTGCATTATCGCTGTGCCTGCCCGCCAGCATGGGAGCCTCCGCGCAGCCCGCTGCCGCGCCCGAAGACGCCCCCTTCACCTGGAATACCTTCCTAGGGGCGAGCAACGGTGACGATTGGGGCACCCGCATGGCCGTGGACGCCAGCGGCAACATCTTCGTCATGGGCGCCAGCATGGCCGGGTGGGGCTGCTTCCCGTTGAATTGCACCGTGCGCCCGGCATCCTACTATGACGTTTTCGTAGCGAAGCTGGATTCAGGCGGGATGCTGCAATGGACCACGTTCCTGGGCGGCGATGGGGTCGATATGCCGGGCAACATCACCCTGGACGACAGCGGCAATATCTACGTGGGGGGCAGCAGCGAACACCCCTGGAGCTGCTCCCCCACGCCCTGCACCGGCCACGCCTTTACGCCTGGCGGCGGCAGCATGAGCTTCGAAACCGATGGCTTCGCCGCCAAGCTCGACCCGAACGGCGTGCTGCTGTGGAATTCCTTCATGGGCGGCGATTCGCAGGACATGGGCGGCGGCGTCGCCGTCGATGGAGCTGGGAACGTCTACGCCGCCGGGTACGGCTTCAAACCCTGGAGCTGCTCGCCCGCATCCTGTACAGTGCACGCCTTCACGGCTGGCTATGGAGATGCCTTCGCCGCCAGGCTCGATCCATCTACCGGTGCGCTGGTATGGAACACGTTTTGGGGCAGCAGCGGGGGGGATGAGGCGGTCGCCGCTGATTTTGACGGAGGGAGCCTCTACATCCTCGGCGGAAGCGGCTATTCGTGGGGCACTCCCGTGCGCCCGTTCGGTGGCAGCAGCGATGCCTTCGTTGCCAAGGTGGATCCCTCCACCGGCGCGCTGCAATGGCACACCTTCCTGGGCGGCGGCTCCTGGTATACGGATGAAGCGGCCTTCGATGTGGTGGATGGCAACAGTTACGTGGTGGGTAACAGCGGCGCCACCTGGGGCAATCCTGTGCGCGCCTTCACGCCCCCCAGCGGCACTTGCCAGTGCGCGCCAGACGGCTTCGTCGCCAAGGTGGACCCCAATGGAGGTTTGGTCTGGAACACGTTCCTGGGCGCCGACGGTGATGATGATGGCAACGGGATTGCTGTCAAGGATGGCAGCGTATACGCGGTGGGCTACAGCAATGTAAGCTGGGGCACGCCTGTGCGGGCTTTCACGCCCACTTCCCGGGGGTACGGCGATGCCTTCGCTGCCAAACTGGGCGCATCCGATGGCGCGCTGCACTGGAACAGCTTCCTGGGCGCAGCTGGCGAAGACCTGGGCTACGGCGCGGCCGTGGACTCCGGCGGCAACCTCCTGGCAACCGGCAGGACCGAGAGCACCTGGGGCACGCCCATCAACCCCTTCGGCGGCCCTTACGATGAGATCTTCGTTGCTGACCTGCCATCAGTCGTCGCAGACAGCACCGCTCCCGTGGTCGAATCATTTACCGTCCCGTCGATCGCGTATGGTCTCTCCACCAATATCAGCGCCTTCACGGCCTCCGACAACCTCGGGGTGACCGGCTACAAGATCACCGAATCTTCCACGCCGCCTCTTCCCGATGACGCCGGCTGGACCGCGTCCGTTCCTCAGAGCTATGCGGTGGCAGCCCTTGGCACCTATGTGCTTTATCCCTGGACCAAGGATGCCACCGGGAATGTCTCGGCTGTCTTTGCTTCGCCTGCCAGCGTCACGTTCACTCTGCCGCTCACCGCCACGCTGAAGTCCATCGGCACGCAGGATGGCTGGTTGCTGGAATCCGGCGAGAACACCAACAAGGGCGGCACCAAGGACAATGCGCTGACCACCCTGCGCCTCGGCGACGATAAGGCCCGGAAGCAATACCTAAGCATCGTTTCCTTTAACACCGGCGCGGCCCTGCCCGATGCGGCGGTCATCACCTCCCTCAAGCTCAAGGTCCGCAAACAGGCCATTGTCGGCGGCGGCAACCCGGTCACTGCCTTCCAGGGATTCATGCTCGACGTCAAGAAGGGCACGCTCGGCGCATCAGCCCTGGAACTGAACGACTTCCAGATGACAGCCGCCTCCGGTTACAAGACCTTCGGCCCGTTCAAGCCCGCCGCGGATTCAGGCGGCTGGTACACGATCACCCTGCCCGCCGCGGCCATCAGCTACATCAACAAGGCCAGCGCTTCATCGGGCCTCACGCAGATCCGCCTGCGCTTTCAGCAGGATGACAACAACAATGCCGCGGCCAACTATCTGAGCCTGTTCAGCGGGAATGCGACCGCGGCCAGCCAGCCGCAGCTCATCGTGCAATACCACATGCCCTGAGCCGGATGAGTCCGCGGCGCGGCAGGCGGTGATAAAATGCCGGGAAATCCACCCGGGCCGTGTCTGCGCGGCCGTTTTATGGTTACCTGGGAAGAGACTCTGTGATCACCTCCCCCGTATTCCCCTCGGCCATCTATGCCCTGATCTACACCATCAGCTTCTTGTGCTGGATCGCGTTCGAAGCATGGGTCTTTCTCCGCGAGGGCCGCACCCGGCGCGACCGCTCCCGCGACCGGGGCAGCGCATCCCTCGTCCTCCTGCTGCTGAGCCTGGGCATCGCCCTCGGGTTCAACCTGCCTCGTCTTGCGCCCGGCTACAACATGCAGGCTTTCTTCCCGGCCTTCTTCGCCCTCGGCATCGCCCTCATTTTCGGAGGCCTGCTGTTCCGCTTCTGGGCCATCCGGACCCTCGGGCGGTTCTTCCGCACCCGGATCGTCATCCAGGAGCAGCATCAGCTCATCACCAGCGGGCCGTATCGCCGCCTGCGCAACCCGTCCTACACGGCCGTCCTGATGGTCCTGCTGGGGTTGGGCTTCGGCATCGGCAACTGGCTCAGCGTGCTCGTGTTCTTTGCAGCCGGGGTCATCGCTTATGCGACGCGCATCGCGCTGGTGGAGGAGCCGGCGCTGATGCAGCGCTTCGGGCAGGAATACCAGGACTACAAGAAGAGAAGCTGGGCGCTGATCCCGTTCGTGTGGTGATGATGACTTCTCACCGGATCTGCAGCCGCACCGTCACCTTATCGCCCTCATCGAGCCCCTCCGTCTCCCGCACATTGGCCTTGATCGGCAGGATGTAGCGGTCGTCCTTGGGCCACATGGATGTCTTCCACTCGGTCTTGCCGATACGGGCCACGACCGGGATCATACCCCAGCCGTAAGTGACGAGCCGCAGTATCTCTTGCAGCTCACGGGACTGCTTCGCCGGGACCGTGACGAAGAACCAGGGAGCCGGCCCTCTCCAGAACCATATCTTCCCGCTGAACTCGATCTCCATCGGCAAAGTATATCGCGGGGGGCAATCAGCTTTCAGCTTTCAGCAGTTAGCGGTCAGCCGGAGCGGAGGGAGGCCGGGGTAGGGCATCAATCTAAAATCTGAAATCGTAAATTCACAAAAACGATAGGATTCCCCGCGCAATAACATTACAACGGCCCGCCCTCCCTGTGCGCGCTGTGTAAGATTGTATGCACGCCGACCGCCGCACCGGCGCGAGGAGGATTCGCATGACACCATCAGGGAAAGACCGGCGATCGCGCGAGCGGCGCTCATGCTCTCTGTATCTTCAGTTCTTCAACGCCCGCACGGGGGATCTGGCAGGCTGCCTGGCCGATATCAGTTCCGAGGGCTTCCGGCTGGAGAGCACCCGGCCGCTTCCGCTGCAAGTCGATTTCCTCTTTCGGGTCGATGTGCCGCCCGAGATCTGCAACCGCCCGTACATCAAGCTGATGGCCCGCAGCCGTTGGGGCGGGCGCGACCCGGTCGATCCCCGGCTCTACCAGACCGGCTTCGAGATCTCCGGCATCGACGCGGCCGACGTGCACGTCGTGGAGCGCATCCTGGAGCGATATGGCTCCCCGGTCACCGGCCTCGAATCGAAGATCAGCTATATGTGGGGGAGGTAACAGCCGGGCATTCTGGGGGCTATGCCGCGGTCAGCGGCTGGCCCTACCCCGGCCCTCCCCAAATGCGTGCAAAGCTCTTAGCTCGTGGCTCTTCGCTTTTGGCTAAGAGCTAAAAGCTATGTGCCAAAAGCTTCGTTGAGGAGGGAAGGGGGTAGGGCGAATCGTAAATCGTAAATCCCGAAGGCCGCGCAGCGTGGTGTTCTTCCTGCTGAAATCGTAATTTCATGATCCATCCAGTTCCTTTGCGTCCCCCGCGGCCAGCTCGCGCTTCAGCAGGAAATACGCCCCCGACATGTTGTCGTCCACCACGTTGACCAGCGTCTGGCGGCGGCGCGGCAGCATGTTCACCACCTCCCAGCCCTCCAGCCCGTACTCCGTCAGCGCGGGCACGTCGAAGCCCTCGCTCAGCGGGTCTTCGTCCAGGATCTCCGTGGCAGGCAGGAAGATCATCTTGTACTGGAACACTTTTCGCCCCGCTTGCAGCCGCTTGACCGCCTCCTGGCGCTTGAGCTTGCGCTCCCGCTCCACGTCGGCTTCCAGCACCGAGCGTTTCGCCTCCACCACCGGGCTGGCCAGGATCTCCTTCGCCACCTTGCGGATATCGTCCTCTTCGCTGTACTGCGCGCTGCGCAGGAAGTCCAGCCCGCGCACATCCCCCAGCTTGACCAGCCCCTCCGCCGCGTCAAGCTGGTTCATCCAGTCGTCGTCTTCGGTCATCAGCTCGAACAACGTCTGGATATCGTTCATGCGGACAAGATCGTCGATCTGCGAACTCATCGGGCCTCCTTGTGTTCTGCGCGATTGTAACATCCGGGACGCAGCCGCTGCTCGTCCCAACTTATAATTACGCACATCGAACTTTACCGGTGCACGCAGACGGAAGGATCCCCATGAGCGAAAGCCCCATAACTGAATCGGTCATCGAAGACTATATCAACCGCACGTTCGACGGCGTGGAGACCGCCGTCAACCTTGGATATACCTTCTTCTTCTACCGCTCCGATCACATGCTGCCCTTTGCGACCATCGCCTCCACGGGCAACGAATATGAGCGCATCTCCGACCTGGACCGTCCCGGCGTCTTTCGCCTGAACATCGGCGTCAGCCGGAGCACATTTGAATCAATGTTCGGCGCGGGGAAGGTGGACCTCGGCAGCTACGATTTCACCGCCCTGGATGTCATCATGCCGCACCCCGATTATTCAAACCAGCATTTCATCTGCGTGCTCTCCCCTGGCGCAGCGACGTTTGAGCACATCCGCCCCATGCTCGCCGAAGCATACGACATCGCCGCTCGACGGAACGCCCGCCGCTCCAAGCAGACATAGCTCCTTTTATTTTTCCACTGCCCTACATGCTTTCTAGTGCCATCCGGCAAACAGGCGTTGACCGGTAAAGCAACGCACGAATGATGACATCCCTCCCGGATTCATATACAGTATAGAGAGTAGAAGCAGCAGCAAACAGGTCCACGCAGTACCTGTCTTTTTTGATTTTCTATCCCATCCTGGGAACCGGGCGGCTCCCGCACACGGACACGCCAACCATCAAGGAGAGAAAAATGGCAGAAAAGTACATCTTCGTCGCCCTTAAATACCCGCAAGCCGATACAGGCATGCAGGCCCTGGCCGCCATCATGGATCTCATGCAGAATAACATTGCCAGCATCAAGGATGCCGTGGCGGTCACGAAGACCGAGATGGGCGATCTGGAGCTGCACCGGGCGGAGAAAGCCCAGGCCGGCCAAAGTTTTCTGGACGGTCGCTTGATCGGCATCATCTTCGCCGACCTGTTTGGCGTGACGGGCTGGGATATGAACGATGCGCTGGCCGGTACGGCGTATGGCATGCTCGGCCAGGGAATCGATGACCTGCTGCTGGATGAATTTGGATTGAAGATGGCTCCCAGTGAATCCGCAGTGGTCTGCCTGGTGGAGAGCGCCAACTGGCGGAAGGCCGTCGACACGATGCGGCCGCACAATTTCCAGGGCACGATGGTCATCTCTCGGAACGTGATCGGCGATCTGGCCGGCGTGGAGAGACAGATCGAAGAGGAGAAGATGATCCTGCTGGTGCCGGAAATAGTGGAGCAGACAATTGCCCCTGTACCGGAAGCACAGCCGGAGACCCCTGCACCCATGCCGGAAAAACTGGTCATCCCCATCCCCAAAGGGCTGAAATACATCGAGGGCATCGGCGACGCTTACTATGAAAAACTGCGCCAGGCCGGTATCCGGAATGTCGATGACCTGCTGGACAAGGGCTGCAACCCTCAGGGCCGCAAGGCGATGGCCGAGCAGACGGGCATCAGCGAGAAACTTTTGCTTCGCTGGGTCAATCAAGCGGACATGTACCGCATCCGTGGGATCGGCAAGGAATATGCCGAGCTGCTCGAAGCTGCCGGTGTCGATACGGTCCCGGAGCTGGCCCAGCGCGTCCCGGCCAACTTGCTGGAAAAAATGGGGACCACCAACGAGCAGAGGAAGATGGTCCGCCATCTGCCCGCTTTGACACGCGTAGAAAGCTGGGTCGCCCAAGCCAGGGAGCTGCCGCGCAAGATCACTTATTGATCTTTACACGAGAAGAGCGACGACGATTTCACGTATTCTCGTTATTTCTTCGCTCTGCGCCTTCACACCGCTTCATTGAAATATACGATCAGGTCGATATCCCCCGGTGAGCGTCCGAAGCCGGTCAGGATTGCCGCCGCCTCCGTCTTGTGCTGGGTCCCGTGGTTCACCACATGGGTCATTGCCTCCCACAGCACGCGCTCGTGCGGCTCTCCTTCAGTAGAA
>DATKAF010000025.1:0-17266 GCA_035498395.1 Anaerolineales bacterium
TTGAACACCGAGTTCTGTACGTCCTTGAGCTTGTCGATCATCACCTGGATGCGCTGCCGCAGCTGGTCTTCCGATTCCTCCCGGTGCGTATGCCAGGGAGTCGGCGTCGACCAGCCGGCATTGATCATCTCGTGGTGCTCATCCAGCTGCACCACCTTGCCCTCCACCAGCTCGACGTACTTCGACTGCTTGATGACGTCGTCGATCTCAAACATATCATCGTTGCCGGGGCAGACGAAGGCGCGGATACCCGTGCCGGCCAGCTTGGCGTCGGCATAGTCCATCCAGCGGCCCATTGTCTTGAGGGCTTCCTCCAGGAAGATTTCATCCGACCTGCCGGGCGTGGCCGATATGTGCGCCACCTCGTCCGGATCGGTCACGTACGGATAGTATCCGCGGTTCTGGATCGTCGCGACCATCTTGTCGACGTCCTCTTTGCCGTCCAGCATGGTCTCCTGGTCTAAAAGCGTGACCTTGTATTTGCCGCCGCCCGCCGCAATGATCGGGATGATGGCCTTGCCGGTCATGTCGCCGCCCAGAATGACCACGTCCGTCTCATAGAACTTGGCCGCGCCGATGAACTTCTTCCAGCAGATCTCCGAGCCGTGCACGTCGGTCGCAAAGAAGAGCTTCATGCATCATTCCTTTCAACCAGGATTTGGCACTGCACTGGGAGCGCCGGGCTGCTCTGCGGCCGTCTCCCATCCTTGCGGCATTTCCAGCGCGCCCGTCACCAGGCCGGGGAACTCGGCGCGGATGCGGCTTTCCACCTCCGTCGCGAACGGCGCCGCGGGTGGCCGCGCCAGGATCTCCCGCGCGCGCCGCATGGCCCGCGCCTGCGTATCCAGCGAGCCTTTGCCTTCCCATTGGGCCCGCGCCTGGCGGTCCGAGAGTGTCGTCAGCAAGCCGGTGGTCTTCATCCGCTTGACCGTGTGCGGGTTCACCATGAACGAGCCGCCCGGTCCGACATTCGCGATCACATCCACCGCCAGCTCCTTGTCGTCGAACTCGAAACCGCGGTACGCGCGCTTCAACATCATGGCGATCTCGTCGTCGATCACCGCCTTGGCGAAGTCGAATACCTTGAGGGCGTCCAGCAGCCCGCCCATATTGAACAGGTCTGCTCCGGCCAGCAGGCCCTCGACGGACGACATACCGGTCTCGTAACCGGACTGTGCGTCATTGATCTTTGAGTTGGTCAAGCCGATATAGCCGCCGGAAGGCACATTGTAGTAGTGCGCCATCTGTGCGAATGCCATGTGCAGCATCCCGCATTCGATGCCACCGGACGCATAGGCCCCCGACCGCATATCTGCGATGGTGGGCAAGGTGGCATAGATCAGGGGTGTGGCTTCCACTACCATCTGCATCAAGACCGCCGCCGCAAGGAACTCGGCATTGCCCTGGGCAAGCGTGCCTGCCAGCGACATCGGCGAAGTGAGCCCTCCGTTCGGCACAATGCTTGGATAGACCGGCAGTTTCTGCTCGGTGAAGAATATGATGCTCTCCGTGGAAAGACGATCCATGGTCAGCGGAGAGACCACCGGGCAGAAATGGTGCGTGATGAACGGGCGCTCGCGGTAGGCTGCCTCGCTGCCCGCGATCAGGATCCCCAGGCGAAGGATCTTCGCCGCGTCGTCGAGGTCCTTGGTCGTAATGCGTACTGGCTTGAGGCAATACTTGAGCGCCGGATAGAGCCTCGCCAGGGTGAACTGTCCCGGGGCTGCATCATCTGCCAGCGTGGAGACGGAGAACACGTCGTATCCGGGCAGTTCGTTGATCAGGTGCGCAATGCGGGCAATGTCATCCGATCTTGAGCGGCGCTCTTCGCCAGTCACCGGGTCCAGGATGTTCGGGGCCGAGCTGCCGGTGACGACCACCGGGCCGCTGCCCGGGAGCGTCCGGTCGAACTTCGGATCGCGGCCCCGGAATGTGAAGGTCGGCGGCATCATGACCCGGAACTTCTGCACAACCTTCCGCGGGAACTTCACGATCTCCGTTTCCGAGTCGACCTGGCATCCGTTCTTCATGAAGATCCGGCGCGCTTTCTCGTGCCGTACCAACAGGCCGGTGTTTTCCAGGATTTCGAGCGACGCGTCATGCACCCGCTCTACCTGTTCCTGCGTCAGGAGCGTGGCAAACGTATTCAACGTATCATGTCCTTGTCAAGGTCGGCGCCCGGTTTCCCGGTGACGCCGGAAGGGGCTTCCTGATCCGAAACAAAACTGGGAGTCATAGGCGCATCGGTGAAGACGGACCGCTCAGCCCTGAGCGTGACAGCCAGTGCCTGTATCTCCGGAATGGAGAACATCTGGAGCCCCGCTCTCGTGACCTTCAGAGATGCCGCCGCCGTCGCGAAGCGAACCGTCTCCGCCAGCTTCCAACCCATCAAATAGCCATAGATGAAGCCGGCTGAGAACGTGGCGCCCGCCCCGCAACCATCCACGGCGGTGACCGCGGGTGCATACACACGTACCATCTCGTCGCCTTGGACCGCCAGGCAGCCTTCGCCTGCCATGGTGATCAGAGCCGTCCGAACGCCTGCGTGCAGCAGCTTGCGCGCCACTTCCAGAGGAGCCTCGCGCCCCAGTTGCGCGGCATCAGTGACCGCCTGGCAGATCACGGTCCGGCTGCCATAGGATTTCAGCAGCTCGGCGTCAGCATGCCCGTGTTCGAAGTTGAGAAACACCGGGATGTTCAGCTCTACGGCCTGGTCCATCGCGCGCAGGATACGGTCTCCGTCATACCAGTCGACATATAGGATCTTTGCGCCTTGTATCGGAGAAAGGTCAGCTGATTTCAGCGTATCCAGCACCTGCGCCGAACGCTGCCAGAAGTACGTGCGCGCCCCGGTCTTGTCCGAGACGTCCACTTCCAGCGGCGTCTTGAAGTCCTTCGTAAAGCGCACCGTACCCTGCACGCCCCATTCCTGCAGCTTGCGCGCCAGAGTGTGGCCCCGCTCGTCGTCCCCGAGCATGCTGCCGATCATGCAGGTCGGCACGTCCCATTGCCGCAGCAGGCAGGCAACGATCGCCGCATCGTCGAAGATGAACTCCGTGACGTCCGTTGTGATGGCGCCCGTATTGTGAGGGGGGAGCTGATCCACCACAAGGATCTCCACCGGAGTGAGCATGCCGAAGCCGACGTACAGTGGAGCAGGAGAATCCATGGTTTCGCCTTATCCGATCGCCTCGGCCATCTGCATCAGGTACCAGCGCAGGAAGCGGTCCAGGTTGTACTCCTTATACGTCGAGAGCGGCCCGGGCACGTAGGCGCGGGAGTTCACGCCTTTTTGCTGGTTCACGCAGATCTGCCAGTCCTGCTCGGCCGTCCAGAGCCAGAAGGGCAGCATCTTGTCCAGGTCGTAGTCCTTGCCCTCCTCCGCCTTCGAATCCACCAGCCAGATCATGCGGATGTTCGTGTGATACAGGCCGTTCGGGGTCAGGCGGACGGTGACGCTGTGATCGCAGCTCGCATGGTGCCAGAAGTTCGGCAGCATGCGGACTCGCACCGTGCCGACGTCCGGATCGGAGTAGTCGCCCATCAGCACCGAGCAGACTTGCTTGCCATCCAGCGATTCGCTTACCCAACCATCCACGAGAGGCGTGCGGTTCGCCGACCACCAGATGCCGTTGTCGGGGTCGGGGAACTCCGTCAACCCTGCTTCGGTGCGGGTCACTGCCAACCCCTGCTCCGCCCACTTTGTCTCGCTGCGCGACGTAACGCGCGCAAGCTGCTCCGCCACACGGTCAATGGTGTCATCCGCATTGTAATGGTCGAAGTTGGCCCTGATGTACTGCGGATGGTTGACGTTGCAATGGTAACACTCGCGGTTATTCTCCCAGACGAGCTTCCAGTTGGCCGCCACGTCGAAATCCATGATCCTGGCGACCTTCGCCTTGTCGAGGCCCTGCGGCTTGATGACGGGCGCGATCGTGTCGTACGCCGGCTGGAAGTCCGGCGGATCCCCGGCCAGGCTGATGAAGATCATGCCCCCGACCTCGCGGGCGTGCGCCTTGTGCATCCCGAGCTGGGATTTATCCAGTCCGTCCTGCATGCCCCGCCACAACAGCAACTTGCCATCAATGTCGTAGGTCCACTGGTGGTACGGGCAGATGAAGCGCTTGACGTGCCCCTCGGTAGCCTCGCAGATCAGCGAGCCGCGGTGGCGGCAGACATTGAAGAGGGCATTGACCTCTCCATCCTTGCCGCGCACGATGATGACCGAATCGCCGTCCACATCGTATAGGAAGTAATCTCCGGGATTCGGAATCTGGCAGGAATGCCCGGCAAACAACCAGCCCGAGCGCCAGATGCCATCCAGCTCGGCGCGGTAGAGCAGCTCATCGTGGTAGAGGGGCCGCGGCAGCCCATGTCCGGGTTGGCGAAGTTCGATCAACTGTTTCAAGTGCAATAGCTCTGCCGCGCTCAGCGATAACATATACGATGCTCCTTTGACTTCTAAGTGGTTGGACTCCCGCAGAGACACGTTGACCCGGAAAGCGCATTCATGCAAGTTGCTCCGCGCCGCCGTGTCTCTGCAAGTATGAGTTTCATTGCTAAGCCCGCAGGCGCTCACCCTTCGGGTCGAACAGCACCGTGGCGGTCACCTCCGCCTGCCGGCGGCCTTCGATCAATTCGATCTCCAGCCTCTCGCCGGCTTTCGCAATATCCATCGGCAGGTAGGCATACAGGATGTTCTTCTGGAGAGTGTATCCCCAGCCGCCGCTGCGCACGCGACCGATCACCTTGCCGTCGCAGTAGACCGCCTCGCCGCCGTAGATCTGGGTGTATTCGCCTCCGTCGAGCACCATGGTGCATAGCTTCCGCTGCAGGCCGGCTGCCTTAGCCTTCACCAATGCCGCCTTGCCGACGAAGTCCTTCTTATCAAGGCTGACGCAGAAGCCCAGCCCGCCTTCATACGGCGTTTCGAGCGGCGTGACGTCAGCGGTGTAATAGCGATAGCCCTTTTCCAGCCGGAGTGAGTCGGCCACTTTGTAGCCGCCCACTTCGATGCCGAATTCCTCGCCGGCCTCCATGAGCATGTCCCACACCGACTCGGCGCGCCCCCATGGGACGTAAAGCTCCCAGCCCAGCTCGCCCACGTAGCTGACGCGCTGCGCCCAGACGCCCACGCCATTGATATCGATCACGCGTGCGTGCAGGTACGGGAAGCCCGCATTGGACACATCATCTTTCGTGACCTTCTCCAGCACGCTGCGCGCTTTCGGACCCCACAAGCCCAGGCAGCCCCATTCCATCGTGACGTCGCGGATGGTGATCGGGCCGTCCGCCGGATCGACGTGCATCCGCAACCAAGCCAGGTCATTGCCGATGAAGCCCGAGCCGGTGACCACCCGGAAGAGGTCGGTGCTGAGGCGGGTGACCGTCAGGTCGGCTTCCACGCCGCCCTTGGTGTTGAGGAACTGGCAGTATGTGGCGCTGCCGACCGGTTTGTCCATGTCTGAATCCGCCACACGCTGCAACAGTGGCAGCGCGCCCGGCCCGCTCACCTCGATCTTGCCGAAGGAGGTAAAGTCGAACAGGCAGACCCGCTCGCGGGTGGCCCTGTGCTCCTGGCCCACCCGGTCAAAGTAGGGCGGCTTGTTCCAGCCCCACTCGCGCTGGTCCGCGCCGGCGCGCCGGAAAGGCTTGCCCGGCTCGTAGAAATTCACCCGCTCCCAGCCGAACTTCTCGCCATAGACCGCCCCCAATTCCTGCGTGCGGCTGTGGACGGGGCTGACGCGATGTGGGCGGCCCCATTCGTTCTCGTCGTTCGGGAAGCGCAGGCGATAATAGTACTTCACGCCCTCGCGCGTCTTCTCGGCGGCGTAGTACGGGCTCGCATAGTAGTCGCCAAAGCGGGTGGCGCGGAAGGCATACACGTCCAGCGAAGGCTCGCCTTCGACGATCCACTCCGCCATCAGCTTGCCGATCCCGCCGGCGCCGCCGTAGCCGTTCAACGACATGCCGGCCGCGATCCACATGCCTTTTGCGCCGGCCATCGGGCCGAGGCAAGGCTGGCAGTCGGGAGTGTACGCACCGGGGTGGCAGACCAGTGTGATGATGCCCGCCCGGTCCAGGAAGGGAATGCGCCGGATGGCTCCTTCCAGCAACTGCTCGAACCGGTCATAGTCCGCGGGCAGCGTCGTACCACCATGCTCCCACGGCGCGCCGTCGATCCACCGCGCCAGCGGGTTCGGCTCATATCCGCCGATCACCAGGCCGCCCTGCTCCTCACGCATGTAGACCAGGTTGTCGGGATCGCGCAGGCACGGCGTCTGGTGTGGGAATTCGTGCCCTTCCACTGCTTTCAATGCAATGTGCTGGTGATCGACCGGCGTGGTGGGAAAGTTGAGCCCGGCCATTTGCGCCACGCGCGGCGCCCACATGCCCGCCGCGTTGACGACGATCTCTGTCTTCACAGAGCCATGGTCCGTGATGACCTTTTGGATCTCGCCCTTCGGCGATAGCTCGATGCCAGTCACGCGGACGCCGGTGTAGACCGTCACGCCTAGTTCCTTGGCAAACTTCACCATGCTGGTCGTGGTCGTGTACGGATCGAGATGTCCGTCGCGCGGCAGGTAGATGGCACCGTACAGATTGTCGCCGCTGATCTGCGGCATGATCTTCACCGCCTCAGACGGCGAAATGATCTCCACCTCCATGCCGACGCCCTTGGCGCGGCTGACGCTGCGCTGGAGCTCCTTGAACTGGTCGGGTGTGGAAGCCACGCGCAGGCTGCCCACGTGATCGAAAAGCCCCAGCTCGCTATATAGCTCGATGCTGTACTTGCGGAACTGCATCAGCGTCTGCGATGTGGCAAACTGCGTGACGAGACCGGCCGCATGCGACGACTCGCCGCTGGCGATCTCCCCCTTTTCGAAGAGCACGACGTCTGTCCACCCCAGCTTCGCCAGGTGGTAGGCAATGTTCGCCCCCACGATCCCACCGCCGACGATCACAACTTGTGCCTGATCCTTCATGATGGTTTTGCGCCTTTCTGCGTCTCAAAATCTTGATTCTCGGCGGGAATCGGGGGCTGAGGCCCTCGCCGCCGCTCATTTCGCATCATGCCTGGACCTCTTGAAGCCAGGTCTCAAATTCCATCGAGTCGAGCTTGTCCACGGCCCGCCCCCACCGCTCGATGGACCACCCCCAGAAGTCATACTCGATCTTGGAGATCTTCGCCTGGATCGCTGCCCACAGCCCCCATCCCACGTCCGACATGATCATGTTGAGCTTCATACGCGCGATCTTGTCAGGATAGGGCTCGCCGAAGTAGGCAGCGCATACCTCGGCGATGCACGACTCATCATACTTGAGCTCCTGGCAGGTGTTGCCGAGCTCAAAGCATGGATCGTTGTTGCCGCTGTACTCGTAGTCGATCAAACGCAACGACCCCCCCACCAGCATGTAATTCTCCGCCAGCAGGTCGTTGTGGCACGGCACGCTCGCCAGGGGCCGCGCCAGCAGCGCCTGCTCGATGCGGTTCACCTTCGGTATCCGGGCATGGTAGCCATCCGGGATGCGCGCCTCGTGTTCCTTGCAGATTTTCAGGTAGAACTCCGTCAGGCGGAACATATTGAAATCGGTCAGGAAGCGGTCGCACGTATGCAGCTGCTTGATCGCTCCTGCTACCTGCGCCGGCATACCCGGCGCGCCCAGCAAGGCGTTGGACATCGTCGTGCCTTGCAGGAATTCAAGCACCATGACCTGCTGCTCCGGCAGGTAGTACAGGATTTTCGGCCCGACACCGACGCGGGCAGCAGAGCTCGCATTGTAGTATTCGTTGTTCCGGTCAATCGCCAAGAGTTCCGTACTGGCTCCAGGGATGCGTACGAAATACGGAATGCCATCCACCGATACCTTGAAATTGGCATTGGTCAGGCCGCCGGTCAGCGGCTGAATGGCGATGTTCTTTCCGTGCCAGTCCTCGACCCTCGCGACCACTTCCTCAATGACCGACATCAGGCCTCTTCGTTCACATCTACCGAACCCTCTTGACAGTGAGGATGGTCAACGCCCTCTGGCGTTGACCATCCGTTGCTCTGTTAGCCAAACAGCCCGCGAACTACTCTGGCGGGATCTCCTTGAAGGCGTAGTCGACGTTGATGCCCTTGGACTTCTGCAGGGATTTCGAGATCAAATACCAGACCCACGAAACGATGATGATCCCGAACGCGATCACCTGCGGCATCACGTGGGTTGGAAAGGCGCTAAAGTCCCAGCTGCCCAGCACGCCGAGCGAGGGCGAGAGCAAATAGGAGACCACCATGGCCATCCCGAGGCCGCCGCCGAGCAGACTCAGAGCGGAGAGCCAGGGCATTGGCTTGCCCCCCACCCACTCGCCCAGGTACTTGCGGACCGGCCACAGGTACAATACCACGAGCACCACGGAGCCGATGCGGACAAGCCAGTCGAGCGCCGTGTAATTGGCGAACGCCTGCGGCGAGAGCGTCCACGTGATGGCAATGAAGCCGATGACGCCGATCACGCTCAGCAAGAGCCCAACGAAGGGATTCACCTGATACTTGGCGCCTGGCGAAGCCTCATAGACCTCCTTGGCACGGAACGGCAAAAGCGCGCCGGCCAGGCAGGTGATAATGAAGACGTAGCCGCAGCCAAAGGTCACGCCCAGTGTGAGGCCCGTCCATGTGAACGGCTGAGTCACCAGGTTGTAGGCCAGGATGACCGGGATGCTGGCGAGGAAGTAGGCCAGGTGAGCATTGACAGGCGTATGCAGCTTCTCGTCCACCTTGCTGAACCACTCGGGCAGCACGCGGTCGAGTGACATGGCCACAAGCACGCGGGTCATGCCGATGTAGCAGTTGCAGACGATCTGGAAGCCGTTGAGGAGGTAACCGGCACCGATGATGAGCACCACCAGCGGGCTGGCGGTGAGAGCCACTGCGATGATCGGCGGCCAGAGGTTGAAGCCATTGATGCTCGCTTCGCCGATCAGGGACCAGTAACCCGCTCCCGCCACGGTCAGGAACTCAGGCGGGGAGACGCGCTCGATGCCCACGGCGAGCAGCGCCAGCAGCAGGCCGGTGGCGATCAGGGAGCCGACCATGATGAAGCTCTGCGACTGGAAGCTGCGGGCATCCTTGATCTCGCCATTCTGTTCGGCAGAATAGGTTGCCCATTGCAGGGAGGTCCACGCAATCGGTGCGATCAAGAGCGTTGCTATCAGGCTGAACGGCGGGTGCAGGTCGATCCCGGCACCCTCCACGGCTGCGGTTGCGGTCTGATACCAATTCGCCGAGCCGCCGGATGCAACCGCAAACGCATTAAGCCTTTCCACAAATTGCGTAGCCGGGGTTGTGAAGAACACGATGAACACTGTGGCAAAGCACAGGATGGTGCCCCAGAAGATCACGTGCTGGAAGCGCACGTAGTTCTTGAAGCCGCTGACCAGCAGGACCAACGCGATCAACGCATTTAGGATGCTGACGATGATGATGCCGGTGCCGGTCGTGAACCACACGCCGATACTGGAGAGCGAGGCTTGATGCAGCGTCGCCCCCAGGCCCAGGAACAGCGGCGCAAAGCCCAGGTAGGAGACCAGCCACCCCGAAAGGCCGACCCATTGCAGGATCCAGATGACGAAGCCGGACATCACCACGGTGAACGCGACTCCGCCGCCGAACACGCGGCTCTGGAAGACGTAATCGCCTCCGGAGCGGGGCAGCGCCGTCGACAGCCACACGTATACGAAGGCGATCGGGATTTCGATCACCATGGCGAGGAGAATGCCCCATACCAGTTTGCCTCCGGGGAGTGCGCCCGGCGCCCACAGGTAGGTCCACGGAAAGATCAACCCCATCGTCAGGATGTTATAGACGAACGCCGAATACGGGGACATGACCCGTACAAGCCCCGACGCCTTTCTGGTAAAGACTTCCGGTTTTGATGCTGCTGTTTCCATCTTCATCTCCTTTGGATTGGGACGTATCCAAGCTCAGACAATTGGAACATTACATGCATCGATCATTCCGTCTTGCTCTTCCTGCTCCTTTCGGCGGTAGTGCCTCTTATTCACCCGGCATCGGCAACCTCCACAGGCCTTGCTGAGATGAGACCAAAGAATTGAGTTCGACCGTCGGGCTCTTGCACCCTTGTTGTTGCTTGATGAGCCGTGTCAGCGCGTCGGTCATGGGATGAAAGCATCGTAAGGCATTGGGCGGGGCTGTCAGGTGGCGGCAGCCGTAGCCGCCAGCGCGGCGACCAGGATCTGCACTCCGTGAGATTCAAGCGCCTCCAACGCAGACGGGTCAAAGCCCGTATCTGTAACCAGCTTGCCGACCTCCTCGATGGCGGCCACCTGGAAGTTGGAGACCACACCCCACTTGCTGTGATCGGCCACGATGATGAGTTCTCCCTTCGTGTTCTTGATCATCTGCCGGATGATCTCCGCTTCGGCGTTCGACGGCACGGTACACCCATGCCGCGCGCTGATGCCATCCGTGCCGAGGATCGCCTTGGTGGCATAGACTTGCCCAAGGTTCTCGATGGCAAAACGCCCGGCCAGCGAATTCGAACGAGGCTGGAATTCGCCGCCGACCAGATAATACTGAAAGCCCGGCTCGCCCACTTCGAGCGCGCCGCTCAGGTTGTTTGTGAAGACGCTGATGCTGGGATCGTTCCGCAGGTGACGGATTACTTCGGTGGTGGTCGTCCCGCTGTTGATAAAGACGATGTCATCCTTCTCGACCAGCGACGCGGCCAGCGCGCCGATGCTGCGTTTCTCCTCGGTGTTGGTCGCCGCCCTCTGCTGATACCCTGGCTCGAAGACCACGCGCTGGCTGATGATCGCCCCGCCATGCGTCCGCTCGAGGACTCCCTCCTGCTCCAGCCATTCGAGATCACGCCGTACCGTCGCCTCCGATGCCTCCAGCAGGTCGCACAGGTCTGATGTCCTGGCAATCCGGTTGATTGCCAGATATTCCTGGATTCGATCTCGTCGCTGTGCCGGGATCAGAGTTTTGCTCATCAGGGTGATCAGGCTATTTGATTCTTGAAGGAAAATGAGTGCTTCAAGGGGTAATTATAGTGGAATTTGAAGAAATTTGCAAGTTTTTGTCTTTTGGGCTATAATCCAAGCATGGAATTGCCGTTTAGAGGTGTCGGGGTAACTTCAACAGTTGACGATTTCCATCCCTCACAACCCGCAATACTGCGCCAGGTTCTGCGAGCCGCTGTCTCCGCAGGAGACTCGTTCTCAGCGACCGGTGACAGCCGCAATAAAATGACGACGGAGTACTGAATGCCCACCAGTCAAATTGGCATGGCCGAACAGGGCCGCGCCGAGCGTGAGAAGTTTGAGAACGAACTGAAGCGCATTCTCAAAGCCAGCGACGAAGCGGGTGTGTTATTGCGCGTGATCGGCTCGCTGGCGTTCCAGATCCATTGCCCGAAATATGGGTACCTCCAACAGGCGATGGGCAGAGCCTACACGGACATCGACTTCGCGGGATACGGTCGGCAGACCAAGGCAGTACAGGAGTTGATGGCCAAGCTGGGCTATGTGGATAACCAGGAGGTCTTCATCGTCTCCGGCGGAGAACGCTCCATCTTTGACCGCTCCGAGATCGGCCTGCACATTGACGTCTTCTGGGAGAAATTGGACTTCTGCCACGTCATTCGTTGGACGGGCCGGCTGGAGGTCGACTCGCCCAGCATCCCCCTTGCCGAGCTGTTACTGGAGAAGATGCAGATCGTGCAGATCAATGAGAAGGATGTGATCGACACCATCATGCTGCTGCTCGAGCATCCCCTGGGGAACGTCGATAAGGAGACCATCAACATCCGGCGCGTTGCCGAGCTGTGCGCTGCGGATTGGGGCTTGTGGCGGACGACCACTATGAACCTCAACAAGGTCCGCGTGCTGGCACAGGGCTACGATCAGTTGACGCCAGAACAAAAGGCCATGATCGAGACGCAGGTCAATGGCGCGCTGGCGCGCGTCGAAGCAGAGCCCAAAACCCTGGCATGGCGCCTGCGGGCCCGGGTCGGTGACCGCGTGAAATGGTACAAAGACGTGGATGAAGTTGCATAGGCAAGGAGACTCCCATGACGCAGCTTGTACGTGATCTCATGCACCGGGGGCTCATCACCTGCCGCCAGGATGCCACCATCGGCCAGGTGGCTGTCCTGCTGACGCAGCATCATGTCCACGCCCTGGCAGTCGTGGACCGTGATAATCGCCCGATGGGGCTGATATCCGACTTCGACCTGTTGGCCGGCGAGTGGCTCTCGGCCGATACCGAAAGCCTGGCAACCATGCGCAAGCTGTGCGCGGGCGATCTGATGTCCTACCCGATTATCTCGGTCGAAGCGGATGCGCTCCTGAGCGAGGCCGCAAAGCTGCTGATCGAGAAAGATGTGAACCGCCTGCTGGTTACCGACAAAGGCAAAGCCATCGGCATGCTCTCCGGATCTGACTTTGTGGCGAGTATCTCGCGGACCAGGCAGCTGGAGAGGAACAAGGTGTCCGATGTGATGTCCGACGCCATCCTCGTGTGCCGGGATAAGACCTCGCTCGGGCAGGTGGCGCGGGCCATGACAGACGCGCACTACCGGTCGGTCCTCGTCGTGGATCCCCGAGGCAAACCCGTTGGTGTGGTGAGCGAGAGGGATGTGATCCCCCTGATACAGAACGGCGGAATCCCGGAAGAGCTGACCGTGCAAAGCGTGATGCATACGGTACTTACCGTGGACTTGCATGCGACGCTGCGCGAAGCGGCCGACTTGATGATCAAGAATCACCATCACCGTGTAGTCGTGGTGGATAGCGCTGACCCGGATGCGTTCCCCCTCGGTATCATTTCATCATTCGACATCGTGGCTGAGATGGCCAAGCCCGGCTCCGAGTGGCAATCGTAAGCCCAGGCACGCGATCACACCGCACGCGGCACGGAGGGGCCTGGCACTAGCGAGATTCTACGGAATCCACAAGACCGCTTGCATGGGCGGTCTCTTTTTGCCCCAGCTCGCTCTGCAACGTGTTCGAGCAGGGCATTCCGACGGCAATAACGGGTCCATGGGGCCCGACAACCAAGGAGAATGATCCAAATGGCTAATCTTCCTACGCAAGCGCAAGTTGTCATCATCGGTGGTGGCGTGGGTGGCTGCAGTATTGCCTACCATCTTACGCTCATGGGGTGGAAAGACGTCGTGGTGCTCGAACGGCATGAGCTGACCAGCGGCTCCACGTGGCACTCGGCCGGGCTCGTCGGCCAGATGCGCTCGGACGCCAACCTGACGCGCATGATGCACTACAGCACCGGCCTCTATGGCCGCCTTAAGGAAGAGACCGGGCAGGACACGTCCTGGCGCGAGGTGGGCGGCATCCGGCTCGCCTCCTCTGCCGAACGCATGGAAGACCTGAGGCGCCTGGTCGGCATGGCCAGCTCCTTCGGCGTCCCCATGGAGATGATGACGCCCAAAGAGGCATACGACAAGTTCCCGGCCATGTCGCTGGAGGGCGTGATGGGCGCCGCCTTCACACCGAACGATGGCGTGATCGACCCGACCGGCCTCACCAAGGCCCTCGCGGCTGGCGCCAAAAGCCGCGGCGCGCAGATCTTTCAGGACACGAACGTCGAGGCCATTCACCTCAAGAACGGCCGCGTCAGCGAAGTGGTCACCGACAAGGGCACGATCCAGACCGAGATCGTCGTCAACGCCGCCGGGCAGTGGGGTGGCGAGGTTGGGCGCATGGTGGGCCTGAACCTGCCGGTGGTACCCATGGCGCACCTCTACATCATCACCAAGCCCATTGAGGGCATCGGTCACGACTTCCCCACCCTGCGCGACCCCGACCTCCTGGTCTACTGGCGCGAAGAAGTGGGCGGACTGGTCACGGGCGGTTACGAGCGCAACCCCGCCCCATTCGGCCTCAAAGGCATCCCGAAGGACTTCAAGTACACGCTGCTGCCCCCGGATTGGGAACGCTTCACCCCCCTGATGGAAAATTCCATCAAGCGCGTCCCCGCCGTGGAGAATGCCGAGATCATCCAGCTCCTGAACGGCCCGGAGGGCTTCACCCCGGATGGTGAATTCCTGCTCGGCCCCACTGCCGTGAAGGGCTTCTGGGTGGCCTGCGCATTCTGCGCGCACGGCCTGGCCGGCGCGGGCGGCATCGGCAAGACAATGGCCGAATGGATCGTCGACGGTCACCCGGAATGGGATGTGTGGCGCCTGGACGTCCGCCGCTTCGGCTCCAACTACAACAGCCAGGAATATACGGTGGCCCGCACGCTGGAGACCTACACTCAGTACTACGACATCCACTACCCCGGTGAGGAGCGCCTGTCGCGGCGCGGCCTGCGCCTCTCCCCCACCTACCATCGGCTGCAGGACCTGGGCTGCCTCTTCGGCGAGAAGACCGGCTGGGAGCGACCGAACTGGTTCAAGCCGTACGAGGAGAAGGCCCACCACGGCCACGAGCCCAAGGGCTGGATGCACCACAACTGGTCGCGGGCCATCGGGTACGAGCACCTTATGACGCGCGAGAACGCCGGCCTCTTCGACGAGACCTCCTTCAACAAGTTCGAGGTCCGCGGTCCCGGCGCGTTGAAATTCCTGAACTACGTCTGCGCCAACGATATCGACCAGCCGGTCGGCACGATCATCTACACCGAGTGCCTCAACAAACGCGGCGGCATCGAGTGCGACTTTACGGTCACCCGCCTGGCCGAAGACCGCTTCTTCATCGTGACCGGCACGGCCTTCGGCACGCACGACCTCTCCTGGCTGCGCCTCAACATGCCGGAGGACGGCACGGTCTCCATCGAGGACGTCAGCTCCAACTTCGCCTGCCTCGGCCTGTGGGGCCCGAAGGCCCGCAAGATCTTCGAGAAGGTCACGCAGGCAGATGTGTCGAATGCCGCGTTCCCGTATATGACCGCGCAGCGCATCACGGTGGGCGACGTGCCCTGCATCGTGTCACGCGTGACCTACGTGGGCGAACTGGGCTGGGAGTTCTACTGCCCGATGGAGTACGGCTTGCGCCTGTGGGACACGCTGTGGGAGGCAGGCGTACCGGAGGGCATCGTGGCCGCAGGTTACAAGGCGATCGACACGCTGCGCCTCGAGAAGGGCTACCGGTATTGGAGCAGCGAGATCAGCCCCGACTACTCACCGCTGGAGGCCGGGCTCGGCTTTGCGGTCAAGTTCAACAAGGGCGATTTCCTCGGCAAGGAGGCGCTGCTCAAGCAGAAGGAGGCAGGCATCAAGCAGAAGCTGTGCTGCATGACGCTCGCAGATGGCAGGACGGTGGCGATCGGCAAGGAGCCCATCCGCTACGGGCAGGAAACGATCGGGTGGGTGGCGGCTGGCGGCTACGGCTACTCGGTCGGTAAGAGCATCGTGTACGGCTATCTGCCCATCGAGTGCTCGAAAGTTGGAACGCAGCTGGAAATCGAGTTCTTCGGCGAGCAGGTCAAGGCCGAGGTCGTCGCTTCGCCGCTCTGGGACCCGAAGGGCGAGCGCATCAAGGCGTAGCCCATCCACGAAGAAACAAGAAGAGTGAAGACGCCCCGCGGGCAATGGTTCGCGGGGCGTCTCTATTTCGACGAGAACGGGTCACAAGGCATTACAGACGCGCTGGAACGGAAATAATGAGGAACAAAGCCCGATTCGGGCACAAATGTGGGGATAGAGGAATGAAATGAGCTGTACGATATTTGCACGTAGGCCACATATTGGAGAGGAACATTGCCGGAACTACCGGTGAGGCGTGAGGAACAATGGGCTGCGGAGCGACCAAATCCCGAAACGATCAAGCGGCCGTTAGGCGAGTCAGCTCGCCCACCAGGGCGCGCAGCTCCTCGAGTAAAGGTCCCTTGAACCCGGCAGCCGTATACGCCTCCAGGCAGCTCCGGTAGTACCAGGCCTGCTCCGTCTTGCCCGCGTGGAATTGCCCCCATATCTTATCGCCGGAGCGCTTGTAATCCGCGAGCAGGGAGCGCAGGTTGTCAATCTTGTCCGCGACCGTGACGCGCAGGAGGGATGGGTCGGTGGAGCGCGCACGGGCAAGGTAGGCGTTTTTACGGTCGCTCCACGGCGGCTTGGGCCCGCCTTTGAAATCGCGCGGCGTATCGGTGCTGGCCTCGATGATGCGGAGCACGTCCGGACCGAAGCGTTTCTCGATCTGCTCCCGTGTGATCTGCTCCGGCGCGTCTTCGAGAGCGTCGTGCAGGAGCGCGGCAATGGCTTCATCTTCGCTGCCGCCGTCTTCCTTGACCAGGGCACAGACGCCCAACAAGTGCCCCATGACAGGGATCCGCAGCCCTTTGCGCGCGGCATGGCCGTGCAGGCGAAAGGCGAGATCCAAGGCCTGGTACATGCGCGGAGAAAGGTCAGGCATGGGCGTCCGTTAGCCGTTTCTCAAGCTCTTCGAACGCCACCCGCCAGGCACGCTCCTGCCAGAGGCGGGCCTCTTCCCACTCCGGCATGCTGCGCCACCCGGAATGGAGCAGATAAACGTCGGTGCCGCCCTCGGAGGGGATGAAGAACACCACGACGTGCGTAAGCGGGTCGGCGTTGTTCGCGAAATGCTTGAACTGCCTGGGGCTTCTCCACTCGAAGGACACGAACCGGTCCGGCTCAAGGGCAGTCACGTGACAGCCAATGGTGCTGTTATTCTCACGGTCATCCGGCTCCCAAAACAGCTCATACTTGCCCCCCACCCTCGGCTCGACCTCCGCCAGATTGACCAGCCACGATTCCAACTGCCGGTTCACGGTGAACCTTTCGAACGCCTGGTGCGCGTCGCACTCCAGGTGAACGGTCACAATCACGATTTTGTCCATCCGGGCTTCTCCTCGGCGCCTTCACCGGGCGGCCTTGCATGCTAACCGTCATATCGAACAAGATATGCGGTGCCATCCTCGACGGAATACAGCAGGTCATACAGGTGGCCATCCGAGGCCCGCACGGCGCTCCGATAGAGGCTGGTGTTTGTCAGCGCCTCCGGGTGCCACCAGTATGGGGGCGGCCGGGAGACGATAAGAGGGAACTCATGAACCGAGGCAGGCGCTGCGAGATCCAACGAGTTGGCAAGATACGCGATCGCATCCGGAGTCGTCGTGAAGCGATAAAGTTCCCAGTTATCCATGAAGTTATTGTAGGCGTAATGGTGCGCATCCGATACCAGGTATGAGGCCGGCAAATAGGCACGCACCTGGGGAGCCGCGCTGAAGGAGGGCCAGTCTATGTAGCGAGAGTAGGCAAATGCCGCGCAAAGGACGCCGGTACA
>DATKAF010000026.1:0-39787 GCA_035498395.1 Anaerolineales bacterium
ACGATCAGGTCGATATCCCCCGGTGAGCGTCCGAAGCCGGTCAGGATTGCCGCCGCCTCCGTCTTGTGCTGGGTCCCGTGGTTCACCACATGGGTCATTGCCTCCCACAGCACGCGCTCGTGCGGCTCTCCTTCAGTAGAAACATAGTGAAAGCGGCGAACCAGCCTTTCCTCCGTCACGTTCTCGACGAACTTCATCAGCCGGTCCTGCTCGTAGTACCAGCGCGCCCAGAGCGACTCGAAAGTCGGGAAGTCCTCCGCCTTCCACGCCGGACTGTACGGCGTTCCCTCCCAGCGCGTCCGCCACAGCCACGCGGCGAACAGCGTGTGGACGAGCGTCCCGCGCAGGCTCCCATGCGGGAAGGACACGGGCGCGAGGAACTGCTCTTTCGTGATGTCCGATGCCGCCTCCAGTATCTTTGCAGTGGACCAGGCATCGTATTGATACAGAATCAGGACATCTTGCTTGTTCATGCCGACCTCCGAGGGTTGCTGGTCGAGTCCGTTCTCTTCGATGGCATTCTATGCGCATTCCGCCTCTTCGCCGACCCGATTCTTGCTCCATCGGAAATCTCCTTCACCCCCACACCGCGATCACCAGTATCCCCGCAAAGATGACTGCCGAGCCGGCCACGCGCGCCGGGCCGAACTTCTCCCCCAGCAACTGCCAGCCCGCCACCGCGCCGATCACCACGCTCATCTCGCGGATCGCCCCGCTGTAGCTCACCGACGACAGCCGGAAGGCCCACAGCGCCATCAGATAGGCGACCACGATCAGCACGCCCGTCAGCGCCAGCCGCCAATGATGGGCCGAGAACTCGTCCCTGATCTTCTGCCAGCCGCGCCGGCGCAGGATATAGGGCGTCATGCAGATGCAGCCCAGCAGGTAGATCAGCGCGGCATAGGACAGCGGGCCTGTATGCTTGACCGCCGCGCCGTCCACGACCGAGTAGATCGAGATGCTGAGGGCCAGCAGCAGCGGCAGCCAGATGCCCTTCAGAGCGCGCGCCCCACCCGCCTGGAACAGGTTGCTGCTACCGACGATGAGCAGCCCGAGAATGATGATGACCAGCCCGGCGATCCCGCCCGGCGAGAGCGACTCCCGCAGGAAGAGGACGGACCAGGCAGCAATGAATGCCGGAGCCGCCCCGCGCCCGATCGGATAGACCAGCGAGAAATCCGAGTCATCATAGGCATACGACAGGACAATGAAATAGGCCACCTCGGCGCTGGCGCTGATCCCGAGAAAGAGCCAGGTGCTGCGGGCCGGCAATCCCAGGATAAAGATGGCCGGCAGGAACAGCAGCGAGCCGATGAGCATGGCCCACCAGGAGGATATGAATTTCTCGCCTGCCTGCTTGATGAGCAGGTTCCAGGCCGTATGCAGCAGGGCCGAGCCGAACAGGAGACCGATGGCGCTGAGAGGCATGAGTGAATTTACGATTCTGGATGGAGATTGAAGAGCATTTTTGGCACGAAGTACACTGCAGTTCTCCGGGGTGCTGTTGTAGGACGGTACACTTTACTTAACCTTAACACAGTCTTCCTGAGGCCTTAACTGGGGATGGTTACAGTGAAGGCGGGTAAGCCGTGATGTGTCGTTTCATGGCAGATTCATGGCCGGGAGAGGCGTAAAAATGATCGTTCTATTACTCCCTACACTTTTGTTTGGCTGGCTGGTGTACGCCTTCATGCGTGCCCCAGATGGCCACGAGGATGAAGAGGGCTTCCACCTGGACGATTTGCCGAGCAAATCGAGACCGAGAGAGTCAACCACTTAGCCCACAAAGGAGCACGAAGCCGTTACGCTTTACGATTTTGGATCGTAGATTGATGACGATTTGCTCGGAATTCGGGCTTGACGAGCAGTCTGGATGCCAAGAGCTCGAGGGGGGCGGCAGGGAAACGCTTCCGTTGTGTATCCCTTTGTGTTCCTTCGTCCCCGTTGTGTTTAAGTGCTCTGACCGAAATCAATTGTCCGCCGCGCAGCGAATGCCGCGGTGCGCCCCCGACGACGACGGGTCGTGCTTGAACCGGAAGTACGTCGTCACTTCCTTCGCGCTGTCCCAGAACCCGCCGCCGCGCAGCACTTTCAGCGTGCCGTCCGCCGGGCCGGTCGGGTTCTGCTCCGGCGAGCGGGCATAATAATCGCTGCCATACCAGTCCGCCACCCACTGCTGCACATTGCCCGCCATGTTGAGCAGCCCGTATGGGCTCATCCCCGCCCAGTACGAATATGCCGAGACCGGCTTGCCGAACTCGTCGTTGTAGTTCAGCAGCGAGGCGTCCGGCAGGCTGTTACCCCACGGGTAGCGCAGGGCATTCACGCCGCGCGCCGCCTTCTCCCACTCGGCCTCCGTGGGCAGCCGCCCTCCCTCCCACTTGCAGTAGGCTTGCGCGTCGAACCAGTTGACATAGTGGACCGGGTAGTCCTTGTACGCCGGGTCATCCAGATATGTATCGTACGACGCCGTGTGGCGGCACTTGCGCGCCTGCACGCACAGCCGGTACATGGCATTGGTCACCGTGAACTGGTCGATCCAGTACGCGTGCAGGGTCACCTTGTGCAGCACATCGCCCTTGCGTATGGCGGCACTGTCGGTCCCCATCGTGAACTCCCCCGCCGGTATATAGACCTGGTTCATGCCATCCCGCCCCGCGAACCGGATGCGTACCAGCGGGTCGCCGCGCCGGGCCAGCCGCAGCTCGGTCGCTGCGGCAAAGTACAACGGTCGCAGCACGCCTTTGAACGCCGCGTACCCCGTCAGCAGCGCCACCATCAGCAGCACGATCAGGATGACCGTCAATTGCACGCGTTTCGATGCAGAGTTCAAGAGACATCCTTTGGATTTTCTGAAGACATGTAAACGCAAAGGGCGCAACCCCCTCCCTTCCTCCCCCAGATTCGCATGCGAGACGTATCGGCGCGATGGCTCGTATGCGAATTTGGGGGAGGCCGCTTGCGCCCTGTGGGTGCCCGCAGGGCGGTGGGGGGGTTGCTTTGTGATCCTTCGTGCTCTTAGTGGTTAGAGTTCTTTGAACCTTGGAAATCAATTTACTTGACCAAACGGCAAGGTGCATCAACCATGCGGCCCCACCACCTCATACCGCAGCAGCACCCCGCCGTCGTCCCACTGCTCCGAGCCGAGCAGCTTCAGCGCAATGGCGCGACCGCGCGGCAGTCCCGCGCCGCCCGCCAGCGTCGGGGCATGCCCGCCGCCGAAGACCATCGGCGCGACGTACACGCTGATCTCGTCCACCAGCCCTAGCTTGAGCAGCGCGTAATTGAACGTTGCCCCGCCCTCCACCATCAGCCGTTCGATCCCCTCCTCCTCCTTTAAGATGCGCAGCGCCTCCGCCAGGTCGATCTCTCCGCTGCCCAGCACCACCACCCGCGCCCCGGCGGAGCGCAGCATGTCGAGCTGGCGGGCATCGGTGCGCGCCGATGTGAAGAGCAGGATGCGCGCCGGTCCCTCGTTCAGGAAATGGCAGTCGGGCTGGAGCTCCAGCCGTGACGCCACCGCCGCCTTGACCGGGTTCGGCGGCAGCCCGCGCTCCTGCCGCAGCCTGCGCAGCGCCTCCGACTTGACCGTCAGCCGCGGGTCCTCGTCGTGCAGCGTCCGCCCTCCGACCATCACCGCGTCCGACTCCGCCCGCAGCTCATCCACCCGCTGCTTGTCCCGCGCAGATGAGATGGCCGCGCCCCTCCGCTCGACGGTGTCGATCTTGCCGTCGGCGGTTGCAGCCACGTTGATGCGTACGAAAGGACGCGACATTTCTATTACCGATTTACGATTGACAATTTACGATGAAAGGACATTTGATCAAGAAGGCCGCGCAGCGCGGTGTTCTTCCTGCTGAAATCGTAAATTTCCTCATCGTTCCTGCAAGGCTTCCCCGAACGTCTTCACCTGCAGGTGACCCATCGCCTGCTGCTGCGCCAGCCAAGGGATGAAGCGGTCCATCACGCCGGGGCTTACGGCGAAGTAGTCGCAGCCGTCGCACACGTGATGGAACACCAGTACCACCCAGCCGCCGCCCTCCTGCCGAGTCCCGCTGATGTACCGCTGGAGCTTGCTCAGGTTCGTGTCGTTCACGACATACGGGAAGGCGCGCACCGCGTACACGTCGGGGATGGGGAATTGCTCCGGCCCGTCCTTGACCGTGCGCGCGCCCGCGTAGCCGCACTCCTTCACCACCCGCTTCACGTTCGGGTCGTACGCGCCGAACGGGTACGCGAACGAGACCGGGTTGAAGCCGTGGCTCTCCAGGCTGGAGCGGTCGTCGCAGATCTCGTGGCGCAGCGTGGCGATGTCCAGCCCGCGCAGGTTCTTGTGATGCAGGGTATGCCCGCCGATCTCGTTCCCGGCGTCTTGCAGGCTCTTGATCTGGTCCCACGTCATGAAGCCCTGCGTGCCGGCCAGCCCGCTCGGGATGTAGAACGTGGCGTGCAGCCCGTTCTGCTGGAGCAGCTCGCCCATCGGGATGTTGTCGGCGTTGCCGTCGTCGAACGTCAGGCTGACGATAGGGTCCTGCGGCGCGACGGCGGGCGCTGCCGGGTTGGGAGCCTTTGCCGGCCGGCAGCCCGCAAGTGCCACGAGGAACAGCGTAGCGAGGAATTTACGATTGACGATTGACGATTGACGATTGGACATTCAAGAGCACGGAACAACAAAGGAGAGAAGGAAAAGTTGTTTGGAAACCTTACCATACGCGGCGGAATTAGCAAGTCGAATGCATTTTCCTGCTCTCTCAATCGTAAATCCCGAAGGCCGCGCAGCGTGGTGTTCTTCCTGCTGAAATCTGAAATCGTAAATTCTAGTAGCTTCCCTGGAAATACGTATTCACAATATCCGAGAAATCCCGGCTCGTGTGCTGGCGCAGCACCGCGAAGAAATCGGCGGTGGTAGCGCGGCGATAGGAGAACTGCGCCGCGTAGTCCTTCAGAAAGGCGAAGAAGGCCTCGTCGCCGATGCGCGTCCGCAGGTCATCCAGGAAGTTCGCACCGTTCAGATACACCGCGTCCACATAGCCGCGGAACGTCAGGAACGAATACACGCTCGAGTCCACGTAGCCGGTCGGTCCGAAGTAATTGACGCGGAAGTTCCACCACCAGTCGCCGTAGTTCGGGTAGTTGTACTCGTAGAAGATGCGCTCGCTGTACACCGCCAGCGCCTCGTCCAGCCACGGCTCCATCGCCTGGTCATCGCCGACCAGTCCGAACCACCACTGGTGTGCGATCTCATGCGTGCCGATGGTCACCAGGTTGCTGCGGGCCGAGCCATTATAGCTCGAATAGAACGCGCTGCTGAGGAACACCAGCCCGTCGAACTCCTGCCCATCCGCCAGGCTCGTCTCTACGATGCTCAGGCTCTGGTACGGGTACGCGGCGAACTTCGCCTGGTAGAGCGCCAGCGACTGCGTCGCCATCCAGACGACCGCCTGGCTCGCATCCCCATCGCCCGCGAAGTAATACGACCGGATCTTGATCGAGCCAACCGCGGACTCGTCCACCTTGAAGCGGTCGCTCGCCGACAGCGCGAATGTCCGCGCCGCATCCAGGTGGTAGTGGGTGACATCGCCGTTGACCTCCGCCGGAGCGCTTGCCGCCACGATCACATCCGGGTCGCTGACCTTGAGGTTCACATCGTAATCAGCCGAGTCGTAGGTCATGGTCTCGCCGAATGGCCACGTATCGTGCAGCACCCAGCCGCCCGAGTACGGGACGATGAACGGGAACCAATCGGTCAGGTTCACCTGCGCCGCTGTGTAGCCGAACCTGCCGGTGGGATCCTTCTGTGGCAGGTTCATGGCGTACCCCAGCGCAAGATTCGCCACGCCCCCGGGCGCCAGCGGCTCGCCCAGGCGTAGCGTCAGCCTCTGCCCGCTGAGGTCGTAGGTGGTGGCCTCGCTGTTGTCCTGTGAGAGCGACACCAGCGTGAAGCAGTTGTTCCACAGGTTCGGTTCGACCGCCATCACGATATCGTTGAGCGCCTGCCCGGTGGTATTGGTGTACGTGATCGTCTCGTTGACGGCGACCTGCCGCCCTGCGTAGTCCAGCGACATGTAGAACGTGTAGTGTGTGCGCCCGCTCGAAGCCTGAACAGTGGTGGTCGGCTCTGCGGTAGGATTGGACGCCTGCTCGGTGGGGGCTTGCGTGTCGGTCGGCGCGGCAATCGCGGTGGGCGTAACCGTCGGCGGGGCGGGCGTATCGGTGGGCGTCGCGGTTGCCGGGTCGGGCTGGAACGGCGTGGACGTCTCCGCCGTGCTGGGATTGACCGGCTGTGCCAGGTCGAAGTGCGCCATATGCAGCGGTTGGGTCGGGGCCGGGACCTGCGCGGGGGCCGCGACGACAAGCGGCGCGCAGGCGGTGAGGAGCATCAAGGAGGCAAGGGCGAGGGGTTTGAGATATGCCCTACCCCATCCCTCCCCAAATGCCCGATCATGATGCTGGCTCCGGCTCCGTCGGTAGTGACCAACAGCGTTGTGCGTGCTGTCTGGTAATCCGGCATTGGGGGAAGGTGCCCCGAATGGGGCGGGTAGGGCACGTAGGCCGGCGCGTCCCGCGCGGGCAGACAAAAATAAGGACCGGGTCTTGCGGGCAAGCAAAGTAAGCGTGTTGAGCAAGGTGCATTCTCCACCGCCGGTGTTCGTTCAAGGCGGCTGCGAGGGGCTGCTATCTACGAGCGATCACACCGATAGACTCCGTGCGTCCTGGTTTGGTTCCAGGGCCGGCAAGGAATTCCCGATTTCCATACGGGATGCTTCGCGATCAGATTTACGATTACCTGATTTTGATTGCCCTCGCCCAATCATCAATCCAAAATCCCATTTATCTCCGCTGTGTCTCCGCGACTTGCCTGGCAAATCGTCTCCGTTTTCGTTCTGGCTGACAGCTGAAAGCTTTCTCAATACACATTCTGGAAATACTGCCTCACGATATCCGAGTAATCCACCGTCGTGTGCGCCTTCAGAATGTTAAAGAAGTCGTTGGCACTGGCGATCTTGCCATTCTCCTGCGCCAGGTAGTCCTTCAGGAACGCGAAGAAGGCCTCGTCGCCGATGCGCGTCCGCAGGTCGTCCAGGAAGTGCGCGCCGCGGAAGTACACCGCGTTCGTATAGGGCCGGAAGCCGTTCCCGGCATAGATCGGGATGTCCACCCAGCCCTGTGGGTTGAAGAAATCGACGCGGTACGTCCACCACCACGAGACGAGCGACGGGTCGGTCCCTTCATAGAAGATATGCTCGCTGTAGGTTGCGAGCGCCTCGTCGAGCCACGGCTGCAGCGCCTGGTCGTCCGCCACCTGCTCGAACCACCACTGGTGCGCCGTCTCGTGCGCCGCCACGAACACCAGGTAGCTCTTGGTCGTGCCGTCGTATAGGCTGTAGAAATCGCGGCTCAGGTAGAAGAAGCCGGAGAACTCCATCCCGTCGTTGAAGTCGCCCATCACGACCGCCAGCGACTTGTGCGGGTACGGTCCATAGCGCTGTGTGTAGATCTGGATCGCCTGCGCCGCAGCCGTCATGGCTGCCTGTCCCGCGCCCTGGTACATCTGCTGGAGATAATAGCTCGTCACCGTGATGTCGCCCACCTGCGTCGCGGCCGTGATGAAGCTGGTACTGGCTGCGATGACGAACGCCCGTCCGGCGGTCAGCGTGTACTGCGTCCACTCGCCGTTCTGCGCCGGAGGAGCGCTGGCCGCGATCACCGGCTGGACGGCGGGGTCGGCCTGCTTCAGGTTCACGACGTAGTCCGCCGCATCATAGACCAGGTGCTCGCCGTAGTACCACGGGTCGTGCAGCACCCACTGGCCGTTAAGGTTCGGCACGACGAACGGATACCAGTTCACCAGGTTGATCTGCAGGTCGCTGTAGCCGAAGATGCGCGGGCGTGAAAGGTTCGGGTTGGTCGGCTCGATCTTCGGCAGGTTGAGCGTGTACGAGATCTGGATGGTCGCCACCTGCCCCGGCTGCATCACGTCCGGCAGCGGGAACGACAGCTTCTGCCCGTCGAGCGTGTAGTTCGTCACCGCCGTGTCGTTCAGGCTCAGGCTTTTCAGCGTGAAGCAGTCCTGCCAGAAGTTCGGCTCGACCGCAAGCATCAGGTCGGTCAGCGGCTGCGCGGCGTGGTCCGGATAGAGAATGGTCTCATCGACCACGACGGACTTGTTGGCGTAGTCCATCACGGCATTGATGCTGTATTGGGCCCGGTCTGGCGCGGGGACGGCGGTCGCCGTTTCGGTGGCGATCTCCGCGGCGGTGGGCGGCAGCGGGGTCGCCACGATGGGCGTGGGGATGATGAACGTAGGCGTGGCCGCGGGAGGCGTGGAGCAGGCGCTGACGAAGATGAAGGCTATCGCCGCAAGGAATTTACGATTTCCGATTTTCGGAGCATAGCGGAGACCCCACCCTGGCGGGGCCGATTTACGATTACCTAGCGGGGGCATGCGCAGAATTGTAAACGATTTGATTCGGCGCTGAGGGAGGGGAATGAGGTGCGAGTATGGGCATTAAGTACCAGTGAGCCGTGCCAGCCCCATCCCGTCCCTCCCCAAATGCTTGTAACCAGCTCGGATGTCCAACCGGGTACCAATTCGCCATAGGTTGCAAGCCGATTTTGTCAGAAGCATTCTTGTAGTCTTCGGGGGTTTCAGAGAGGCACGCAGGCAAGGAAATCTTCTTTGAAACCCCCGAAGACTGGGGACAGTGGTGGGTGGGGCTGTCATCCCGACCATGTAGGGGCGATCCAATGGATCGCCCCTACGCTGTCAACTTTCAACCGTCAATCGCCAACTGCCCCTACGGCGTGTACGTGATCACCAGTTGCGACCGCGCCGCCGCTGCCGCCTCCCCGCTGGAGAACGGCATCGTATCCGCCTTCGAGTTGCTATTTGTCGCGGTGCCGAAGTACAGGCGGAACTGCGTCACGCCGCCGCTGGCGGAGCTCAGGTTCAGGTTGTTCTTGCCCGCCGCGGTGAGCGTCGCCGTGTACCAGCCGCTGACGGGTGTCTTGCCGAACGTCCCGGCCTTGGCAACGGAGGGCGCCGCCTTGAAATCGCCAAGTTCCAGCGTCGGTGCGGCGCCGAAGAAGCCCTTTCTCACATCCGCATACAGGCTGCCCAGGATCGTGAACGGGTTGGTGCCAGCGGGCGCGCCGCTCGGCTTGATCCTCAGCACCGCGCTCTTGATCAGCGCGCCAGCAGGGATGGTAGATGTATTAAAGGAAAGGACCGCCTTGTACTGCTGGTTGGCGGCGCTGTCGCCGAGCAGGAAAGTCGTGGCAGTGGAGTTCATCGAGCCGCCCGTGCCGCTGCCCTTGGTCTTCTCCAGTATCCAGCCGTCCTGCGGGCCGGTCGATGTGAGCGTCGCGGTCACCGGCGGGTTGTTGTAGCGCCAGATCTGCCCGCCTTTGTGGAAGTTGTAATACGTCCCCATATACAGGCTGCCGTTGAATACGGCCGCGCCCTTGTTGAAGTAGCTGCCCCAGTTGTTGGCCTGATCGCCCCAGCCATCGCCGCTGATCTGGCTCCAGGTGCTGCCGTTGGATGTGCGCCAGACTTGTGCTCCCTCCACCGAATTGGCAAAGGTCAGGTAGAGGCTGCTGTTGAGCACCCGCAAGTCGTAGGGCCGCTGATTATTGGGATTGCTGTTGCCGCCGGTGATCACGGGCGTGAAGGTCGACCCGTTAGTGGACTTCCAGACTTCGCCGCCGGTTGTGACGTTGCGGAGGCCGATATATAGCGCGCCGTTAAAGTCCGACATGGCCGAGACGAAGGTGTTGGCCGAGGAGCCCAACCCGTCCTGGAAGATCGGGTCCCAGGTCGTGCCGTTGTCGGTGCGCCACAACTCAGCCACCCAGTTTGGGTCGGCCCCGCGTCCCAGCCCCAGGTATAGGTAACCCCCGTGGACATACATCGTGATGCCCTCATCGATACCGCTGCCTCCCAGCCCGTCACTGACCACCTGGTTCCAGTCCGTCCCGTTGGAGCTGCGATAGACCTTCATCACGCCGTCATGCGTGGCCGTCGCAGCGTAGAGATTGCCGGAGAAAACCGCCATGGCGTCGATGATGTAGTTATTGCCGTCCTGGAAGCCGTTCGAGACGACCTGCGACCAGCTTGCGCCATCGGTGCTCCAGATGTCGCCGCCCGCCCCGTTGGATGTCCCAATATAGAGCCTGTTGTTGAAGACTTCCATGCTCATCACGGCATCCGCGCCGGTAGACGGAGGCGAGAAGGGCGTCCAGCTCGTGCCGTCGCTGCTGCGCCAGACCTCTACCCCGCTATCTTGGTTCTGCGTGCCCGCATATAGCTGCCCGTTGAAGACCTTTAAGGTGGAAACGCCGATGTTGCCCACGTTGCCAAAGCCGTTGACGTTGGCCTGCGTCCAGTTGGGATAGCCCGCGGCGTACTTCTCGACGCGTTGGTTCTCCTTGTCCGCGACAAACACGTTGCCGTGCGGGTCCACCGCCACGCCAGCCGGGTCGACTAATTCACCGTTACGCTGGCCCCAGTTCCCGCCAATGCTAGTTAGATATGCGCCGAACGCGTCGAAGACCTGGATGCGGTTGCTCCAATCATCCGCAACGTATACATGCCCCACGGCATCCACCGCAACTGACATCGGGTGCAGGTGGGAGAAATCACTGACGTTCGGGCCGTTCAGGCCACGATAGCCCGTACCCTCCTCGCCGACGAAGGTTGTGCAGCCGCCGGAGAGCGTGCACTTCTGGACGCGGTCGTTGTCACTATCAGCCACGTAGATGTTGCCTGCAAAGTCCACCGCCACGCCGCGCGGGTTATTGAAGCTCCAGTTATCGATGCCCCATTTACCCGACTGGCCCAGCGTGGCCTTGTAGGCCCGCGCCGCCGTGAAGACCTGCACGCGCTGGTTGCACTGGTCGGCCACGTAGATGTCGCCGTTGACCGGGCTGATGGCAATGCCCGCCGGGCAGGCAAATTCGTAGTCCCCTTGCCCCCAACCCGTACCGAGCGTGGCAACGTAGCCGCCGCTGGAGTTGTAGATCTGCACGCGGTTGTTGCCCAAGTCGGACACATACACCCGCCCGCTGGCATCCACCGCCGGGTTTGCTTCATTCCTCACCGCAAAATGGTTGTTGTCATCGCCCCCTACGCCGGGCTCGCCCTTGACCCACTGCTGGACTCCGGCGGTGCTCAGCTTGACCAGGCGGGCACCCCAGAATTCCTTCACGTACAGGCTGCCATCCGTCGCCACAGCCACGCCCGAGGGCGCATACAGCCGTGTGCTGTCGGTCAGGTACGTTACTCCAGTGACGCCGAACGTGTCCTGGTAAACCCCAGCGCTGTTGAACTCTTGCACCCGGTTATTGTCGGAATCGCTGACGTACAGGTTGCCATCCGAATCCAAGGCGAGGCCGCCGGTGAAGGCGAAGTGCGTGTCATCGCTGCCCTGCACACCGGTTGCGCCCACGAACAGGGCGCAGACACCCGCGGTGTTGCACTTCAATACGCGGTAGTTCATGCCGTCGGCCAGGAAGATGTTGTTGCTGGCATCAATGGTGATGCCGAGCGCCCACTGCTTCAGGTGAGTGAGGTCCGTGCCCTCCACGCCAGTCTCGCCGAAGTAGGTCTCGCAAAGCCAGTCCGTCCACGGCGCACCGGGGTCCTTGCAGCGCTGGACGCGCATGTTGGCCGCATCCATCACGTACAGGTTGCCGTTGGTATCGAAGGCGATCTGGAACGGCTGGTTGAAGCCGCTGTTGTCGGATCGCCGCTCGCCAGTGACGCCGATGGTGGCGATGTAGGTTGGCGTGCCCGAGACATCGTAGATCTGGACGCGCTGGTTGTTCTGATCCGAGACGTACAGGTAACCGCCCGGCCCGAACGCAATGCCGTAAGGCCGGTCGAAATGGTAGTCATCCGAGCCGTGTTCCCAGGGGTTGGTGGCCGGGATGGTCTGTATCAGATTTCCCCCGGGGTCAAACTCCTTGACGAATGAATTGGCTACCACCCAGATGTTCCCACTGCCATCCTCCGTCATGGCCCAGGGTGTGCTCAGGAAATTACCATCCGGCCACTCCTGTCCAGCCTGGCCCAAGGTTTGCACTGCCGTGGGCGGATCGGTAGGTGTAGGATCGGTTAGGTCGAACTTGAGCACGCGCTGGCCGTTCTCTTCGGCGACGAACAGCTGGTCGCTGCCGTCGATGAATAGGCCCAGCGGGTGGTATATATGCTGGGCATCGGCCAAAAAGGCTTCATCGGTCACGCCGAAGCGGCTCAGGTAGCGGAGGGCGGTGCCCGATGCACCCGGCGATACGCTCTCGCGGTTCAGCTCGGCTGCGGCATAGGCCGGGCTGGCTAGCGGCTGCCCAAGGAGCGGCACGCCGTCTGGTCCCAAAGATGATGTGGACCTTGGCCCCGTCACCGGCTCCGGTGTGAGAGGCACCGGCGGCTGGGACCCTTGCGCCATGGCTGGCGCAGCCGAAAACAACAGGCTGAGCGCGATCAGCCCGTAGAACAACCCCTTGCATTTCATTCTGCCCTCCTGGTTGCGGAATATAAAAATGGAAGTGTGGATTCCATCCAGCACCCAAAATGCCCATCCCGGCCGGCTGGAAATCTCCTTGAGCATAACAGATGCCCGCTGCGAATACAAGTGATAAGTGTAATACTAGAGAATCGTGAACCGGGAATCGTGAGTCGTTGGGACGTCGCTGCGCCCGGAGGTAAGGAATCCAACCACAAATGAACAAGGATGAACTTGGATATGGCTATACAGGCTTGGTGCTTTCCACAAATTCATCTGAGTTCATCTGTGGTTTGATCTTTACAGCCGCCCACCCACCTCACTTCACTCCATCCGCTGGCTGTTTGCAGGCTCAACCGGAACCGCTGCTCGGCGGAGGTCTTCGCGAAGCATCCCAAAGCGCAGCGTGGGGACCGATCACGCCGGGACGCGACCGCAGGTTCCAAACGTGGATCCAGGATCGCAAATCGTTGCTCGGGCCAACCCCAAACCGAGATCAGCCCGACCTACCGTCAACCACCTACTTAAACCGGCAACTATCAACCGCACGTACTTGAATTTAGGACAATACTAATGTAGAATATCTGTTTAATACTACGCCGATAGTGTTTCTGGCTCCCTCTCGGAACTATGCCGAAGCCGCTTTAGAAGTATGGAGAGAGAAGAAGATGGGCGCCATGCGTTCCACGACCGTTCCCCCACGTATCCCAAATCCGATCAGCCGTCCTCTCACGCGGGCCTACCCTGGCAGGAGCGTACCTCCTCACGGGTGCATAAGCCACAGCCGCTCTCGCAGCCGATAAGTGGCTACTGATGCCCGGTCCAGCAGGTCGGGTATGGCAGCAGGCATTGTCCATGGACGACTCACAGTCGACACAATTCGAAGGGCCCCCGCCCAAGGCCGGAGAAGAGCGTTACATCATGCAGCCGCACGGAGCGGACGCTTCGGAGGCCGAAGGATCGGGGCCGGGCCTCGATAGCGCCTCCGGGCCGGGTGAGTCGCCGGTCATGCGGCTCCCGCCTCGCTCGCGCGGGCAGATGATGCCCGCAGTGCTTGCCAGCATGGCGGTCGTTCTGGCGATGCTCGCCTTCGCGGGCGCCAAGGCAAGCACCAGCGCGAGGCAATCCACCTCTGCCGCGACGCTGTCTGCCGTGCAGGTTTCGGTGGAGGGCACAGCTCGTTCGTCCGCCTCCACGATTGTGGCGGGGACGGCGTTTTCGAGAGCCACCTCCGAAGCCAGAGACAGCTTGATCGCCACGCTCGAAGCCCGGGCATCCAAGGCGTATGGGCCGTTCTCCGGCAAGCTGCTTCACGAGCCATCCGCCGATTTTGCACAGGCGCTGGCCGCTCATCTGCCCTCGAAGAAGCTTCCTTTCCAGAACTTCATCGCCGAAGCCACATTTGTCAACCCGTACCCCGCCTCCAGGGCCGCCTGGGACTATGGCTTCTTCTTCCGCGAGCAGCCCGGCCTCGGCTACGATGGGTTTTTCGTCACCTCCGAGAAGGTGTGGCAGGCGTTTTACAATACCGGCTCCCAGAGCGACCACGAGATCGAGCGCGGGCAGGTCCCCGGATTGGACGTCAGCGACGGCGGCTCCAACAGGATCCGCCTGGTCTGCTCGGGCAATGATGCCATGCTGTTCATCAACGACGCGTTCATCGCTTCGTTCGACCTGTCCGCAGGGCCCGATTCCGGCCAGATCCTCATAGGCACTGGCTTCACGAGAGGCCGCGAGATCGAAGGCGCTCAGACTCCCTTCCAGGCCTTCACCGTCTGGACGCTGCCGTAACCTGCGGGCCGGCTCCCGCCAGCAACACCCAATCCGTTTCATCCGTGTTCATCTGTGGTTTCTGCCTGAGAGCTGATCGCCGCTTTTCAGCAGGAGGCTTGTTTGTCCATCCCTTGGTGTTCCCTGCTGCCGTAGTGGTCTCAGCTCTTCATTCCAAGGTCTGTTTATCTCGGTTCATCCCCGGTGAATCCATCTTTCGCTGACCGCTGACCGCTGAGAGCTGATAGCTTCCTCCTCGCCCCCTGCCGCGGGCCGAAGAGGAACGCCACCAGGAAGAAGACCGTAGCCGTCAGCACGATGGCCGAGCCGGAGACGATGTTGAGATAGAAGCTGAAATACAGTCCGATCACCGCTGAGGCAGCCCCCAGCGCCGCCGCCATCAGCATCATCGGCGCCAGCCGCCGCGTCAGCAGGTAGGCGGTCGCCGCGGGCGTGACGAGCATCGCCGCCGCCAGCCCCACGCCTACCGTTTGCAGCGAGACGACCACCGTCAGCGCCAGCAGGATCAGCATCAGGTTGCGCAGCAGGCTGGTCGGCAGGCGCATCGTCGCCGCCAGCACCGGGTCGAACGAGATGACCAGGAAGGGCTTGTAGAGCAACACCACCGTCAGCAGGATGAGAAAGCCCAGCCCCGCCGTCAGCAGCAGGTCGAACGTGGAGACGCCCAGCACGTTGCCGAACAGGATGTGGCTCAGGTCTACCGCATAGGTGCGGATGGTGCTGATGAGCGCGACGCCGAGTGAGAGCGCCGCCGCGAACAGGATGCCGATGGCGGTGTCCTCGCGGATCGCGCCCTCCTTCGTGAAGAACCCGATGCTCAGGGCGATGACCACCGCCGCCACGACCGCCCCGAGCAGCAGGTTGCCGTTCAGCAGGTACGCGATGGCAACACCCGGCAGGATGGCGTGCGCCAGCGCGTCGCCCAGGAACGCCATGCCGCGCAATACCACGTAGGTCCCCATCACCGCGCACAGCACGCCGACGATCACGCTGGCAGCGAGCGCCCGGACCATGAAGCCGTAGTGCAGAGGGAGAAGAAGTGCATCCATCAATTTACGATTTCAGATTTACGATTTACGATTGTTCGTGAAGGCAATGCGGTTAGTTTACTGGACCGCCAATTCAGGCGCGTGCGCTGCAGGCGCGCAGGGTCTTGATCGACGCCACGGTCATCGCCAGGATTTCATTGGCTTCATTCGCCAGTTCCACCACTTCCGCTTGCGAAATAGCTTTGCCCGATGATAGCAGTTCCAGCCAGTAGATGGTTTCGTCGACCTCCTCTTCCACGATCTTGAGCTTGGTAATCATGTTGGCTGGCGATTTGGCGCGGCAGGCTGCACGGTAATTGGAGCCAATCGACGTAGCAGAACGAATCACTTGCCGGGCCAGCACGTCCGCCGAGCGCGTATTCGGTAACTTTTCCACGAGAGCCATCACGCGCAGGGCAAGCTGCTTGGTCCGCTCCTTGAATACCTTTTCGTCCATCCCTGCCTCCGCCCCGCAATCGCAATGTGGATGGCAAATCGTCGTCAATCATCAATCGTAAATCCCGAAGGCCGCGCAGCGTGATGTTCTTCCTGCTGAAATCGTAAATCGTAAATCAGCAGTTCCCGCAATCATCGACCAGCGCGGAACCATCCGGCAGCACGATCATCCGCTCGCCGAACGCCTGCGCCAGGTTCGCCTGTTGCAGCACCTCGGCGGGCGGACCGAAGGCGATCAGCCGGCGGTTGAGCAGCAGCATCAGGTCGAACTTCGCCGCTGCCAGGTTCAGGTCGTGCGTCGAGATCATCGCCGTGACCTCCGCCGCGCGCAGGTCGTCCAGCAGGTGCAGCGTCGCCTCCTGCGTCGTCACATCGACGCCCGTGAACGGCTCGTCCATCAGCAGGATGTGCGGCTCCTGCGCCAGCGACCGGGCCAGGAACACCCGCTGCTGCTGCCCACCCGATAGCTCGCGGATCGACCGCCGCGCCAGGTCTCCGATGCCGAGCTGCTCCAGGCTGTGCTGCACCACCTGCCGGTCGTGAGCTGAGGCACGCCCCAGCCAGCCCTGGTGGTCGAAGCGCCCCATCGAGACCACATCACGGACCGTGACCGGGAAGCGCCAGTCCACCTCCTCGCGCTGCGGCACGTATGCCACGCAGTCCTTGTGGTTGCCCAGCAGCAGACCGTGGATCAGGACCTGCCCCGACTCGAGCGGCAGCAACCCGACCAGCGCCTTGAACAGCGTGGATTTACCTGCGCCGTTCGGCCCGACGACCGCCACGCGCGCACCGTGCGGCACGCTAAAGCTGATGTCGCGCAGCGCCACCTTGTCGCCGTAGGCGATGGAGGCGTTCTGTACTTCGAGCCGGTGAGGGGAGAGATGCATTTACGATTTACGATTGACGATTTCAGATTGCTGGTCGCAGCTTCCAGATTGTGCAGGCACCCTCTCCATTTTCGTTTCAATCATAACCCTTTTGCGCTAGTCTGAAGAAAATGGGGAGGGCTGGGGTAGGGCAATAAGAGTCATTTACGATTGACGATTGTTCGTCGTGGTAAGCGAAATTCAGTTTCTTGCGCTGCGAGCACGCAGCGTTTTGATCGACGCCACGGTCATCGCCAGGATTTCATTGGCTTCATTCGCCAGTTCCACTACTTCCGCTTGCGAATTCGCTTTGCCTGATGATAGCAGCTCCAGCCAGTAGACGGTTTCGTCGCTCTCCTCTTCCACGATCTTAAGCTTCGTAATCATGTCCGCCGGCGATTTGGCACGACATGCCGCGCGGTAATTGGCGCCAATCGACGTAGCAGAACGAATCACTTGCCGGGCCAGCACATCCGCCGAGCGCGTGCTGGGCAGCTTTTCCACTAGGCTCATGACGCGCAGAGCCGGTTGCTTCGTCCGCTCCCTGAACACCTTTTCGTCCATCCATACATCCATCCCTCAATCCTAAATCCCGAAGGCCGCGCAGCGTGGTGTTCTTCCTGCTGAGATCGTAAATTGCCTACGGCTTGCAGTTGCAGCCTAATGCCGAGAGGATGAGGCCCGCATCATGTTTCAGCATGTCGATATACGTCGCTGCCGGTCCGCCGCGTGGCGAGAGTGTCTCGATATACAGGTTGGTCACCAGCAGCCGCTTCTCGGGCGGGAGCTGCTCCACATCCGCCTTGATCGAGGCGTCCAGTGCCTTCAGCTTCGCAATATACACATCGGCGTTGGCTGCGTACACATCCTTACCTGCCGGGTCCGCCCGGGTCAGGCCGTCGCGGATGCTCTCGGCGTACCGGACCGCGTTCAGCGGGTCCATCCACATGTGCGGGTCTCCGCCCGGGTGTTCTCCGCTCGGGTCGGCATGCGAGGTCAGCCCCTGCGTGGTGACGATGATAACCGGCTGCTTCCCGCCCACTTGCAGCGACTTCGCCAGCCAGCTCTCGTAGCCCAGCCCGTTCACGATCAGCACATCGCTCCCAGCCAGCCGGACCGCATCCTGGGGCGCGGGCTAAAACTCGTGCGGGTCCACCCCCGGCGGGATCAGGCTCTCGACGCGCAGCCGGTCCCCCGCCACGTTTTGGGCGATGTCAGCCAGGAACGTCTCGGCAGCCAGCACGCGTATCGGTCCCGGCTGTGGTTGCGCGGGGGCTCAGGAGGGAGCCAGCAAGGCTGCCCCGCCCAGCAGTGCATAGAAGGCGGCGAACGGCGAGCGGGCGGCGTGGCAGGGCAGCATCAGGGCGGGCTTCTCGGTCGTTATCTCAGGCAGGTGAACTCCAGCCACGCAGGTTTCCGAAGCCTTACACCGGCACGTTCCGGCCCTCCGTGTCCCGCCCCGGCGGGTGCGCGCCCTGCGTGGTTGACGTTCTTTCCCCGGTCATTCTACATCAGTACGGCCTCGCCTCGCAAACGCGGTCCGCCGCGTCCACCCTGCTCAATGCAGCCCTGACCGGCAGGCGGGCGGGAATTTGGAGCCGTGAATTGTCAGCTATAATCGGCGCAAAGGTCCGTAATATTGCGCCGTCATCGCAGAGAAAGGACCGTTATGTTCCGTGCGGATATGGAAAGCTGGCTGAGCACCATTACCGAGGTTCGAAATGAGCTGGGGTGGGATAAAAGCCTGATTCTCACGATGAAAACCGACGAGCGCACGTTCCTGGTCCAGGTCCGAAAGTCAGCCCTGGTCTTCACCGTGCAGGAAGAGCCTGGCGAGCACCGCCGGTACACGGTCACATACACCGAGCTTCCGCCTGAATCGACGCCCAACGAGACCGCCCGGCGGGTGACCGCGGGCAAGTCACGCTCGGCAGAGTTCGTCCGGGAAGAGCTCGAGAAGTGGCTGCGGGAGCCGATCGCCAGGTATGCGGCCGGCACCCAGTTGCCGGATTAGCTGCGCCTGTAGCAGCAGGGGGAACGCGTTCGATATCCATTCAGAGCGACCAGTGATGAGCTTTCGGAGAGAAGTCGCATGATACCCGGTCCACTGAAGCGCTGGCTGTACCGCGGCGGGCGGCCCAATGCCCTGGCGCGTGCCATCAATGCCGCGACAGCCGTCGTGCATTCGCTCGGCGTTGCGCCGGACTACCTGGTCACGCTGGAAGTCAAAGGCTCGCGCACGGGCCGCACGATCTCGCTCCCGCTTGCCATGGTTGTCATGCAAGGAGAGCGGTACCTTGTCTCCATGCTGGGGAATGACGCTGCGTGGGTGCGCAACGTCCGCGCAGCGCACGGTCGTGCCGTTCTGCGGCACGGCAAGACGGAACAAGTCCGGCTCGAAGAAGTCCCGGTTGAGCAACGCCCTCCCATCCTGAAACTCTACCTGCAACGCGCACCCGGCGCCCGCCCCCACATCCCGATCGACAAGGACGCGCCCGTGGACGCGTTTGCCTCCGTCGCGGCGCAGTTCCCGGTCTTCCGCGTGGTTCGTGTGTAGGGCCGGTCTCGCCGCGGTCCGATTGTCCTTGCACCGAATCTGCGCCCCCGTCGATGAAGTTCCAATTAAAAGCAAAACCCTGCGAGTTCTTCGCAGGGTTTGGTTAATGCTCAGACGATGGGCTTAGACGCCGGACAGACTCTTGTTGATGGTGCTGAACGTGTTGCCGATGATCGGGCCGAGGATCATGAGCGCCGCGATAACGACAATGGCAACCAGAACGAGGATCAGTGCGTATTCAACAAGACCTTGACCTCTTTGCGTAGGTGCAAACAACATGCCTGCTTTCTCCTTTCTTCTGATGAATGTCTTTCCGAATGTGTCCCCATTATCGTACACATTGCGCCAGATTTCAATTCCCAGGCATTACATTACCGTAAGCATAATGAAACTGCAATGAGCCGGTAGCGATGCCAGCCGCATTTGTGCCATGCCCGCAGCCGCATTACGGCATGTAGTATCGCACAATCGCGGCGGGCGATCGGTTGTGCAGCGACCACTGAATAAGCCGGAATTGTCAGGCAGGTGCCTCCATGCAGTAGAATCCACGCGCATGGGCAGGCTCATCGCGGTCATCGGCAACTGCGGATCCGGCAAGACCGCCCTCACTCGCGCGTTGAGCGGGAAATACCGCCTTACGCCGCTCTTGGAGCAGCATGTGGAGCGGCCATTCCAGGCAGAGTTTCAGTCCGACCTGCTGAGCTACGCCCTTGCCAACCAGTTCGATTACCTGCTGTTCCGCGCCGGGCAGGAGCTTTCCCTGCGCGCTTCGGGTGATAACGGCATCGTCGACGGCGGCCTTGACCAGGATTTCCACGTCTTCACGAAGCTGTTCCTGCAAAAGGGGTTCCTCGACCAGCGCGAATATGACCTCTGCGAGCGGCTGTATCTGACCCTCCGGCAAACGCTGCATCCGCCGGACCTCTTCGTCCGCCTGACCACTCCGCTCGAGACCCTCCGCCAGAGGCGTTTTGCGCGCAGCCGTTCCCTCGACATCGTCACCGCTGAAGACTTGCCCGCCATCGACGGTCTCCTGGCAGACTGGATGGACGGCAACGCCATCCCCGTCATCCACTTCGATACATCAGCCGACGACCCCGGCTATTCGCGCACGACCGCCCCGCTGCTCGCCGCGCTCGACCGGTTCAGGATGCCGAAGTAAGCCGCACAAACTATAATCGCCGCATGACAGATCACACGTCTCGTGCCGATGAAGCACGCCCGATCGCCAGCCTGTCCCGCCTGGAGGCGCTTGGCGATGCGGTCTTCGCCTTCGCGCTGACCCTCCTTGCGCTTGACCTGCGCATCCCCGAAGTCCCCGCTGCGGCGCTCGCGCACGGCCTCCAGTCGATGATCCCGAAGCTGTTCATCTTCGTGTTCGCCTTCCTGGTCATCGCGCAGGAATGGGACGTCCACCAGCGGACCATGCTGCACGTCGCCCGTGCCGATGGCGTGTTCGTCTGGCTGTACCTGCTGTCGCTCATGTTCGTGGTGCTGATGCCCAGCACGGCCGACGGATTGGGGCGTTACCCATTGCAGCCGCTGGCGCTCATCATGTTCGGCGTGAATACCGCGCTGTTGTGCCTGGCGTCCTGGGCCATGTGGCGCTATGCCTCGCGCCGCGGCAGGCTACTGAAGGACGATATCGACGAGCGCGCCGTGCGGCTGATCGAGCGGCTGTGGCTGTATCCTCCGATCGTGATCCTGCTGACGATACCGTTGGGGTTCATCAGCGTGTACCCGGTCTATATCATCTGGCTCCTGATGCCGGTGGCGTCCTATACCTACAGCGTGCTGACGTTAGGAAGGAAGGGAAACTCACCCCGTCGCTGATTATCGGAGCGAAGTCGTAGCGAAGCGAAGACCCTGCTTCAGCAGGGCGGAGATCCCGCTGAAGCGGGACTGGTCATTGCACACTGGTCTCTGCTCATGCCCGCTCCATCGCCGCTCATCACCCTCGCCATCCTGTGTTCCGCCGGGCTTGCCATTGCGGGGCATTACCTTCGACCGCCGCGCCCGGTCCTAATCTACATCTTCAAGCCCCTCACGACCATCCTGATCATCCTGGTTGCGCTGCTCTCCGGGGCGTTCCCGGCAGATGCCTACGCCCGCGCGGTCGTGCTGGGTCTGAATTTCTCGCTGGCGGGCGACGTCTTCCTGATGCTGCCGCACGAACGCTTCATGCAAGGGCTGGTTGCGTTTCTGCTCGCGCACATCTGCTACATCGTCGCCTTCCACGGCGGTGCAGCCGCGCGCGGCTTCGCCTGGGTATTGCTTGGGCTGCTGGCATTCGGCGCCGCGGTACTGGCATATCTATGGAAGGGTGTGCCTCCCCGGATGCGCATCCCCGTCCTCATCTACATGACTGCCATACTGCTTATGGCCTCTTTGGCGGTCGGGCGCGCGCTGGGTCAGCCCTCAGCCAAGACGCTCTCCGCTGCGCTCGGCGCGCTGCTCTTTGTCGCCTCCGACTCGCTGCTGGCGATCAACCGCTTCCGCCGCCCCTTCCACCCGGCGCAAGCATTCATCCTTGGCGTCTACTTCGCCGCCCAGTACTTGATCGCGCTGTCAGTTTAGGCGCATGCGCCATCGTCCGCGGGCCTCGACCTCCATTCCGGTGCACGCATCACGAATCTCGATTCACGATTCACGATTCTCGACTCTCGTATAACTACCATCCTCCATTACAATCACCCCATGCGCGAACTCATCTACGGTCGCAACGCGGTCTATGAGACGCTGCGCGCCGCCCGCCGCGAGGTCTTCAGCGTGCAGCTCGCCGATGGCGTGAAGCCTGCCGGTCGAATCGTGGACATCATGGAGCTGGCAGCCGGGAGCAGCATCCCGGCAAGGCTTCTGCCGCGTGCAAAGCTCGACAAGCTGAACGCCAATCACCAGGGAGTCGCTCTCGAAGTCGGCGAGTACCGCTACAGTGACGTGATCGATATCCTGGAAGAAGCCGGGCGCAGGAAGGAAAAGCCGTTCGTGCTGGTGATCGATGCGTTGCAAGACCCGCAAAACTTCGGCTCGCTGCTGCGCACGGCGGAGGCTGCCGGAGTCCACGGCGTGGTCATCCCGCTGGCGCGCGCGGTGGGCGTCACCCCGGCGGTCGTCAACGCCTCTTCCGGAGCCAGCGAGCACCTGCACATCGCCCAGGCGAATCTCTCCCAGGCCATCGACGCGCTGAAAGAGTCCGACGTGTGGATCGTCGGGCTCGACCAGGCTGGTCAGCCCATCGACGACAAGGCGGACCGGCACCTGAGCGGGGCCGTCGCGCTGGTCGTCGGCTCGGAGGGCGAAGGGCTGCATCAACTGACCCGCAAGAAATGCGATGTGCTGCTGAAGCTGCCGATGAAAGGCCGCATCGAATCGCTGAACGCCGCAGTGGCGGGCTCGGTGGCGCTCTACCTGGCGATGCTGGCGCGGAAGTAAGCGATCAGCGAAGTGCTTCAACCGCTAAGAGCACTAAGGTAGACAAACGTAATCGGAAATCGTAAATCGGAAATCCTTTTTATCCTTCGTGTTCAGAATCCTGCTTGCGGCTTATTTCCCATTTCCCATTTCCGGTTTTTGATTTCCTATTTTCCGTTTCCCATCTCAAGCGGCTATAATGGGGCAAATCCAATCATAAATCTGAAATCTGATCGCGAAGCATCCCGTAGGGAAATCGCAAATCAGTGGAGGTTGCACATGGGCGCGGATTTCAAGATCGTCAAGGAGCAGCCGGAAGGCAAGCCCAGCATCGCCGTCTTTCACCTTGCAGGCTGGCTCGACGCGCAAAGCGAGCAGCAGCTTGTCGACGCCGTGCAGGCCGCCAAAGATGGCGGCGCGCAGTTCGTCCTGCTCGACCTGCGCCAGATGACTACCATCACCAGCGCCGGCATCCGCGCTCTGCAAAAGTCCTACCAGCTCGTGACGCCGGGCGATGAGGCCGGCAAGGTGACTCACCTCAAGCTGTGCAACGCTCCGGCCCAGGTCTACGAGGTGTTGGGGATAACCGGCCTCCTCATCAATGTGCCCATGTACGAGAGCCTGGACGACGCGGTCGACTCCTTCCACTCAGCCTAATTCGTACACGGATAACACGGAAACATTAAGGAAATCCGCGAGAATCCGTGTTTTCCGTGTACCATCTTGCAAATCCCATGATTGAAGCATCCTACCATTTTCCGCGCGGGTTCCTGTGGGGGGCCGCCACCGCTTCACATCAGGTCGAAGGCAACAATGCCAACAACCAGTGGTGGAGGTGGGAGCAGGAGGGCCGCACCGACGGCGCCTCGGGCCTCGCGGCCGACTGGTGGGGCGGGCGCTGGCGTGAAGACTTCGACCGCGCCGCCGAAGCGCACATGAACGCCCAGCGCATCTCGGTCGAGTGGAGCCGCATCCAGCCCGAGCCGGACAAGTGGGATGAGGATGCCCTGGAGAAGTACCGCGCCATGCTGCGCGGCCTGCACGAGCGCGGCATGACCGCCATGGTCACGCTGCACCACTTCACCGACCCGCTGTGGCTGACCGAGCGCGGCGCCTGGGAGACTGAGGCGGTCATCCCGTTGTTCGAGCGCTTCGTCCGCAAGACGGTGGACGCGCTCAAGGAATACTGCACCCTCTGGTGTACGATCAACGAGCCGAACGTCTACGCGCTGATGGGCTACGTCGAGGGAGCCTTCCCTCCCGGCCGGCATGACCTGCGCCTGGCGATGCGGGTCCAGGTCACCATGTTGCGCGCCCACGCGGCTGCCTATCGCCTCATCCACGAGATCCAGAAGGAGGCGCGCGTCGGCTATGCTCTGCACTTCCGCCCTGCAGTTGCGCGCAGCCGCTCCCCGCTGGATGCGATGGCGCGCCGCATCCGCTACAACGGCGTCAACCTGGCCTTCCCGTCGGGGATCAGCGCCGGCGTGATGCGCATGCCCACCGGCAGCGTGCGCGTGCCGGAGGCCAAGGGCACCCAAGACTACCTCGGGCTCAATTACTATTCCGTGGATACCGTTTCCTTCGATATTCGGGCCCCTCGCCAGCTCTTCATGCACTCCGGCTATGCCGACGACGCCGACCTCAGCCCGACCAAATACCTGGCGAACACGCCCGAAGGTTTCTTCGCTTCCTTTAAATGGGCCGAGCGCACCTACCCCGGCACGCCCATCATCGTCACCGAGAACGGCATCGAAGCCGAGGACGACGTCATCCGGCCGCGCTACATCGCGCAGCACGTGCACCAGATGTGGCACGCCGTCAATTTCAACTGGCCCATCAAGGCCTACTTCCACTGGACGCTCGTCGACAACTTCGAGTGGGAGCGCGGCTGGACCCAGCGCTTCGGCCTGTGGGCGCTGGACCCCGCGACCCAGAAGCGCACGAAACGCCGCAGCGCCGACCTGTACGCCGAGATCTGCCAGGAGAACGGCTTATCGTCGGAGATGGTCCGCAAATATTGTCCGGAGGTGTTCGATGCCATCTTCCCTCCGGGTCCGCCTGTCACTTGACCGCTGGTGGCCCTACCCGGCAGCCCTACCCCGTCCCTCCCCGACGAAGCTTTTGACTCATAGCTTTTCGCTCTTAGCCAAAAGCTAAAAGCCACGAGCTAAGAGCTTTGCAGGCATCAGGGAAGGGCCGGAGGCCGGTTAGGACTGACCACTAACCACTAACCACTGACCACTGATAACTGATAACTGACAACTTCCCATACTGGAGCACTCATGGACATCACCACCCGCTTGCATGGTCTTGACCGCTTCCTGACCGCCATTCACGGCGAGCAGACCAGCCTTCCCGCGCAGATCGACGCGCTCGGCTTCGAGCCGGAGCAGGCGCGCATCCTGCGCGACCAATGCCTGCCCGATGTGGCGGATGCGTTCATCGATGTCGTCCGAAGGAAGCTCACCTCCGGCGAGAAAGACCTTTGGTTCCGCATCTTGAACCGCCGTTACGGGTTGGATGGCGAGCCGCCGGCAGCCTCCATCGAAGAGGCGGCGCGTTCGCTCAATGTGGACCATCAGACCGCCTCGCAGGCGGAGGCCGATGCCCTGCACAAGTGCCGCTACAAGACGGCCCTTCAGGAATTCAGCAGGGAACTGCACCGCATCGGGCTTGCCGAGCTTTCGAAGCTGGGAACCCGACCTCCGAAGGCGGAGATCGCCGCAAAGCTGACGCGGCTGGCGGACCTGCAGGCCGCTCTGGACCTGACGCGCATGGATTACGAGTCCCGGCGCAGCGAGCTCCTAAAGAGCGTCCAGGCCGAGCTCGATGCGCTGGAGGCCGAATACGATCCGCTGCTGGAGGCGGCCGAGCAGAACGCGCACGCCCTGGAAGCTGAGATCAAGAACGATGTGCTGCTCGGCGGCGAGAGCGTGATGACCGACGCGTACCAGGCCCTGTACATCAAAGGCCGCGTCACGTGGGACACGCGCGGCATGGAACGTTACGCCGACGCGCACCCCGAGGTGCTCCGGTTCCGCAAGCAGGGCGACCCAAGCGTGAGCCTGCGCAAGGGCAGATGAGATCCCCTCAACAGGCACAAGAAGAAAGGCGGCCTTCCGGTCGCCTTTTTCCATTCATCCCGCCGATTTGCCGGAGGTTGACTTCAGGAACTCCAGCGTCCGCTCCCATGCCAGGCTCGCGGCGGCCTTGTTGTATGCATCCGTGCGGTCCGGCTCGAAGAACCAGTGACTTGTGCCAGGGTAGCGATAAAAGCTGACCGGCCTGCCCGCCTGCTTGAGCGAGCTTTCCAGCGTGTCCACGTTCGCGGGTGTCTCAAACGGGTCGTTCGCGGCAAAGTGTCCCAGGTAGCTGGCCTGCGAACGGCTCTGGTCCACCGGCATCGTCCCGACCGTCCCGTAGAAGAGCGCCACGGAATCGATCAGGTCAGGGTGCATGGCAGCCAGCACGATGGAATAATACGCGCCGAGCGAGAATCCCATCACCGTCATTCCGCGGCCGCCGGCGCGCTCGTGCAGGAAGCGCGCCGCCTCAACGACCTCCGCCTCCGTCTGCTCATGGTTGGCATCCACCACCTGGCTGAGCGCCTCCGCGCCGGGGATGGTATCCGCCACCTTGCCGTGATACAGGTCGGGCGCGAACGCCGTGTAACCGGCCTCGGCCAGCCGCTTGCATACCGCCTTGATCGTATCGTTCAGCCCCCACCATGCATGCAGCACCAGTACGCCCCGCGCGGGCTCATGGGATGGGGTCGCAAGGAATCCTTCGGGTTGAGAGCGTGCCATGTTGTCTCCTTCATCCAAGTTGTTGTAAGGTCCGATGTCGGTAAGAATGGAGGCCGTGCGCGCGTTCCGCGATCTCCATGAACGGGTAGGCGCTGATTATACTGTGCGGTGAAAGCCAGCGGTCTCCTGGTGCAATGGGTGTAGAATCGCAATCACTTTATCCCAGCCGGCACGACCGATTTCCCTCTTTACGGGTGTCGTCCTCGTATCCCTCGCACCAGTGTTTGCTCCACAGGAGGCATCCGATGTCTGACCCTGTGCAAGGGGGCATCACCGAGCTTTCCCCGCAGGAACGCATCCATCAACTGGAAGAAGAGAACGCCCGTCTGTGCGCGGATCTCGAGCATCTCCAGTGGGTTGGCCGCGCAGGCAAGCGCGGCGATGCGTGGTACAGCCTGCTGGCGACCAACCTGCCAAATTGCGGCGTCTTCATTGTTGACCATGATCTCCGCTACCTGGTCGCCGCGGGGCAGGCGCTGGAGCGTGCCGGGCTGACCCCGGAGAGCTTTCAAGGCAAGACCCTCCGGGAAGCCTTGGACCCCGAGACCGCCGCGCTCTACGAGCCGCTCTACCGGAAGGCCCTGGGCGGCGAGAGGTTCGTCACGGAGCATCAAGGCGGCGGGCGCTACTATATTATCCACGGCGTGCCGGTCCGCGACGATGACGGGCATGTCGTTGCCGCCCTTGGCTTCTCCTACGACGTGACCGAGACCCGGCAGCTCGCGGAGGCCCTGCTCGAAAGCGAGTCCAAACTCCACAGCGCATTCGAGCACGCCGCCATCGGCTATGCCCTCACGACCATCGATGGCCGTTTTGTGGACGCCAACGACGCCTACTGCCGCCTGACCGGCTATTCCAAAGAGGAGCTGCTGCAGCTCCATTTCCCCGACCTGATCCACCCGGATGACCGCGAAGAGAACATGCGCCTCATCGACCGGCAGCTTGCGAACGAGATGCCCGCCTTCGTGATCGAGAACCGGTATCGCCGCAAGGATGGCCGTCCGGTCTGGGTCCGCAAGAGCGTGTCGCGCGTGCCGGGGCCCGACGGCACGCAGAAATACATCCTGGCTCTGGTGGAGGACATCAGCCAGGTCAAGAAGGCCGAGCAGGAGCTGCGCGACAGCGAGCGAATTTACCGGGCCATCGGCGAGACTCTCCCGTACGGCGTATGGATCTGCGACCCGGCTGGGCGGAACACCTATGCCAGCCAATCCCTGCTGGACCTGCTCGGCATCACGCAAGCACAGTGCTCCGAATTCGGCTGGGGCGACTCGCTGCATCCCGACGACACCGGGCGGACGATCGCCGCCTGGAAGGAGTGCGTGCGCACGGAAGGCCATTGGGACATCGAGCATCGCTTCCGTGGGACGGACGGGGACTATCATCCCGTGCTGGCACGCGGCGTCCCCGTAAAGGATGATCGCGGACGGATCATCTGCTGGGCCGGCATCAACCTGGATATCAGCGGCCTCAAGCAGGCGCAGGAAGAGTTGCGCCAGAGCCAGGAGCGCTTCCAGATCGCGGTCAAGAACTCCCCGATGATCATCTACACCAACGACTGCGACCTCCGCTACACATGGGTCTTCCACCCCGCCTTCGGCAGGGAGCCGGCGGACATGATCGGCAAGATGGACGAGGACCTGCGCGACGCCAGCGAAGTTGCCGAACTGGTGGCGCTCAAACGCTCCGTCCTGGAAACCGGCGCCGGCCGGCGGCAGGAGCTCGTGTTCCCGCACGACGGCACGGACCACACCTTCGACATGACCATCGAGCCTCTGCGCGATGCCGACGGCGCCATCACCGGCCTGACCGTCGCCGCCATCGACGTGACGGAGAATAAGCGCCGTGAGCAGCAGCTCCAGGAAGGGCAGATGCGCATCGAGATCCAGCGCCGCCTGCTGGAACAGCGCGAGCAGGAACGCCTGGCCCTCGCCCGCGATCTGCACGACGGCCCGCTCCAGAACCTGGCAGCCATCCACATGGATATCGAGATCGCCCGGGATTCCATCCAGGACCGCCTCCTGCGGAAGGAACTGGGCCGCATCAGCGAGAGCGTACGGGAAGCGAGCCAGGAGCTGCGCGACACCGTCAGCGAGCTGCGCGATTCGTTGCTCCGCAACCTCGGCCTATCCCGCACCATCCGTTCCCACGCGGCCGGCTATCGCAAGAAGCATCCCAACGTCGACCTCGTCTGCCATCTCTCGCCCGACCGAGGCAAGCTCCCTCTGTATAGCTCGCTGGCTCTCTTCCGCATCTATCAGGAAGCGTTGAGCAACGCGGTCCAGCACGGGCTCGCCACCAGCGTGACCGTGCGGTTATCGTTCACAGGCGATTGCGCTGTGCTGGAGATCCACGATAACGGCAAGGGCATGGATCCCTCCCCCGACCTACTGGATCAAACGGCGCACGGACATTATGGCCTGGCTGGCATGAAGGAGCGCGCCAAAGCCGTCGGCGGGAGCCTGGACCTCCACTCCGGCCCCGCCAAGGGCACGACCGTGGTCATCACGGTTCCTGCGGCGGCGTTGGGGAAGACGGCGGGGCAATAGGTTAGCGGCATGCGCTTCGCCTCTCCTGCCGTCGTCTGCCGACCCGCGCTGCCGGGCGATGCCGCCGACGTATTGGAGTTCACCAAGTTCATCTGGGAAGGCCACGACTACATCAAGTATGTCTGGGACGATTGGCTCGCCGACCCGGAAGGCATCCTCGTGGTTGCGCAGTACGGCGGGCACGCCGTCGGCCTGGGCAAGCTCACGCGGCTGGCGGAGGGTCAGTGGTGGTTGGAGGGCCTGCGCGTCGACCCGCAATACCAGGGCCTGAAGATCGGCTCGCACATCCACGAGTACCTGGATGATTGGTGGAAAGCGCGCGGCGGCGCGGTGCGGCTCATGACCAGTTGGGAACGCGTGCAGGTCCATCATCTGTCCGAGCGCATGGGATACGCGAAGCTCGGCGAGGTCCGCAGCTTCTGGGCGCCTGCTTCCGCGGGCCGCGACTCGTTCGTTCCCGCGACGCCCGGGCAAGCCCGCCATGCCGCGCAGTTCGCCGCGGCGCAGCTCGAAGCCTACAACGGCCTGATGGATTCGGGCTGGCGGTTCTCCGAGCCGACCGAGGCTGTCCTACAGGAAAAGGCGGAAGCCGGAAAACTGTGGTGGTGGGGTGCAGAAAGGGCGGGCCTGCTCGCCTGCTGGGACGACGAAGACGACGGCGTGAAGGTGCTCGGCATCGGCTTCGCGGCCGTGCCCCCCGAACGCCTGTATGAGTTCCTGACCGATTGCCTGCACCTTGCTCAGCGCCTCGCTTATGGGCGCGTCCTGTGGCTGGCGCCCGCCCTGCCGTGGGTCGAGGCCGCCCTCACCGGCGCAGGCTACGCCTCAGATTGGGACGGTACGGGCTTCCTGTATGGGAAGCAGATCTGAGCACCGTCTCCATCGTGCTTTGTGAACAGAGGAGATCTGCCTCGAACGTCCGGCATACTGGGTTTGCAGAACCGTCATGTCGCAGGCTATTGCAGGGGCCCGGGAAACCTCATACAATACCGGCAGCTTCAATAAGCGGGCGGTCTGTAACAGGCTATCATCATCATTTTCATCGACATCGAGGCGGGAAGGAATATCATGCACACGGCAAGGCGCAGCATCACTATCGCAACACTGATCGTCCTGGTTCTCGTTTCGTTGCCGCCCAACCAGGCGGCTGGGGCCGTGAACCCCAAGTCGGCGCTGGGCAGCGGAATGGATGCTCAGGTCAAGGCCCTGGTAGTCGATGGCAGCGGCAACTTGTACGCGGGCGGCTTCTTCACTACGGCGGGCGGCACGAGCGCCAATTACGTCGCCCGGTGGGACGGCTCCTCCTGGTCGGCGGTGGGCGGCGGCCCGGGTGGTTATGTTGATGCGCTTGCGGTGGATGGCGACGGCAACTTGTATGCAGGCGGCGGGTTCGGCGTGGCCAAATGGGACGGCAGTTCGTGGACTGCGCTGGGCACAGGAGCAGAGGGCGAAGCGTATGCTGTTGCCGTGGACGACAGCGGGAATGTCTACGCGCGCCTCTCCACACACGATCAATACGGCGCTCCCTGGCGCGGCGTAGGCAAATGGAACGGCAGCGCCTGGTCCAAGCTGGGCGCTATTTACCTGGATGGAGATGTCGAGACGCTGGCGGTGGACGGCAGCGGCAACCTGTACGCGGGCGGCACGTTCAACTACTTGCAGGGAAGCGCGCTGCATCACCTTACCAGGTGGAACGGCAGCGCCTGGTCGTCGGTCGGCTCCTGGTCAGATGACTACTGCCTGAGCTGCACAGACATCCGCTCGCTGGCGATTGACGGGAGCGGCAACCTGGTGGCGGGCGGGCACTTCTCCCAATCCTCCGCCAACGTGGATCGCTGGAACGGCTCGTCGTGGACGGGGCTGGGCACGGGCGTGGGCGACAATGTCTATGCGGTGGCTGCAGACGACAGCAACGTATACGCGGGTGGCACGTTCAGCGAGGCGGGCGGTGCGGCCGCGCAGCATATCGCGCGCTGGGATGGCAGCGCCTGGCAGCCGGTCGGAGGCGGCATCAGCGGTGACGTCCTTGCTCTGGCAGCCGATCCTGCCGCGAACGCTCTGTATGCCGCGGGAAGGACCTATGTAGGCGGCAGCGGATATCCTTACGTCGGCTTTGTCCTTAAGTTCAGCCTCGGGCTTGCATTGGACGTGAACCCCACCAGCCTTAGCTTTGGCAACCAGGCGGTGAATACCGCCAGCAGCGCGAAGACCATCACCATCACGAACGCCGGCACGGCGGCACTCACACTCGGCTCCATCCACCTGCCGGATATGTACGTCAATGCCGCAAGCACCACCTGCACCTACGGCATGAACCTGGCCGCCAATGCCTCCTGCGCGCTGGATGTGAAGTTCTACCCGGACACGCTGGGGACGTTTAACGGCGATATTACCATCGAGAGCAATGCCCCGGACTCGCCCGCCAGCGTGCCGGTAAGCGGCAGAGCGGTTGGAGGCGGGGAGCTGAGCGCCAATCCGGCCAGCCTGAGCTTCGACGATCAACTGGCTGGTACGGCAAGCGCGATCAAAAACATCACACTTACGAATACCGGCACAGAGTCGGTCACCCTATCCTTCCTGAGTTTCCCGACCAAGTTCGTGAATGCCTCGCTCAGCACCTGCACGTATGCCAGGACGCTCGCCGTGGGGGAGGCTTGCATCCTGGCCGTACTGTTCTACCCCAACACCGTTGGAACGTTCTCTGGCGACATCACGATTGAGAGCAATGCGGGCGTCTCGCCGCTCTCCGTGCCGGTCAGCGCAACGGCCGTGGCCGGGACCCAGCTCCTGAAGAATCCCGGCTTCGAAGTGGATGCGAACGCCAACAAGGTCCCCGACATGTGGACGGTCGGCGGCTTTGTAGCTGCCACCGATCGCCGCGATTGCACGGTCCGCAATGCCGGGAATTGCTCACTGAAGCTGGTTGGGAACGGCAAACTGAAGACGGTCAGGCAAACCGTCGCCAAGAGCGGAGGAGCCGGAGACGACTTTACATACAGTCTTTGGCTGCGCACGTCGAACGTGGCGCTGCCATCAGGGGGTGCGCACAGCCTGAAGATCACATTCTACAATGGCGCGGCGAAAGGCGCGGTGCGCACGCTCACCTTCCCGGTCGGGACGCACCCATTCCAGCGCATTAGTGGTACGTTCCGGGCCTACGCAGCCTACACGCGCATCGAGTTCGTGCTCTCGTCGGGAGCGAGCCGCGGCACGATCTGGCTGGACGGCGCCAACCTGACCTGGGCTCCATAGCGGCCTCTGTTCATCCTTGCAGGATGACAGGCCGACTCGGCCCGCTGTTGTTAGAACTCGAATTGCCTGGCAAATCGCCTACGGTTTCAATCGTCAATCGTCAACCGTAAATCTGATCGCGAAGCATCCCGTAGGAAAATCGTAAACTCCTCACCCCTCCACCTTATCCGCGCTCGCCTTCGTATTCTGCGCCGCGCGCGACCACGGCACGACGGCCGTGATCGTCGTCGATTGCTGCGGGTGCGACTCCACCAGCAGCATGCCACCCAAGGCATTGAGGCGCTCGGCCGCGCCCGCCAGCCCGTAGTGGCCGCCCCGCACGAAGCTCATCCAGTTCGCCGGCACGACGAAGCCCTGGCCGTTGTCCGAAATGACCAGCCGCGCCTCCTCGGCATCCAGCGCGAAGCGCACGCTTACCTCCGTGGCCTGCGAGTGGCGCAGCACGTTCGCCAGTGCCTGCTGGAACACGCGGAAGAGCGTCAGCCGTATGGTCTCCGGCAGCAGCTGGTGGTCCCTCGCCAGCGACAGCCGCAGCGCAATGTTGGAATGCTTCTGCTCGAAATCCTCCGCGTACGAGCGGATGGCTTTCTCCAGGCCGAAGCTTGAGATCGACGGCGGCCTCAGCTCCTTGGCGATCGAGCGCAGCTCGTCGATCGTCCCCTGGATCTGGTCGCTCACTTCCTCGATGCCGTCTTTCAGGTCCTCGTCGGCGCTGTCGCCCAGCTCGTCCAGCCGGTAGCTTGCGCCGTACAGCTCCTGCATCGGCCCGTCGTGCAGGTCCTGCGCCAGCCGCAGCCTCTCCAGCTCCACGCTGCTCTGCAGGTGGTTCTTCAGCTCGTTCATGTCTCTCTCGGTCTGCCGCAGTTCGGTCACATCCTGGATGGTCCCCAGGATGCGCGTCGGCTTGCCGTGCGGGTCGAAGAACGGCGCGACGCGGTCGTGGACGATGCGCTCGCTCCCATCCGGCAGCAGCACGCGGAACTCGAACTCCGCCGGGACCCTGGTTTGCAGCACTGATTGTGTCTGCTCTCGCACTCGCTGGCGGTCTTCCGGGTGCATGCGCTCCAGCACGGACTCGGACGTCCGGAGCTCGGCGCGTTCCACGCCCAGGATGCGCAGCGCCTCCTCCGATGCATCGATGCCGCCGGTCAGTACGTCGAACTCCAGGCTGCCGAGGCGCGCTACCTGCTGTGCTTCGCTCAGGCTCCGCTCGCTGCGCACCAATGCCGCCTGTCTCTTCCTCCGGTCGGTAACATCCCGGATGGCCGCCACCACCACCATCGCCCCGTTGATCTCCAAGGAGCTCAGGCTGACCTCCACCGGGAATTCCGTGCCATCCTTCCGGACTCCGAACAGCTCCAGCCCTTCGCCCATCGAGCGCATGTGCGGTTCCATGAGGTAGCTGGCGCGGTGCAGCGGGTGCTCGGAGCGCAGCCGCTCGGGGACCAGCGTCTCGATGTGCTGCCCCACGACATCCTCGCGCTGGTAGCCGAACATGCTCTGCAGTTGCTGGTTGACCAGCATGATCCTGCCCTCGGCATCCACCATCACCAGCCCATCCGGCGTCGCTTCGAGCACGGCCTGGAAATACTGCTCGGCCTGCTTGCGCCCCGTAATGTTCTCGTGCATTGCCACGATCAGGCTGATGGCGTCCTCATCCGGTTTCTTGACCGCCGCCAGGTGAGTCTTCACCCACAACTGCGTGCCGTCCTTGCCGATGATGCGGTTCTCCACCGGGGCGCCCGATTCGCGGCTCATCTTGAGCTCCGTCATCATGCGTAGGAACGAGCCGCTATCGTCCGCGTGCTGGAGCGTGCCGTAGGGTCTGCCCACCATCTCGCCCCAGGAATAACCGCTCATGGACTCGAAGGCGCGGTTCACGTCCACAATGAAGCCGGAGGCGTCCATGACTTCGATGCCCAAGGCGGTCGAGTCGAACACGGAGCGGAAGCGCAGTTCGCTGGCGTGCAGCGCCTGCTGCGTGGAGGAGGTCGCTGCGATCTCCTTGCGTAGCGATTCGATCAGCCCGTAGTTCTCCACGCCGATGGCGAGCCGGTAGGCGATCTCCACCAGGAAGTCGCGGTCGGCTTCCGTATAGGGCGCCTCGCCGCGATGCCGCGCCAGACTGATGCCTCCGACGACCCCGCTCATGCCGCCCAGGGGCGCGGCCACCACGCTGGAGATGCCGATCTCGTCCCAATACCGCGTCAGCTCCGGGATGCCGGCGGCCCGCACCTGTTCTCCGGTCTGCGCCTCATCCAGAGAGGGGATCAGGCGCGCCTCGTCGCTGCGCATCACGTCGGCCAGCAGGCCTGTGCCGCGCGGCATGCTGGCGGTAGCCTTCAACACGTCACCCAGGAGAGAGAGCGCCTGCCGGTCGGTATCGTAATAGGCGGCCAGATTCATGCGCTGGTTGTTCCGGTTCAGCAGCGTGATCGAGCAGGTGCCGCCCAGCGATTCGGCGGCGATCACCGCCGCCAGCTCCATCATCCGGTCGATATGCTGGCGGTTCTCGCCGATCATGTGCGTCAGGTGGTGCAGCACGGCCAGTCGGTTCACGTCCTCCAGCTCAGGAGGGCGGTCCACAGTGACGGACTGCTGGTCGCGCAGCGATTCCGCCCGCAGCAGGTTGTCCAGCGCCACCTGCATGCACAGCGCCATGTCGGTCAGCAGACCCAGATCGGCCTCGTCGTACGGCCTGCCGCCGCGGTGCCGGTACAGGGATACCGTGCCGATATCGTGGTCACGCCCCCGGATCGGGACCGCCATCAGGCTCTGCACACCCACCTGCTCCAGGTAGGGGCTGAACTCCGGCAGGATGAACGCGCGCAGCTCCGCCTCGGTGATGGATGGACGCAGCACGGGCTGCCCCGTGCGCAGCACCGCGCTCACGATGCTGTTCCCGCGCGGCAGGAACCCGCTCGGCATGCCTGCTTCGCGGATCAGCGCCAGCGCCTTCGGCTCGGCGTCATACTGGCCTGCGATGTGCAGCATCTCGTTATGCGGGTTCCTCAGCACGATCGTGCACAGGTCGCCGATCGTCTCGGCAGTGATGACGCTGAACTCCTGCGCCAGCCCGTCGGCGTCGCCGCCCAGCTCGACGATCGCCCTCATCATGCGGTCAAACACCGCTCGCGGGTCGGCGCGTGCTGCCTCGTCCTGTTGGATCGATGCGGCCGCCAATTGGAAGCGCAGGTTCTCCACCTGCAGCATGTTCTCGAAGAAAATCGACATGCGGGAGCTCATCGCCTCCAGCAGTTCCAGGTCCGCCTCGCTGAACGGCTGGGCGCCCCGCGGCCGCGCGACGCTCACTGCGCCGAAGTTGTTGCTGCGGCCCTTGAGCGCCACCGACATGGCCGTGCCGAAACCCACCTCGCGGATATATTCCTGCATGCCAGGATACGGGATGGAATCCAGCGTCTCTTGCGGAACGGATCGCATGAGCAGCGGCTGGCCGGTGCGGATGACTTGCGCGGTAAGGCCTTCATCGCGCCCCACATCCTTCGCAGACGCCAGGAAGTCTTTTAGCATGGAGAGGGCGCGCGGGTCCACATCGTGCAGGCCCCCTATGTGCATCAGCTCGTTGTGCTGGTTCAGCAGCGTGATCGAGGACAGCCCCCGGAAGGTCTCAGCGACCACCACGGACAGAGCCTGTGCCAGCGCGTCGATATCGTCCCCGTTCTCGCGGGCAGCCTTCAGGATGCGGTCGAACGCCATGCGCGTACGCGCTTCTGTTTGGCGCATGCGTTCCCGCTCGGAGTTCGCACCCGCCAGTTGCCGGCGCAGCGACTCCACCAGCACCGCGTGTTCCAGCGCGCTCGCCACTTGCCGGCTCATCCGCAGCAGGAGGCGCAAGTCCGTATCGGTGTAAGCGGGATGCCCTCGGTGCCGCGACAGGGTGATGGCTCCAAAGTTTCCGGTGGATCCCTTCAACGCAACCGCCATCGCACTGGACATCCCCACCGCGTCGATGTATCGCACGAACTCCGGCACCCCGACCGACCGCAGCGCATCCTCCGGGATCGATGGCAGGAACAGCGGCTCGCCGGTCAGCAGCACCTGCCCGACCGCGCCCTCGTCGCGTGGCATCTCGGCCATTGCTGCCACGGCGTCGGCCAGCAGCGAGAGGGCCCGAGGATCTGCATCGTGCATGCCCGCCAGGTGCACCTTCTCATTATCCCGGTTCAGCACCTGGATCGAGCACAGGTCTCCCAGCGTCTCCGCGATGATCTCGCTCAGGGACTGCGCCAGGCGGTCCAGGTCATCCCCATTTTCGGCCGCGGCCTTCAGGATGCGGTCATAGACGATCTGCAGGCGCTGCGCGTCGAAACCCTCCGGCAGTGGCGGGAATTGTCCGTTGATGGCGTCTGTCATTGAGCTCAAATCTTCCATGGAGTGGCTGCACCGATAATGGATGAAAGCCGATTGGATAATTCAAGACCGGGTGCTTCTCCGCAGCCTTGAAAGTGCCGCGGCGGACCACCCGCTGTCAAAATAACAAACCCCGGAACTTGGGTCTGCGGACCGTCTGTCCGTACATCCGAATTCCGGGGTGTTCCCCTTGAGGCAGCTACCACAGACTTGCATGGGCTGGCAGGCCCCGGCAGACTGGTTGGTTTCCAGCTCGAATCGGCCGGGGCGCGGCAGGGCAGTGTCGGGGCGGTGTGTGCCGCAGCTCGGGCCGCCTTGAGGGGATACCCGGGCCTGCCACCCGCATCAGACTTTACCGTGATTGCCCGTTCCTTCGTATCCGGGAGATTCCGTAGCACGGTAGGGAAACCCCTTAGTATCAGTGGACAGCTTGCCTCGGGGAACTAGCACGGCACCACCGCGCGCACGGTCGTCGGCCCTCCCGGATGTGAGTCCAGAGCGAGCACCCCGCCTGCCGCCCCCACGCGTTCGGCCATTCCCGCCAGGCCGTAATGCCCCTCGCGCGCGCTCACCATCCAGTTGTCCGGTACTGCAAAGCCTCGGCCGTTATCAGTTACCTCGATGCGCGCTTCTTCCGCGTCGAACGAGAACCGCACCTGCACCGCCGATGAGCATGCGTGCCGGACGATGTTCGCCATAGCCTCCTGGAACACGCGGAACAACACCAGCCGCGTGTCCTCTGCCAAGAACTCCTGGTCCTGCGCCACCGCCAGCGTCAGGTCGATGTCTGGATGCTTGATGCGGAAGTCTTCCGCGTAGGACCGGATGGCCTTCTCCAAACCGAAGCGCGAGAGCGCCGGCGGCCGGAGGTCGCTGGCCGTGGAGCGCAGGCCGTCCAGCGTGCGCTTGATGTCTCCGATGACCTGCCCGATGATCTCCGATGTGGCAGGCCGCGTGGTGAGGCGCAGTTCCTCCAGCCTGTAGATCACCGCATACAGCTCTTGCAGGGGTATGTCGTGCAGGTTCTGCGCCAGCTTGAGCCGCTCTCCCTCGATGCTGCGCTGCAAATGCTGCCGCAGCTCCATCAGCTCCGCGTCGGCGCGCTTCTGGGCGGTGATATCTTCCATGATGGCGAAGATCAGCGAAAGCGATCTCCTGCCGCCCTTTTCCTTCACGCCGGCGAACGTCGTGCGTGTCCAGCAGACGGAGCCGTCCCTGGCGCACAGCCGCAGATCCAATCGCAGCGCATTTTGCCTGCCGGACCGGACCTGTTGGAACGCGTTCAGCACCGCCTCCAGGTCATCTGCATGCACCAGGTCGTGGAACTGCATGGCGATCAGCTCCTCTTCGGAGTAGCCGGTCATCGCCTGGAATGCCGGATTGCTCTCCAGCACATTCCCGACCGGGCTCATGATCTGGATGCCCATCGACGCCGCATGGAAGATGGACAGGAAGCGCTGCTCGCTCGCCACCAGCGCATCCAGGGCGAACTGCCGCCCCGCCACCTCGTGCCGCAGCGAGTCGATCAGAACGCCGCCTTCGACCTCCAGTCCCACGCGCTGTCCCAGCTCCAGCAGCAGGGCCTGGTTGTCCTCCGTGTAGGGCCTTCCACGCGTGTGCCGCGTCATGGCCAGGGTCCCCAGCACACCGCTCCGGCCCATGATCGGCACGATCAACATGCTGGCAACACCGGCCCGGCTGGCGAACTCGCGGAAGGCGGGCACCGCCGTCTGGTTCGCTGCATCGATGGCGATGGCCGGCACGAGCACCGCCTCGCCCGTGGCGATAACCGACGCCACCCATCCCTGGCTGACGTGGATCTGGTCTATCTCGAGCAGGGACTCCCGGAACAGGGCAACGATTTCCGGGTCCGGGTCATCGTACGCAGCCACATGGTATGTCTGGCCGCGCATGTTGAGCATGGTAATGGTGCACATGTCGCCGATCTGCTCGGAGCACAGATGTGCAACGCCTTGCAGGAACTTGCCGACATCGTGGTTGGATTCCGCCGAGACGCGCACCAGGCGATGCAAGAGCACCAGGCGGCGGATGGCCTCCTCGCGCGGCAGGTCCGCAGGCGCGAGGCGCTGCACCTGGCTTTGCCGCCGGGAGCGCGGGGTTATCTGGCTTTTCGTGCCGTTGGCTGGTTCGTTGACCACGTTTTCCCCCTTCTGTTGCACGGAGACATGGTCTGTCATACGATCTTCGGCCTTATGAACGCTAAGACGCTCGAAGTGCTGCATAAAGAGTAAAGGCAAGCCTTGGGGAGTGAGCAGCCGCTGCCCGCGGTTAGCATACCACGATTCGCGCCTAAGTGGACAACTCCACTCCGGAAATATTAATAAGCGCTGGGAGCCCTGCTGATTTCCCGCCTCGAATCGCCCTTCCAGCCGTCTTATAATCACGTGGCGCATGAACACCATCCACGTCCGTGACCTGCATAAGACCTACACCGTCAGCAAGCGCGAGAGCGGCGTGCGAGCCGCCCTGCAGAGCCTGTTCCATCGGGAGACCGAGGATATCCCCGCCGTCGCAGGCATCTCCTTCGATCTCTCCCCCGGCGAAGTGGTCGGCTTCCTGGGCCCGAACGGCGCCGGCAAGACCACCACTCTCAAGATGCTCTCCGGCCTGCTCCACCCATCTTCTGGCGAGCTCTCCGTCCTTGGCTTCACTCCCTGGAAACGCGAGAAGGCCTTCCTGCGCCAGATCACCCTCGTCATGGGACAGCGCAACGAGCTGGTCTGGGACATTCCCGCCCTGGATTCCTTCGAGCTGAACCGCGCCATCTATCGCGTGCCGGCCGCCGATTATCGGCAGATGCTCAAGGAACTGACCGACCTGCTCGAGCTGGGCGAGCTGATCCGGAAGCCCGTCCGCAACCTGTCCCTGGGCGAGCGGATGAAGTGCGAGATCGCCGCCGCCCTCCTCCACCGCCCCCAGGTCGTCTTCCTCGATGAGCCGACCATCGGCCTCGACGTGACGATGCAGCGGCGCATCCGTTCCTTCATCGACGAGTACAACCGCCGCTTCGGCGCCACCGTCCTCCTGACCAGCCACTACATGGCCGATGTCGAAGCCCTGTGCAAGCGCGTGATCGTCATCCATAACGGCAAGCTGCTCTTTGATGGCGAGCTGGCGCGCCTGATCCAGCAGTTCACCGCACACAAGACCATCGTCGTACAGCTTGCCGA
>DATKAF010000027.1:0-17458 GCA_035498395.1 Anaerolineales bacterium
GATGGCGACGAGGCAGAACACCGGCAAAATGAGGTGCCGGATGAGCTCCGTCGGATCCTTGGGGTCCCAGATGTCGGCGCCGGTGGGGAGGTAGGGGAGGTGCCAGGCCTTGAACTGGACGGCGAAGAGCTCGATGCAGCCAAAGGCAATGAAGAAGATGGGCATGGAATAGCCCACGAAGGAAAATGACGTGATCACGTTATCCAGCAGCGAATACTGCTTGACGGCCGCCACGATGCCGAGCACCAACGAGATCAGGATCGTAAAGATCTCCGCGGTGGTCATCAGGATCAGCGTCAGGGGCAGGCGCTGCCCGATCATGGTGAGCACCGGCTGCTTGGAGAAGAAGGAGTTGCCCAGGTTGCCCTGTACCGCGAGCCCGAGCCAGCGCACATATTGCACCGGCATGGGCTGATCGAGCCCGAGGCTCTTGGCGATGGCGGCGCGGTCCGCGGCGGTGATGCCGGGCTTGTTGGCGTACTGGGACATCGGGTCCGATGACAGGCGGGTGAGGACGAAGCACAGCATGGTGATGATAAACAGGATGACGACCGCCTGTCCGATCCGACGCACGAGATAAGGCCACATGGCTAGCTCCTTTCGCAGTGCAATAAAGAGCGACCTGTGGCGTCAAACGACGCCACAGGTCCTTCGCGGGACGTTGTGTTACTGCTTCACGTCGAAGTTCTCGGCATCCCAGCCAAAGTTGCTGTAACCGGAGCTGGGCGGGAAGACGAAGCGATCGTTGTAGGCGAACACGTTCGCCCGGGCGTAGAGCGGGACCATCAGAACATTGTCGTACATGTACTGCTGGATCTCGTCATACACCTTCTTGCGCCCTGCCGGGTCGGCTGTGGCCAGGCCCTGCGCCCACATCGCGTCGAGCTTTGGGTCGCACAGGTGATAGTCGTTCGCGCCGAGCGGGTTATCCTTGCTGGGCACGTCCGGGCAATCCCAGTTGCCGGTCGCATCCGGGTCGGGGTAGTAGCCGGTGGTGAAGATCGCCATATCGAACTTGCCGGTCGTCATATCGGCGCCTTCCTGGTACGTGCCGAAGAACGTGCCGGCAGGAATCGGGTTGGGCTTGATGTCGATGCCGATCTTCTTGAGGTCGGCCTGGAGGGCGGCCATGTTGTCGATGCGGCGCTGGGCGGTCGTGGTTTCCAAACCAAGTGAGAACTTGACCGGCTTGCCGTCACAGGTCCCGGCGCGGATGCCATCCGAGCCTTTCGGGTAGCCGGCAGCATCGAGCAGTTGGTTGGCCTGGTCGGGGTCGTACGGGTAGGGCTGCAGGCTGGTGTTGTTCCAGTAGGAGTTCGGCCACAGGGTGGCGATGAACGCCTTTTCATCCTCCTTCAGATAGTTCTTGATGAAGGACAGGCGATCGGTGCCGAGCATGATGGCCTTGCGGACGTTCACATCCTGGAACGGACAGAAGCCGGCTACATCGCTGTTCCCGACGACCTTGCCGCTGGCGTCCTTGACGGTGCTGTTGGTGACGCCCAGGTTGAAGATCAGGTGCTCGAACTCGGGGGTCGGGTCGACGCGCAAGTGGATTCCGTTCGGCTCCATTGCATTGACGGTCTCGATATCGGATTCCGCCAGATTGACCATCAGGTCGACGTCGCCGGTCTTGAGAGCAGCGAGGCCGGTCTCCGGATCGGGCACGAACTTGATGTCAATGTAGTCGAGCTTGGACGGGGTGCCGAAGAAGTTGGGGTTGCGCACCAGCGTCAGGTGGTCACCGGGAATCCATTCCTTGATGGCGAACGGACCGCCAGCCCAGGTCGGCTGGTGCACCTGCGGGTCCTTCTCAAGACCGGTCTTGCCCTCGAAGATGTGTGAGGGCAGGATGCTGCCGGAGCTGTTGTTCGGGCCGAGGTCGAGCAGCAAAGGCCAGGCCGGATCCAGTCCTTTAAAGTGGATGACGGCTGTCTGGTCGTCGGGCGTGTCGATGCTCGCAACATGCGCCCAATCGGACCGGCTGATGGGAGCATTGCCCGGATCCATCACGGCCTTCCAGGTGAAGGCGATGTCCTTGGAGGTGATCGGCTGGCCGTCAGACCAGAAGATGCAGGGCTTGAGCTTCCAGGTCACGGTCCCGTCGGCGGCAACTCCGCCGTTGTCGGAGCTTGGGATCTGGGTTGCGGCGTACGCCACCAGGTTGTTCTTGTCATCCCATCGGCCGGCGCCGACGCCGAACATCTGGTAGAGCCAGCCGGAAAAGCTCATATTGCTAAAATTGCCCACCGCCTGGTCCGGCTCCTGCTCGTATGCGATGGTGATGCCCTTGGTCCCCTTGTCGGCAGTTGTCGGGTCCCAGCCGGGCTGGGCTGGCGCGCAGGCCGTAGGCCCGGCGGTTGCACCCGGCTCGCTGGTGGCGCTGGGCGGCTGGGTCGCGGCCGGCGGCGCCGTCGTGGCAGTGGCGGCTGGCGCACAACCCGCCATGATCACGCTCGTCAAGACGAGCAGAGAGAGTAAGGTGTAGATTCTTGGTCTCACAGGTTTCTCCTTCTTCCGAATGACATGCAAGGACTCTGAATGCGGCTGCACGGCCGCAAGTAGCGTGCAGATGCGACGCTGATTGGCGTGCATAAGATATCTTACGGGGCCGGGCGGTCCATCACATGCAACCAGCGAAGGGTTTTCGTTCATCCGCTGGACGGGGCTGCGGACGGGCAGAACACCCCTCGGTGGAGGGGGACGGCAGTTAGCCACAGGTCATTCGTTCCGGCTGCTTACCTCCTGATCCAACTGGGCCGTTGGGATCATGACGTCCGTCACAGTGGCATTCGCGGATGGGCCGATTCCGTACGCTTCTGCACGCCGTCATCCTTGCATCGTACAACCGAGGTCGGGAAAAGACATGCGTCCATTGAAGGGTTTTTGGCCACTTGCCGGAGGGCTGAAGGCCGGAAAAAAACCCCTCTCCGGAGGGGTTTCTGCCGGCAACCAGCCCGCCTGAATTCTGCTATAACTGGCCTTGGCGAACACGATGCGCGGGTCTTTCGTTGGACATCGGAGAGAGTGACTGCCAGCATGGCGCCGTTCCGTAAGCATGCATTCCTTTGGGCGGGGTGCCTGTTACTGCTGGCTGTCACGAGCGCCTGCGGCGCGGCTCAAACCGGCCGCATCCCTGCTCCGACGTCGACTGCCGTCCCCTCTCGCGCCGCCCTTTGGACCAACACGTTCCCTCCCCTCCAATACAACGGCAGCACGCTGCGCTTCTATCATTACAGCCTCGAAGAGGGGCTTTCGCAAAGCTCTGTGCAGGCGATCTTCCAGGACGCACAGGGTTACCTGTGGATCGGCACGCAGGACGGCCTGAACCGCTTCGACGGGTATTCCTTCAAAGTTTTCCGGCCGGACCCATCGGATGCCTCCAGCCTGAGCAGCGGCGATATCCTGAGCATTACCGACGGCACGGATGGCGCGCTGTGGATCGGAACCAATGCCGGGCTGAACCGGTATGATCCGGCGACGGGGCGCTTTTCACACTGGATGCACAGCGACAAGAATCCAGACGGGCTTTCGAATGACATGGTCCGTACGGTATACCGGGACGCGCAGGGACGCCTATGGGTGGGAACGCGCAGCGGGCTTGACCAGTTCGATCCGGCCGCCGGCAAATTCCAACACTTCAACATGCTCGACAAGCCGGCGGGTTCCAGCAAGGTCGATGCGATCAACGCGCTGTTCGTGGATGACCAACAGGTGGTGTGGATCGGGACCAACGACGGGCTGGTGCGCTACGGCCTGGAGGATCACCGCTTCCAGCGATACCAGAACAATGGCGAGAAGAAGGGCATCAGTTTCGACGAGGTATCCAGCATCAGCCAGGACCGCAACGGCGTGCTGTGGATCGGTACGCATGACGGCCTGGACCGTCTCGATCCGTCCACCGGCGCATTCACACCCTTCGTTCATCTGAATGGAGAACCGAAGAGTCTCGCTGACAATTTTGTGCAGAGCACATATATCGATCGGGCAGGGCAGCTGTGGGTAGGCACGCCGAACGGGCTCGATCGGTTCCTGCCGTCCACCCAGGGATTTGCCCATTACCGGAACGACTCGACCGACCCGGCCAGCCTGAGTAGCAGCTCGACGGCATCGATCTACGAGGACCGCGGCGGCAACCTGTGGGTGGGCACCGATAACGGCGGGCTGAACGAGCATGACCGGAGCCAGGATCGCTTCGCGTATTACCATCATTCCAATGCGGATCCGGAGAGCCTGAGCAGTGACGTGGTCTTCCCGATCCTGCCGGCGGATGGGGGCAAAATATGGATCGGGACGTCCGATGCTGGCCTGAACCTGTTCGACCCGGCGTCGGGCACTTCCGAGCACTTCCGGCACGATCCGGGCAATCCGGGCAGCCTGCTCGACGACACGGTCATCTCGCTGTTCGTCGATAAGAATCACGCGCTCTGGGTTGGGACACATCAGGGCCTGGACCGTCGCTACCCGGCGAGCACCCAGTTCATGCACTACATCAACCAGCCGCGCGATCCGTTGAGCATCCCGTTCGGGCCGGTCTATTCGATATACCAGGACCAGCAATCCACCTACTACGTCGGCACAGGACATGGGCTGCGCGTATTCGAACCGGCAACAGGCAGCTTCAGTGACCTGGCAGGCGTCGGGGTCGATGCATCCGGCCTGGATGACAGCGCCGTCATGTGCATCTACCAGGACCGGAGCGGCATCCTGTGGTTTGGCACGAATGCACACGGCCTGTTCCGCTTCAATCCAGTCACCAGAGAGCTGAAGGATTACACCAACATCCCCGGCGAGGCGGACAGCCTGAGCAGCAACTCGGTGCTCAACGTGGGCGAGGACAGCCAGGGTACCATCTGGGTGTCAACTTTCGGAGGGGGGCTGGACCGCTATGTTCCCGAGGATGACAGCTTCACCTCGTACCGGCAGGGACAGGGACTCCCCAATGACGTGGTGTACGGGGTGGAGGATGACGGCGCCGGGCACATCTGGCTGAGCACCAACATGGGCCTGGCGAGGCTCACTCCCTCGAGCGGCGTCGTCGAGGATTTCACGGTCGACGACGGGTTGCAGAGCAACGAGTTCGATTCGGGCGCGGTGGCGAAGGATGCGCAGGGCCGGCTGTATTTTGGGGGTGTGCGCGGGCTGACGGTCTTCGATCCAAAGGATATCCAGCCGGATGCGTACGTGCCGCCGATGGCCATCACTTCGCTGGCAGCGCAGGACGGCGCCGCACTGAGCACTACTTTGAGCGCCGATGCCATCCCGCAGGTTACCCTGGCCTATCCGGTCAACTCGTTCGACTTCAGTTTCGCCGCGCTCAGTTTTTCGCAGGCTGCGAAGAACCAATACAAATACAAGCTGGATGGATTCGACCAGGATTGGCACAACGCCGGACCCGACCACCGCGGGAGCTATACCAACCTGCCGGGCGGGGATTACACCCTGATGGTGATCGGCAGCAACAGCGACGGAACATGGAACGATGCGGGCGTCACCGTGCGGATCACGGTCATCCCGCCGTTCTGGCAGACGTGGCTGTTCCGGGCGGCGGCTGTCTTTGGCCTGCTGGTGGCCGCGAGCCTGGCGTACCGGTCGCGGGTGCACAACATCGAAGCGCAGAAGACCGCCCTGGAGCATGTGGTCATGGACCGAACGCAGGCGCTCAAGCAGCAGAACCTTGACTTGCAGGCACTGTATTCGGCGGACGAGAAGATGCTGCGGGTGCTGAGCCAGGATGAGATCCTGCAAGCGTTGGTCGACGTGGCGGTCGATACGCTTCAGGCAGATAAGAGCGCTGTGTTCATGCAGGCGGCGCCCACCGACGAGTACCGCTTGTGGGTCTGCCGCGGCTTCCGGAGGGAGACGGTGGAATCGCCGGAGTTCGCGAACAGCCAGCAGACAGTCCTGCGGAGAGCCGCCAAGGGTATCCCGATCACGATCGACGAGACTGCCGCCGAGTTCGCGTGGAACCGGCAGCGTGATGGCCTGGCCGAGACGCTGATGGCTGAGGGCGTGCGATCCGCGCTCTATATCCCCATCAAGCTGGAGGAGACGGTCATCGGCATATTTGCGGTATGTTCGTCCTCGGCGGGCGCGTTCGACGACAACCGGCGCCGGTTATTTGTGTCCCTCGTGCGGCGCGCCGCGCTCTCGCTTGAGAACAGCCAGCTCATCGAGCGGACCAAGCAGATCGCAGTGCTGGAGGAGCGCAACCGCATGGCGCAGGAGCTGCACGACAGCGCCAAGCAGAAGGCATTTGCCGCCCTCGCGCAGCTCGGCGCGGCCAAGAAGCTCGGCGGTCACAATGGGACCGGGGCAGTAGAACATCTCGACGAGGCCGAGGACCTGGTCTCCGAGGTCATCCACGACCTGACTTTCTTCATCCATGAAGCCTATCCGGATTCGCTGATGGAGACCGGCCTGGCAGTTGCGCTGCGCGAAGATGCCAAGGCATGGCAGAGCCGGACAGGTATCCGGCTGCAAGTCGCCGTTTCCGGCGAGCGCCGGCTGCCCGTGGCAACGGAAGAGGCGCTGTACCGGATCGCTCAGGAGGCGCTGTCGAACATCGCGCGGCACAGCCAGGCAACGCAGGCGAACCTCGACCTGACGTTCCGGGAACACGAGGTGGAAATCCAGGTGGCGGATAATGGCGTCGGCTTTGACCGGTCCCAGATCTCCGAGGGGCTGGGGCTGCGGCTGATCCACGAGCGGCTGGACCGCCTGGGCGGCGAGGTGGATATGCAGAGCGGCAACGGTTATGGAACGGTGCTGACGGTCCGGGCGCCGATCTAAAAATGAGGTGTTGAGAATGGGCGAGCCAATCAGCGTGATGATCGTCGACGACCACGAGGTGGTGCGCAAGGGCATCCGGGCGTACCTCGAGAGCACCGGGGAGTTCCAGGTGGTGGGCGAGGTCGGTTCGGGACGCGCGGCGCTCGAACAGATCGGCGACTTGGTCCCGGACGTGGTCCTGATGGACCTGATCATGCCGGAGATGGACGGCATAAAGACCACGCGCGAGATCAAGAAGATCAGCCCGCGCAGCCAGGTGGTGGTGCTTACTTCGTTCCACGAGGACATCCACATCTTCCCGGCGTTAAAGGCGGGCGCGATCTCCTACATCCTCAAGGACGTGAAAATGGAGGACCTGGCCGAGGCGTTGAAGCGCGCCGCCCGGCACGAGGTGACGTTCCATCCGCTGGTTGCGGAACGGGTATTGCGCAGTATCCGCGGCGATGATCCCAACGACGAACAGCTCTACGTCGAATTGACGGCGCGCGAGCTGGAGATCCTGAAGCTGATTGCCAATGCGCGCACGAACAGCCAGATCGCGGAGACGCTGGTCATCAGCGAATATACGGTCAAGGGCTATGTGAGCAACATCCTGAGCAAACTGCACCTGGTGGACCGCACGCAGGCTGCTGTCTATGCATGGCAAAAAGGGCTGGTGCAGCGGGAAGACTAAGCAAACAGGCCCTTGCAATTGCAAGGGCCTGTTCATCCTCGTCAGGGGGCGAAACCGCCGCCGCAGCTAATCCGAGTTATCGAGCTGTTTGAGCTTGAGATGGATCTCACGCCATTGGATCTTGGATATCCCCAGATTCTGCCGGACCTTGTCCGGTTCGATCCCGGCGCGGAATTGCTGGAGTGCGCAGGTCCAGCGGCACATGTCGAACGACAGGTGCTTCTTTAGCCCGGCCTCTTCTCCGATATCTTCCAACAAATACTCCAGGCGGCGCGGCGACCACGGAAATACCTGGTCGACGGGCCGGTACTGCTCCAGGTACTCCTGATAAACGGGCAGCCAGTCCTCGGGCAGCTCCAGCTTGCGTTCCTTGTAGCGGCTGGCGGGGCTGGCGTAACGGATGAAGACCTGAGGTCCGCCGGGCGCATCGATGTCGACATGATTGAGATGGATTCCCAGGCATTCGCTCTTCTTGATGCCCGTGGAGAGCAGCAGATACACCAGGGCGAACGGCCGCGCATCCGGCTTCTGGCCGCGGCGATGGCGGTCGGCGGAAGCGAGCACGTCATTGATCTCGCCGTCGTCGAGCACCTGCGGCAGAGGGCTGATGGCGGAGCGCTGCAGCACCTTCTCGGCTGGGTCGGTGACGAGAACGCCGTAGCGGTTGAGCCAGCGGAAGAACGATTTGGTGGACGTAATGCGCCGTGCGAGAGTTTTAGGGCTGCACGGCACCGAGCGTTCCTTCTCCATCCATGTGAAGAAGTGGTTCAGGTCGTTGGTCGTCACGGAGCCGATGCTGCGGTCCGGCGGCAGATAGGAAGTCAGCAGGCGGACATCGGATATGAACGCCTTGACCGTGTTCGGAGACCGGCCTTGGTCGTAGAGGAAGGATTCCCAGGCTTTGAGGGCTACGGGAACCGATGTTTGCGATGTGATGTGAGCGGATTCTTTTGTAGCCATGGCGGCTCCTGATCGCGCGCACTGTCGAGCGAACTACTGATGCGTCGTGTAGCCTTTGCGCATAGTTTAGCGAAAAAGGAGCCCGCTGTCAACTGCCTTAGTTGACATCTATGCAAGCGGCATGAGAGCTGCCAAAACGACTAGTGCGAGAGATCTTGGGGTTTGAAGCACGGCTGGTAATCCGCCCCAACGATCAGGCGGTACTGCATCTTGCTGTTCGTATCCGGCGCAGACATGATCTGTGCCGAGGTAACGCCCAGGACGTTCAGGATGGCGTCCCGGGAGGCTTGGTCCTGCCCAGTGGTGAAGTCGATAAGCATCGAGTTGCCGTAATCCTGGCGGTCGGCTGCCGCCGTGACAGAGGCGTTATATCCCGCCACGTGCAGCCGGCTGGCGGCCAGCGTATCCCAGCCGGTATTTGTCGTGCCGTTCTCCACGTCGATGTTGATCGTCACCCGCTGCACGGCGGTGTTCGAGAGGCTGGTGGCCGTGGTCAGGAGCTGCTCGAGGGCGGCTTGGTTCGGCAGCAGCACGGCCGCGCCCGCGGGGGTCATCCAATCCGTCACGTACGGGGGCCGTATGTAATAGCTGCGGATGCCGCCAGTGGGGAGGCGGGGCGCGTAGAATGCCAGCTTGACCATGTCCGGAAGGCCGATATCGGTATTGATCGTGCTGGCGAAGTCGCTGTATAGCTGAGGAATGCGGGAGAGCGTATCGGTGCTCAGCGCCTTCTGGAGGATGGCGCGCAGCACTTCCTGCTGACGGCGACCCCGGTCGAAGTCGTTGGACTTCATGCGTGAGCGCGCATACCACAACGCCAGGTCGCCATCCATGTGGTCGATGCCCGGCTGGGCCGTGAACAGCGACCAGTTGTTCGCATTGTAGGGATCGTAGCTCGGATCGATAAGGTGCCAGTCGGTATAAGGACAGGATACGGGCACGTCGACGCCGCCCAGCGTATCCACAATGCGGCGGAAGCCGTCGAAATCGACCATGGCCATGTGATCGATGCGGATCCCGAGGTTGTAGAGGATCGTGTCTCGCAGCAGCGCCCCGCCGCCGCCCTCATACCCATTGGTCTCACCGTTCTCGAAGGCAGTATTGATGCGCTGCATGCCGACCGTCGGTATATAGATCCACAAGTCGCGGGGGATCGAGATCATCGACACCTGACCCTCCTTGGGCCACAGGATGACAACGATCATCGTGTCGGTGCGGAACGAGTTGCCGGTGCGCTTATCCGAGCCGATCAGTAGGAAGTTGACGGTGTCCTTGTCGGTCAGCGAGGGAAGCGGAGCAGGCGCGTCCGCAGCGGATGCGTCCGCAGGCGGCGGAGCGGCCTCGGTGGGAAAGAGAGTCGCCAGGTCGACGGTCGGAGTGGGCTGGACCGCCGGCTTAGAGGTGGGCGTCGCAGTGTCGGGGAAGGGGGACGGCAGTATGAAAACGCTGGCCGAATAAAGGGAGGTCGGCGTTGCCATCCCCGCGGCAGGCGGGAGGAAGGCGGTCGCGGTTGGAGAGGCATCCGCCGCGGGGGTGATGAGAATAAAGGGCGCCGCATTAGCCTTGGCGTGCTGCGGTGAGTTCCCAAGTGAGCCGCAGCCTGTCAGGAAAATTGCCAGCAACAATGAGAGGGCGCGTGCGCCTGTCTTCATGGCGTGTCAACGGGTCGGTGTCGAAGAGGAATTTACATGCTTTGCTTGCGGCTGCCCGGGAAGTCTACGGGTTAGGAACAGCGGTGTCTGTCGGGACAGCAGTCTCTGTGAAGTAGGGGATCGGCGTGAGCGTCAACGGCTCGGTCGGTACCGGCGTCTCGGTCGGGAACACCGGGACGAAAGTCACGCCCGGCGTCACGGTGGGCACGTTGGGGACCCACAGCCGCTCGCCGACGAAGATGACGGTGGTCGGCTTGCAGTTGGCGATCTGAAGAGCATTGACCGTGGTGTTGTATTGCGTGGCGATGTGATACAGGGTATCGCCCGGCTGCACGTAGTAGGCAAGCACCCATCCGTAATAGGGACCGCACGCCACGCTGGTGTGATAGGCGGACCTGGTATATGTGGGGAGCGGCGGGGCATAGTAGGTCGTCGCCGTGGGCAGGCCAACCGTCGGGGTGAGGGTGCTGAGTTGCAGCGTGGCGGATGGGCCGGCCGTCGGAGAGGAAACCGGAGACGTGGGCGTTACGGTCCAGGTCGGGACCTCGGTCTGTGTCGCGGCGGGGCTGGCCGTTGGCGCTGCCACCGTGGTGGTGGATTGCACCGTCGCAGCCGGGGAGTTTGCATTGAGCCCGCCCTCCGCAAGCGCCAGGGAAAGGCCCCCGACCACGAGCACGACGGAGACCAGCGCATACAGGAAACCGGTTCCCAACTGGCGCAGGGCGTTCACGGCTTGACGTCCCGGGTGGCGGCCTTGGGTGCAGGCTCCTCCATCGGAAGCAGAACGCTGAACGTCGCGCCGATGCCCGGCTCACTCTCCACCCAGATGCGGCCGTGCTGGGCCTCGGTCAGCGTCTTGGCGATCGACAGCCCCACGCCGGTATCGCCGACCCCCTGGATCAGCACGTTTTCTGCGCGGTAGAGGCGGGTGAACACGCGCGGCAGCTCTTCTTCGGGGATGCCGCCGCCGCTGTCGGTCACGCGGATTAGCACGAAGTCCTTGCCATCCTCATTCGTGGTCTGCACCTGGAGGTGGATCGTGCCCTCCACGGGCGTGGCGGCTCCGGCATTCTGGAGCAGGTGGATCAGGATCTGCTGCAGGGCCTCACGGTCCGCGTTGACGGGCGCGACTTTTTTGGGTAGGTCGAGGTGCAGCGTGATGTTCTTCTCGCGCACCTGGCTGCTGGTATAGGCCATGGCGTTGTCGATGATCAGGTTCAGGTCCATCGACTCGGGCTTGAGGTCCGCCAGGTTCACTTCCAGCGTGTTGAGCTGGATCATGTCGTTCATCAGGCTGCCCATGCGCTCGGTGGAGGCCTTGATGCGCTCGACGAACTTGCGCTGAAGGGCGCCGAGGATGCCGACCGATTCGCCCAGCAGCAGGTCGGTGTAGCCGATGATGGAAGACATCGGCTGGCGCAACTCCTGCGAGATCGAAGCGATCACTTCGGCCTGCTCGCTCTTGCGCCGCTCGGAGGTGTTGGTTCCTTCCAGCTCGACAACCTTTCGGTTGCTCTCGGCCAGCTGCTCGCGCAGGAGCGCGACCTCGGTGAGCGCCATGGTCAGGTTCTGCGCGACCTGGGTGTCGGCGGTCTTGCCATTGCTGCGGATCGCCTGCAACTCGGCTTGCAGCGACTCGATGGTCTTCTGCGCCTCTTCGCCGGAGTTTGCCTGCGCAGCCTGTAGATCGGCTTGAAGCGCTTCGATCTGCATGCGGGCCGGGTCGCCGTTTCGCGCCGCTTCCAGCTCCGCCTGTAGTTCCTCGATGGTGTGCTGCGACTGCTCGTGGGCGATTATCAGCGCGGCCAGCTCGGCTGCCTTGGACGAATCTTGCGCCCCTTGCTGCGACATGGCCTCGATCTGCTGCGACTGCTCGTCGTTGCGCTTCTCGAGGGCGGCGATCTGCTCGCGCGCGCTGGAGAGTTCCTGCCGGTCGCGCTCGTCCTGCTGTTGCGCGAGCTCGCCCTGTTGCTCCAGTTTGGTGACCTTCTGGCTGCGCTGCATGATCGGGACTAGCGAGCTTGCGATGCTGGCGAGGAATGCCTGGTCTTCCGCGCTCCAGGCACGGTTGGAATAGGGTGAGAGGAGGATCACCCCGCCGAGAGATTCCTTTTCGGGGGTGAGGATGGGAACGCTGAGCATGTTGCCGGGATTGGGAAGCCCGAGGATATCTGAGAGACCCTTGACGTCGGCGGAGGTGCTGGAGGCGGGCAGGCGCAGGGCCTTGCCGCGCTGGATCGCATTCGTCAGCATCGGCACGTCGGTGCGCTTGAGGCTGCCGCCCTCCAGGCTCTCTTCGCGGATCAGATCATAGCCGCTGGCGATGACGAGCTGGCTCTTGTCGTCCGTGAGGTACACGAGGAAGCACAGGTCCGCCAGCATGGTCTGGGCGATCGCACGTGCAATTGCCTGGCTGACCTTCGCAGCGTTGGACTCCGACGCGAGAGCCAGCAGGGCGTGGATCGTCTTGGGCTCGGCCGTGTAGCGCTTGCCTTCCGCCGGGCGTTTCTCCTCATCTTCTGCGGTACGAGGCGGCTGTGTGCCTAGTGGGGCGGTGAACCGCTGCGGCAGCGCAAGAAGGAGCGGATATCCGGCCAGATAGGCAAGGCGCAGGATGCCGGAATAGTTGCCGATTTCGGTGACGAGCAAGTGAAGAATGCTGCCGACCAGGAACAGGGCAAGCTGGGCAATGCCGTTCCCGAAGCCGTTCGGCCTGCGCACTGCCAGCGTAACACCGCCTGCCAGCAGAAGGATGATCGACGACGCCTGCCAGATCACGTCGTCGAACGTCTGGTTGTAGGTCTCTGTAGCGGCGCGCGGCGCCCACAGCAGCAATGCCAGTCCGGTAGCCGCCAGCAGGAATATGGTCAGCAGGGCCGCAGCGGCATCCGCTGGGCGGCTTGGCTCAGGGAACGCCCACAACCACGTGATCCAGATGATGCTGAAGACTGCATAGGCGCGGTCGAGCACCGGCAGGACCGCGTTGACATCGATCCAGCCGAACAATCCCGCCCCGCTCGCGGCGATGAGGACCACCTGGGCAGCCAGCAGGAACCCCAGGCCCAGCATAGCGCGCTTGACCTGTGGAAATTCGCTCGAACGCCAGTGTGTATATGCCGATTGCAGCGCGGCTGCAACGGAGAACACAAGCACCACGTGGTAGAGGAAATTCCCTGCTGGTGTGGTCAGCAGCGACGCGATCTGCCCGAGAATATTACCCATCCGCGGTGATTATAATGCCAGTTCCTCAATCGGTAATGGACATAATCGGGCGGCAGAAACCATGCTTTTGACCATGCCGATTGACGGTTCATTCCAACCCTGCTAGACTCGTTTTCATGCAACGCAATGATCGGCCTGCCCGGGGAACGGCAGCCTCCCGGCCCCGCTGGCTGGGCCGCTGGTTCGGCTGGCTCGTCCCCGGCATCGGCGTGAAGCGCTGGCTTGTCATGATCATGGCCGGCATAACCATGCTGGGCCTCGGCTTGAGCATCCTGCTGCTCGACGCGTACCGCACGAACACGCGCAGTTCATTCGCGCTGACCCTGCTCTCGTATTTATCCCTGCGCTTTATCCCTCGATTGCTGCGCGTGCTCGTATTCGGAGGCATCGGCGCCGGGTTGGTGATCTACGGCATCTGGGGATTGAACCGCGCGCTCCTGCGGCCTTACATGCGGCCCGGCGAGCCGGTGCTCGACCAGATACGCAGCTTCCAGCGGCGGGAGCGCGGGCCGCGCGTCGTCGCCATCGGAGGCGGGCACGGGCTGTCGGTCCTGTTGCGCGGCCTAAAGGGGCATACGCCGAACATCACGGCCGTCGTCACCGTTGCGGATGACGGCGGCTCGTCTGGACGCCTCCGGGAACGGCTAGGCATCCTGCCGCCCGGTGACATCCGCAACTGCCTGGCGGCGCTCTCCAACGATGAGGCGCTGCTCACGCAGCTCTTCCAGTATCGCTTCAGCGGCGCGCCGGAATTGGACGGCCATTCCTTCGGGAACCTGTTCATCACCGCGCTGACCGAGATCACCGGCAGCTTCGAGGAAGCGGTAGCCGAATCCGGCCGTGCCCTCTCGGTGAGCGGCCGCGTCCTGCCAGCCACCCTGCACGATGTGCGCCTGCTGGCAGACGTGCGCCTGCCCAACGTTCTGAACGAGGTGCGGGTGGAGGGGGAGAGCCGGATACCCGAGCTGGCGGGGCGCGTCCGGCGCGTTTGGCTGGATCCCAGCAATCCGCCGGCCTTCCCGCCCGTGGTCCAGGCCCTGCTCAGCGCAGAGCTTATCGTGATTGGTCCGGGCAGCCTGTACACCAGCCTGCTCCCCAACCTCCTTGTGCCGGACCTGCTGAATGCGCTGCATGCCAGCCGCGCCCTCAAGGTGTACGTTTGCAATATCGCCACCCAGGTCGGCGAGACGGACCTGTACTCCTGCTATGACCACATGCAGGCGCTCGAAGACCACGTCGGGCCGGACTTGTTCGATGTAGTCGTGTGCAATGAGGACTATTCCGGCAGCCTGCCACCGAACAGTCGCTGGGTGGAGGCGGACGAGATCAGCCTCAAGGATCGGCGGCTGTATTGCGCCGACCTAGCGGAGAGCGAGCATCCCTGGCGGCACGATCCACAGAAGCTTTCGAAGGTCCTGGTAGATCTCTATTACCAACGCACAGGCCCGCTCGGCTGGTAGGCGCTGCGCTCTTCTAATGTAAGGGGGAGTTGCAGAAACACATCCATAAGTGCGGCATCACACAAACGTCACATCCCGAGTCCGGCCTGAGTAGCGGAAATTTGTAATAAATGGTACAATCATCAATTGGGCTGCGTGATGTTATGCAGTAGGCAGAATCCTGCCCGTACCCGAGAATCAAGTTAGAAGATCACACTCGTGCCGCCGAATCGGCGCAGATTTGTGCAGTCGGCGGTACGATGCTGAAAACAAATAGGAGGCTTTCATGGCAACGAAAATTGGCATCAATGGTTTCGGGCGCATTGGTCGGCAGGTGATCAAGGCGATTCAGGAATACCACCCCAATGAGCTGGAGGTCGTGGCGTTCAATGACATCGGCGATCTCAAGACGATGGCGCACCTGCTCAAATACGACACCAACTACGGTCGCTTCCCTGGCACGGTCTCCGTCGAGGATGATTGCCTGGTCGTGAACGGTAAGAAGCTCCAGGCGTTCAAGGAGACCGACCCGGCCAACATCCCGTGGGGCAGCCTGGGCGTCGATATCGTCATCGAGTCCACCGGCTTGTTCACCATCAAGGAAGACGGCGTCAACAAGAAGGGCAAAACCGTCAAGGGCGCGGTCAACCACATCACCAAGGGCGGCGCGAAGAAGGTCATCATCTCGGCCCCCGCGGAAGGTGAAGACCTGACCATCGTGCTCGGCGTGAACGAGGACAAGTACGATCCCAAAAAGCACAACGTGGTCTCGAACGCCTCCTGCACGACGAATGGCCTCGCCCCGGCGGTCAAGATCGCCCATGACAACTTCAACATCCTTAAGGGCTTCATGACCACGGTGCATGCCTATACCAATGACCAGAAGATCCTGGACCAGCCGCATTCCGACCTGCGCCGCGCCCGCGCCGCCGCCATGAGCATCATTCCGACCTCGACCGGCGCCGCTAAGGCCCTCAAGCTCGTCATGCCCGAGATGGCAGGCCGCCTCGATGGCTACGCCCTGCGCGTCCCGACCTCGACCGTCTCGATCATCGACCTGACCGTCGAGTTCGAGAAGGCCTGTACGACCGACGAGCTGCGCGATGCGTTCCGCGCGGGCGCCAAGGCGCCGCGCATGCAGGGCATCTTCCAGGCCGTGGAAGAGCCGCTGGTCAGCATCGACTACAAGGGTGATCCTCACTCTTCGTCCGTGGACCTGCCGCTCACGCTCGTGCTCGGCAAGGAAAAGAACAACTTTGCCAAGATCATTGCCTGGTACGACAACGAATGGGGTTACTCGGTACGCACCGCCGACCTGGCGGCCATGATGGCGAAGTCCCTATAACAGCTCAAGGGGTAGGCCTCAAGCCTGCCCCTCTTTCAATCAAAGGGTGAAATATGAACAAGAAAACCGTGAAGGACATCGACCTGAAGGGCAAGCGCGTCCTGATGCGCGTGGACTTCAACGTGCCCATGCAGGACGGCAAGGTGACCGACGATAAGCGCATCAAGGCCTCCCTGCCGACCATCCAATATGTGCTGGATCAGGGCGCTTCCGTCATCCTGATGAGCCACCTCGGTCGCCCGAAGGGCGGACCTTCCCCCGAGTTCAGCCTGAAGGCTGCGTCGGAGGCGCTGGCTGCGCTGCTGGGTCGCCCGGTCCAGATGGCGCCCGATTGCGTCGGACCGGAAGTCGAGAAGATGGCTAAGGCACTCAAGCCGGGTGAGGTCCTCATGCTGGAGAATACCCGCTTCCACACCGGCGAAGAGAAGAACGACCTCGAGCTCGCTAAGCAGATGGCATCCCTCGGCGAAGTCTACGTGAACGATGCTTTCGGCTCGGCGCATCGCGCACACTCCTCGACCGAGGGCGTGGCTCGCTTCCTGCCTGTTGCGGTGTCCGGCTTCCTGATGGAGAAGGAGCTGGAGTACCTCGGTCGCGCAACCTCGAACCCGGAGCGCCCGTATATCGCCATCCTGGGTGGTGCCAAGATTAGCGACAAGATCTCTGTGGTCGAGAACCTGCTCGCCAAGTGCGACAAGCTCATTATCGGCGGCGGCATGGCGAACACGTTCTTGGCTGCCAGGGGCTGCAACATGCAGGATAGCCTGGTCGAGACCGCTTCCGTCGAGACGGCGAAGTCCATCATGGCGAAGGCAGGCGACAAGCTGCTGCTGCCGGTGGATGCCGTGATCGCAGATAAGTTCGAGGCCGAGGCGAACAGCAAGGTCGTGGACGTGGACAATATCCCCGGTGGCTGGCGCATGATGGACATCGGCCCGAAGACCGTCGAGGCGTTCAAGGCCGCGCTGAAGGGCTCGAAGCTAATCGTGTGGAACGGCCCGATGGGCGTGTTCGAGATGCCGAAGTTCGCCGAGGGCACCTTCGCTATTGCGAAGATGCTTGCCGAATCCGGCGCGACGACCGTGATCGGCGGCGGCGACAGCGCCAGCGCGGTAAAGAAGGCCGGCGTGGCAAAGCAGATGACGCACGTCTCGACCGGCGGCGGCGCCTCGCTCGAGTTCCTGGAAGGCAAGGAGCTGCCCGGCGTTGCGGCGCTGAACGATAAGTAAGCGGTCAGCGATCAACTGTCAGCTCTGGCGTTTGGATATTAGGAGGGCGAGACCACGTCTCGCCTTCTTTTCGTTGTCGACGCGGCTTGGTGCTGTCATCGAACCATGTTCTGCATTGCGCTACTTGGTAAAATAGCGGATCGCCA
>DATKAF010000028.1:0-3061 GCA_035498395.1 Anaerolineales bacterium
GTGCTGGCTGCCGCAGCCGCTGGCTTCCCCTGCTGTATCGCGCCGGACGTCGCTTGCTGCATCAGGTTGCCAATGCCCATCCCCGCGCCGATGCCCGCCGTCAGGCCTGCGCCGCCGCTGGGGTTCTGCGCCGCGTCACGCATTGCGTCTGCCGCCTGCAGCTGGGTGTAAGTTGCCATGTCCAGCATGCCCATCGCCCGCAGTTCCTCCGCCGACTTCTCGGACGGCTTCAGGTTGCCAACATAGAAGGTCTTGAGTGCCAGCCCAAGCGCCGTGAAATCGGCATCCGCCTTGGCGCGCACCCCCGCGCCGATCTCTTCGGTCAATCCGATCATCTCGGGAACAGGGTGCGTCGCGGCCGTCTCGCCCAGGAGGTCCTGCAGCTTGGAGAGCAGCACGGTCCTCAGCCGGTCCTCGATCTCTGCCGTGGCATACGCGCGCCTCGCGCCCACGATCTGCGTCACGAACTGCTGCGGATCGGACACCTGGAACGAGTAGGTTCCAAAGCCCTGTAGCAGCGCCACTCCCAGCCCCATGCCGGGGTTGCGCACGATGATCGGCTGCGGCGTTCCCCACTTCCGGTTGGCAAATTCCCTGCGGGAGACGAAGTAGACTTCCGCAGGGAACGGGTTGTTGCCGTTGAAGAGCCTGCCCACCCAGTTAATGAGGAGCGGAATGTTGGCGGTGGTAATGGTGTGGCGGCCAGGCCCAAACGTATCCAGTGCATTGCCGTCGCGGAAGAATACAGCCCACTGGCTCTCGCGGACGATCACCTGTGAGCCGAGTCGGAAGTCACCGGCGCTGCCGTCGGTAGGAAAACGCTGGACGATCTGGTCCGTCATTTCATTCGGGTATTCGACGATATCGAATATTCTGGCCATTTTCACTCACTCCTTTACGTGCGGCGGCAGCCGCCTGGTGGTGTCCCTTACGAGATTATAGTCCACGGGCAGCAAGGGTACAAGAATTCCGCACCCTCTTGCCTCTACGCACTGGGCTCAGCATGGTTGCAGGCTCGCGGAACCCTTGCTTTGCATGAAACCAGTGGATGCCCGTCTTGTGCCCTCCACTTCATCGAAAACCTAGCTTTCCTTCGTCGCCTCTTGCCGCTCTATCTTCATCGATTTACCCGTGCCCTTGTCCCGGATCATCAGGATTTCCGCCAGGATGCTTACCGCGATCTCTTCCGGCGTCTCAGCGTGCAGCTCTAATCCCATCGGCGAATGCACCCGCCCGATGCTCTCCGCGCTGACGCCGGCCTCCTGTAGGGCTTGGATCGTCGTAGCCCACCGCCGCCGTGATCCGATGACGCCGATATACTCCGCTGGCGTCTCCAGCAAAGCAGGCATTCCTACCGCATCGACGGAGGAGCCGCGTGTCGCAAGCACGAGGAAGCAGCGGCGATTGATCTTCATTCGCGTCGGAAGCTCCTCCATGCGGCAGGGGTGGAAGGCGTCGGCGTCCGGGATGGTCTCCCTGTTGCAGAGCTCGGTTCGGTCGTCCGATACGGCAACGCGGAACCCCAGCCACTTGGCCAGGTGTGCTACGGCCTTGCCGACGTGCCCAGCGCCGATCACCACCACAGTCGGGGGGGGAAGGATGGGCTCCACGAAAACCTCCACTTGACCGCCGCATACCCCGGGATCCCCGCGGGATGGGTCGGCCATGTTGTAGTGCAGCAGTCGAGCTTCGCCATCCGCGATGGCTAACCACGCCTCGTTCATGACCCGGTGCTCCAGGTCCCCTCCGCCCACGGTCCCAATGAAGCGCCCGTCTGCATAAACGAGCATCTTGCTGCCGACGTGGCGCGGCGTTGAGCCCTGGCTCCTCACGATGGTGCACACTGCGCCCGGGTCACCCGAAGCTTCAAGTTCGGCAATTGCCTGGTATATTGCGTCCATAAGATGTCTGCGATTCTATCCGATTTTGCGGGCGGATTGGTACAGCGCCAGCCTTGCACCCCGGATGGTTGCATCTTGACAGCTCACGCCAGGCGGCGTACTATTAACTCAGGATTAACTATAAAGGAATCATTATATGACTGACGGTCACGACCATGCAGGCCTGGAGTACGTCCTGGCGCGTATGATCCAGGACTTCATGCAGTTCATGCAGGAGACCGGCCTGTCACGCCCGCAGATCCACGCGTTGCTGCACATTTACCATGCCGGGGAGTGCCCGGTGTCGGAGATCGGCGATCTCAGTGATGCCAGCCCCGCCGCTGCCAGTCAGCTGGTCGAGCGTCTTGTCCGGCAGGGGTTGGTCGAGCGCACGGAGGACCCGGCCAACCGACGCATGAAGATAGTCCGCCTCACGCCCAGAAGCTTGGATCTCATACGGCGCGGCGTTGCATCGAACCCCTTCCTGGGGGATCTGATGGCGCGGCTGACGGACCGGCAGCGCAAGACCGTCTATGCAGCCTTCAATTACCTCGCCGAAGCTGCCCGGCAGCTTCATCGCTCGCACGAATGAAAGGTGGAACAGCATGCATAGAATTCGTAACGAACCGCGCACGAAAGATGGCTTACAGACCGCCGGCATTACCTTGCACTGGGCCGGTCAGTATGACTTCTTCACTGCCTTGATGGGCATGGGCGTCAACCGCCCCAACAGTCGCATGGTGGTCGAGCTCGCCCAGATCCAGCCGGGCGACGCAGTCCTCGATGTGGGCTGCGGCACTGGCAACCTGACCCTCACCGCGCAGACCGCAGCCGGGCCTGGCGGCAGGGTCCATGGCATTGATGCTTCGCCGGAGATGATCGAAACGGCGAAGAAGAAGGCGGCCCGCCTAAATTCCTTGGTGGTCTTTAACGTCGGTCTGATTGAGCAGCTCGCATTTCCGGACGAAACGTTTGACAAGGTCATCAGCCGCCTCGTGATTCATCATCTGCCTGACGATCTTAAGGTTAAAGCCTTCGACGAGATCCGGAGAGTCCTCAAGCCGGGTGGCCGCATCTTGATCGCAGATTTCATCCAGCCTCGTAACCATGTTCTGAATCACATTACCGGAGCGATGGTTGGCTCCCACATGATGCAGACCGACACGTGGAAACTCGCGCCG
>DATKAF010000029.1:0-11667 GCA_035498395.1 Anaerolineales bacterium
GCACGCGCAGCGGGGGACATCAGGAAGGCCTCACGAAGCTCGTTTTCGCTGATGTGATCGCCAATGAACTGCACAATCCCCTGGGTTTGCGATCGCCATGCAGCAGCCCGCTCAGGGTCTGATCCGACCTGAGCGAGCGCGGCGAGCGACTGCCACAGGAGCCAGCGCGAGCCGACGGCCTCGGCAGCCAGGCGGGCGGCTTCGAACGCATCCCGGGCTTCAGCGGCCTCGCCATTGGCCTGATGCGCCCTGCCCTTGAGCAGGAGTGCCTCAGGAAGCAACTGGCCGACCCCGTTATCGAGGTCTTTACCGGCCGCCTCGGCTGCAATGGCGAGCGCTTGGGCTGCGCTGCCGCGCGCGAGAGCAAGCCGGCACTGTGCGAGCCTGAGGGCGTGATCCCAAATGGAGTTGGTGAGCTGGCAAGCCCCCAAAGTCGACTCGGCGACATCGAGCTGCCCGGAGGCGATCTCGCACAGCGCGTAGCTCACCAGTGTGGATGTGCGGCCCGGCGACATCGAAACGTCCTGGTTCGGAACGCGGACAGCCCGGAACATCTCCGTTGCTTTTTGAACCGCTCCAAGAGACGCAAGAGCCGCGCAAAGGTTGGCGCCGTACCAGGCAACGTAGACCGGCGTATTAGCCTCCCGGGCGAGGCGGACACTGTCCTGCAGTTCGACCAGAGCCCGATCCACTTCGCCGTACTCGAACCAGATCAAGCCGCGCACATGATGCGGCCAGCCTTCATTCCAGATGTTGTGGCTGGCACGGCTGACGGAGATGCTCTCCTCTGCCATGCGAAGAGCCTTCTCATACCGGCCTGACCAGAGCAAGTTCAGAAGCCAGGCGTTCAGATTGTTGCTAAGCATCGGCAGGTTGCCGAGATTCCTCCACAATGCATCGGCTTCCGTCAGACGCTGCTCGGCCTCGTCGAAGCGGCAAGCCACGTTGTAGGCCCAACCCAGGTCGCCTATGGTGTATGCCACCTGCTCGCGGAGCTCCAGCGCGCGCGCAATGCTCAACGAGCGCTCGCCGTACTCAATGGCCGCGGCGGCATTGCTGTCCTGCAGGTTCGCCAGCAGCAAATTCCACAGCACACGTGATTGGACGGCCTGATCTCCCAGCTCTTCCGCCAATTTAAGAGTCTCCTCTGAAAGGAGGCGACCCCGCGCTGCGTCGACGACGGCGGTGGGGGTGGAGTAGAGTGTACTGGTCGCCACCTGGGCATCCAGTTCCATGCGGCGATCCCCAGAGCGGCGCGCAGCGGCCAGCATGCTGGCATAGTTGTCCAAGGCCTGCTGGAATTGGCCGTTCAGCTCGAGGGCGCGGCCGCGGCGAGAGTAAAGCTTGTGAATCTCAAGGGGTTCGACTTGGAGGCGCGTGGTCAGCTCCAGGGCGCGATCATACGCGGTGATGGCTTCATTGTGGGCATAGGCGGCCAAGGCCGCGTCACCGGCCTGGATCCAGTACGAGACCGCCTTTTCTAGATTACCGGCTTCATCATGGTGGTGAGCGAGCTGCAGGGCGAGCGCGCCTGTCGAATCTCCGGCGAGGACTTCGAGGGCGCCAGCAATGTCGCCGTGCAGCAGGCGGCGCTCGGCGGCGCCGAGCTCATTGTAGAGGTACTGCTGGATCAATGCGTGAGAGAAGCGGAAGAGGGACATGGGCTGCTGCCCGACCTGGCTTTCGCCTTGTTCCAGGACAAGACGATAACGCTTCTTCAATTCACGCGATAGAGCTTTGACGGTATCGCGCTCAGGAGCGCCCTGCACACGGGCGACGACCTGGGCTGCGAAGTCATAGCCGACCACGCTGGCGGTAGACAGCAGCTCATGCAGGTCCTGGGGAAGGCGGGCGACCCGCTCCCCGATGGCGCCCTCAACGCGGGCCGGAAGAGAACTCCAATCCAAAACAGCGGCCTCGACCCAGCACCCGCCTGCATCCTTGACCAGGCTGCCGCGCTCCTGCAAGTCGCGCAACAACTCCACCGTGAACAGCGCATGCCCGCCGGTGCGGGCGAAGAGCTTATCGCGAAATGCGGCGTCCAGATGGTTCGGCTCGGAATCGATTAGTGCGTCGACGAACGCGCGCCCCTCCTGCGAGTTCGCGCTGGAAAGGTCCAGCACGATGTCGCCGAAGTAGCGCTTGAACTCATTCAGCAGAGATTCTAAGGGATGACGGTCACCGCCGCGGCCGAGGGCGACATCGTCGGGGCGGTAGGTGCCCAGCAACAGGATACGGCTGTCCTTTAGCTGACGGGCAAGGTGGAAGAGCAGGTTCAAGGAGCCACTGTCGGCCCATTGAAGGTCGTCGAGCACGAGCAAGAGGACAGTGTTCCTAGCGAGCGCTTTCAGAACAGCCGCATACTGCTCGAATATTTTTTCCTGGTCGAGAGAGGGGTCAGCCGCCGTGTGTTTGCTCTTCTGCGGTCCGACGCGATCGGCGAGCTTGTCGGCCAGCTTGCTATTCGTGGCGATGAGCGAAGGCAGGCGCGCCAGGAGGGAAGCACCGGGGACGAAGATACCGATCAGGTCGGGCCCGAGCTGGATCAGGGTCTGGCTGGAGACGCGGACGAACTCACGGAGCTGCGCCCGGCCCTTCTCCTGCGTATCCGCGGCCGGCTTGTCGCCATCCGGATCGGTGGTCAGGGATGTCAGGATCTGGCGGAACGGGAGGTAGGGATCGCCGGAGCCGGTCTGCGCGTTACATTGACCGACGGCAACAGCCAGCAGAGCATCGGTCTGTTCGTGCTGCCGAATGAATTCATCGGCAAGGGAGGATTTGCCGACGCCCGCCTCGCCGGCAATAAAAGCGACCTGCAACTGCCCCGCGGCAGCCCTGGCAAGGAACCCTTGCAGCCTTTCCAGCTCGGCCTTCCGGCCGATAAAGGAGCTATTCACCATCGGAGCCTTTCGACCCAACTGGTTTGACTGGGACAGCCTGGATTGTAGAACGGAAGGGGAGCCAGCTACATTGGGCTCACGAGCTGGAAGTAGTTGCCGTCGGGATCGGCAAGTGTGGCAAGCCAACCATCGCCCATTTGGTAGGGCTCGCGAACCACGGCCGCGCCGAGCGCCTTGATGCGCGAGAACTCGTCCTTCACCTGCGCTGTTTCAAAGTTCAGGAGCACACGGCCGGGATCTTTGGTCTTTCCGGCCATCTGAGAGTGTTCCAGGACGGAGAAGTAGGAAGTGCCGACTTTCCAGCCGTAGAACCCATTATCGGGGTCAACCATATCGGCAGGTCTGCCGATCACCCCTTCGTAGAATGAAACCATCTCCTTCGGTTGCATCGTGCCGATCATGACGGAGTTGAAGTTCAACATGCGACCACCATCCTCTCCACTAAGAGACTGTGTCCCAAATAGCAATTACTCCCGGAAACCCTACCCCGGCCCTCCCTTAAAGGGGAGGGGGAGCCCGAATTCAGCGATATGGCGGATGACACCCCCATATCGCTGAATTAGGAGGCCTGCAGAATATGTGAGCACCTAGAATAGGATTTACCTCGCCAGGAAAGGCCAAAGCCATCAAGATATTTCCTTCAATTTTACCTTTTTTCTACAATATAACAGACGAGCTATGATGTGCCCCCGATTGGCCCCCCATCCGCATCTCTTTCGCAGGTTCAGTCGCGGCGCGCGACGAAGATCATCAGGCGACTGGCGGCGAGCAGCGGTCCCCGGTGCCAATCGCCATAGACATGCTCCAGGGCAAACGCGGAGGCGGAGAGACTACGGGCTAGCTCGTCCAAGCCGCGGAAGCGCAACTCACTCTCCGTCACGACAACCTCGCCGGTGGCCAGGAAGACGTTGTGACCCTCAAAGGCGATTCGTCCATCACCGACGCGGACCAGATCGAGCCAGGTCTCCATCGGACCATTCGGCGAGTCGAATCGAGAGTACGTGGCCGACCGGTTCCAGCGCTCCCAGGCCCGGTCTTCGGGATTGCGGCTTTCGAAAGCGAGATAGCCGCCCGGTCGCAGGGCGGCGTGGATGGCCTGAAGCGCGGCGAGCCAGTCCGCGTCCTCGAGGAACACTTGCGCAACATTGCCGGTCATCAGCACCAGGTCGGCATCGGGCGCACCGAGGGTGGTTGCATCTCCTTCGACCCACTGAACGCGTCCGGCATCCGGACGGCGGCGCGCGACTGCCAGCATTGCCGGAGAGGGATCGACGCCGAGCACCTGGCGATCAGCAGAGGCCAGCTCACAGGTCAGCAGGCCGGTCCCGCATCCGAGGTCGATGATGCGACGAGCGCCAAGCTCTTCCGCGAGGGCCAAATAGAAGTCCGTATCATCGCCGCGCGGGTTCTCCACATCGTACAACTCCACGAGGCGCGGATCGACGTAGTGCCTATCAAGCCTTGTCACGTCTGCTCATCAGTCCAAGACGTAGATCGACAGCATCAAGCGGCAGAAGAAGACATCCCCCTGGCGCAGGCCCCAGTAGGTGGTATAGCGGGTGGAATTGCGGGGCGCTTTCATGGGCACCGACAGGACGATCTCATCGCCGGGTGCAACGGTCACCGGCAACGGGAAGGAGCCCTTGTTGTGCAGCTTTGCGCCGCCCAGGTAAACGAATTCGACATTAGCTGGGTCCCATTCGGCGGTGCCATCGTTCTTGATATCCCAACCTACTGCGAATTTCTCCTCGGGAGTGAAGACGATCTGGTTGCTGGGTGACTGCCAGATCAACTGACAGCTCAGCTCGCTTTGCGCCGTCGCGCTTGGAGCAGGCGAAGGCGGCACAAGGCTAGGCGTCGAAGTTGAAGACGGCAAGGGCGTCAGGAGAGTGAAGGCCAGCGAGGGCGTCGGCGTCGAGGAGGGAAATGTCAGGATCGCTTTGGTCGGCGTGAGCGAAGCGGTTGGCGCTTGGAGCGGCCCGGGTGTGGCTGATGGACGCCGGGCGGGTGGGCGGGTGCGCTTCGGCACCTTCGATGGCCGCGAGGTCGCGGTATCCGTGGGCGCGGCTCTCGGCGCAAACGGCACAGCGCAGCCTGCGAGAAACAGCGCGAGCCCCACGAGAAGGCATGCCTGCCTCATGATCGTCTTTGCCTGCAATCGCCAGCGGTGGTCATATGCGGAGCCAGGGTAGATTCTACCCGCCCGGAGCGGGCGCGTGTTAGCCGGCGGGACGGACTATGGGCAGTCCATCCATTGGACCGGCTGCCCACCCGCCGCGCCGAGACCATACCCGAACGGGAACAGCGGCGCGTCGCAGCCGGTTTTGCCCGCAAGCGTGAGCTCATTGGCGGGCAACTGGGCGTTTGAGCGCGGCCATGTGTAAGGCAACTTGCCGACGAACGGAAAATCTCCGAAAAGGATATCGGTGACGCCTTCGCCCTCTGATCCGGGCAGCCAGGCAGCCACCCACGCGTCCGCGTCGCGGAACTGGTCCGTGATCACCATGGGGCGGCCGGAGAGAAGGACGACGATCAGCTTATTTGCATGTGCACGCGTATTCGTGATGGCGCTGATATCTTCCGCAGAGATGCCTAGATCGGCTGTGTCGCCAACGCCTTCGGCATACGGCTGCTCCCCGATGACCACAATGCCGATATCGGCGGTGCCATTGAACGCGCCGGAGCTATCGTACACAACTGTTGTCGAGGAAGAGACGGCTGATTTGATCGCCTGAAGAATGCTGGTGCCATCCTTGAAGCTCGCCGATGCACTGCCCTGCCAGGTCTGTGACCAGCCGCCGGCCTGCACGCCGACACTATCGGCGCTGCCGCCTGCGACGAGGACCGTGGGTGTATCTTTGGGAATCGGCAAGGCGCTGTTATCGTTCTTCAGCAGTACCGCCGATTCGCGTACTGCCTGGCGGGCCAGCGAACGGTGTTCCGGCGAGCCGACCGTGGAGGCCAAGGCAGGGTCGCCATACGGATGCTCGAATAGACCAAGCTCGAACTTGGCGCGCAAGATGCGACGCACGGCGTCATCGACACGCTCCTGGGAGATGGCGCCGTGGCCGACAGCCTCTTTCATCACGCCGATGAAGCGCTGGTAATCATAGGGGACCATGTTCATATCCACGCCGGCGTTGACGGCGGTTATGACGGCCTCTTCGTAATTACTACTGATCTGATCGATGCCGCCCCAATCCGAAACGACAAAGCCCTTGAAACCGAGCTCGCCCTTGAGCACATCGGTGATCATGTGCTGGTTGGCGTGCATCTTCGTGCCGTTCCAACTGCTAAAGGAGATCATCACGCTCATGACGCCGGACTTGACCGCAGACTCATAGGGAGGCAGGAACAGGACACTGACGGCGGCTTCGTCGTAGCGCATGTCGCCCTGGTCGAGCAGGTAGGGTTTCGTGATGACCTGGGTGGATGTGCCAAACGTGGTGCCTCCATCCCCGAGGTAATGCTTGGCGGTGGCGCCGGCATACAGGGTTTGCGTAGACGGCTGCGCGGACCCACCCGGCAGTGCCTGAAAGCCCTCGATATATGCGGTAGAAAGCTCCTTGACCAACTGCGTGTCTTCACTGAAGCCCTCATACGTGCGGCCCCAGCGGATATCCTGCGGCACAGCAACCACCGGCGCGAAGTTCCACGGGATGCCGGCGGCCAGCATCTCCTGCGCGGTGGCCGCGCCGATCTTTCGGACTAAGTTGGGGTCACGAGTGGCGCCCAGGCCGATGTTGTGCGGGAAGACCGTCGCGCCGTTCACATGGGCAAAGCCATGAACCGAATCCACGCCATAGATCAACGGGATCGCCAGCGGGGTTTCGAGGGCGCTATCCTGGTAGCGCTTTACGAGGTCCGTCCAGTCGGCGAGCGCATTGTCGCGCGAGATGCCGTCGCCGCCCGTCAGGACGGAGCCGATGTAATAGCGGGTCACATCTTCGGGAGTAATGCTGTTGTTCTCAGCCTGCGTCATCTGCCCGATCTTCTCGTCGAGGCTCATGCGGGAGAGAAGATCCTCCACGCGTGCATCGACCGGTTGAGCGGGGTCATTGTAGTTGGCCGAGGATGGAGCGGCTGCGGACGCCGGTGCACGAGACGATACAGGCTCAGCGGTTGGACGCGGCGCTCCAGCCGGCCCACAACCGGACAGGGCCAAAACCGTGACGAGGGCTAGTATAGATACGATCCGTTGTTTAGCGGTCATTGTTCACGTGCTCTATTACGGGCGCGCCCGGCACTTGCTCAAGTGAGCTGCATGATACGGAAGTACTGAGGCATCATCGGGGCAAGCGGCGATGAGAGAGCGATACCCGTTAGTTCAGATTGTACAGGTTTAGAGGCGCCGGGTCATCTGTCATTCGTCACTGCTGCAAGGGAGGAATCAGCCGGAGGCCTGGCGGCGATAGATCAGCACAGTCACCAGCAGGGTGGCAGCAACGATGAGGGATACGTTGAGGGTGATGGAGGCGGTCCCCTGAGCGGCAAATTCGCCCACGATATCGAACATTGCCAGCGCCATCACCAGAGGGACGACCCAAGCGCGCCTCTTGAACATGGCCCACAATGCAACCGCATACAAGACGGCTGCTGTGCTGCCCAACACGATGAGGATCGCGGGCGTAATGGCAACCGTCGAGGCGATGCCGCGCCAGTTGAGGCACAGCGCGGCAGTAACTGTGACATGCTGGATGGTCTTCTCGGCGAGAAGCACGATGATCACGTACCGCAGCCACCTGGCACTGCGACGGTTTCCGTCGGGCTCTTGCATAACGCGCCCTCCCGGCAGGCCATGTGCGGCCTGGCTGGAATCTACTACGCAATCCGGTGAGAGTGGTTCCTACGTCCTACCTGCTGGCAAGCACGAACACGCCCGCGGTGGGGGCCTGGGCGTTGATCGTTTGCCCGAGGCCCAGGTCTTCCCAGTCGGTCCCGTTCCAGTGCAGGATCGTCAACTTGTCCTGCTTGTTGAAATACGCGAGGGGAATGGTGAATTTGACGGAGACCATCCCGCTGAGAGAGGGCGAGACCTGAACGTCCATACCTGACACAAAGGTGATGCCTTCAGCAAGCGAAGAAGGCAGTTTGTCTAGGCTGACAGAGCTGAGTACGGCGCTATCGGCAGGGCAAGGGATGAAAGCGTTGTCGCCGCTGGGGAGCACGAGTTTCATGCCACTGTACTTGGTGCAATCCAGGGCGTGCGCCTGCCCGCTGGTAGTGTCGAGGTTATAGCCGTACATGTTCGTGTATGCTGTGGCAGCGTAGGCAGCAGCGGCCTGCGGATCCAACGTCGGCCCCTCGGTCGGCCCCGGCATGAACGAGTCGGAATGGCTCCCGAGGATGTTGAGTACGATGCACAAGAGGATAAAGCCGACTACCGATGAGAGGATGATCAGCAGCGTCTTGTTCGGCTTCTTTGGAGCAGGCGATGGGTCGCCGTTCATAGTTCCCCTTCCTTCTGTGGCCAGAGGCGGTAAGATGGTCGTGCTCTGTTCCGCGCTCAGGTCATGGAGGGACTATAGCGGGAGCGGCGTAAATCTGTCAAGGACGATTCCGGCAAGCTTGGTTATGAATGAGGCGAAGCGGGAGTGATCTCACCTGCGAGGATTCGCCGCGCAGGGCCCTTTAGGGGAACCTGCAACCAAGCATACTCATACCGAGTAGTACGCTCGGCATCTGCGAGGCTTGGTTACTGGTAAGCTACGATTTCTCGTACGCGGAAGGACAGCTGTGAGCTTTCTTAAGCAGAGCTTAGTAGGAGCTAATACCGCATTCACAGGCCCGAGATAGCATCATGGATAAGAACCACGCTACGTCTAGCATATTGAAAGACAAGGAGCGACGTGGCTTCGAAAGATCATTCTTCTCTACCCGGCTCCCGCCCACAAATCGAGCCTATCGATTTCGAAAATCAGTCTCGGCAAAGCATAGAAGGCCTCCTCAACCTACTTGAGAAAATCAGCCCCACCTTATTCGACGTCGGAGGCTGGGTCCTGGGAGGCTTGATTGCGTTGAACCTGGTTGTCATCGGAGCAGTGATTCCTGTCGGGGGAATCGATACACCCATTTTGATCGCCGCTGGAGCGATGGCAAGTGCATTGCCCTTGAACGTAGCAGGGCTGCTCTTGCTGCGGCTGATCAAGGACATGAAGGGAATCCGGATCGATGAGCTTGCAAGAGAGGCTTTCCAGGACGCCAAGTTCCCCGAGATCGAAGCGTATCTCCCTGCCGATCAGGATAGCGCCAGCCTTTTCAAGCGAAGCTCGAACGTTACACTCCTGTATTCCGCTGGGATCATCATATTCAGCACGACGCTGACCCTTAGCGGGTTAGTCGCCGTGTTGTGGCATTTGGCCTGGTGGTTAGGCGTGATCCTGCTGGTCATGGTCATCTTGAGCACTGTGCTGACCCTTGCTATTCTGGCACATTCCCTGCCGCCTGACTCGGAGCAGGAAAAGGAGCTGAAGAAGCTTTACCGCAAAAAGACACAACAGGAGAAACTCAAATGAACAAACCGAAAATTGAAGAAGAGCGCGGCGCATTCTCTCTCGGGTGTCGCGTCGAGAACAACATCAGTGCGAAGGCAGAGACGGTATGGGGGCTCTTGACGGATGCAAAAGACTTCCCAACCTGGAACTCCAATGTCACAAGCATTCAGGGAGAGATCCGGGAGGGTGAGCGCCTCAGCATGCATGTTCCCGGCACAGACCGCGCCTTCACCCCGAAGGTTTCCGGAGTCGTGCCGAACCGGCAGATGACGTGGGCCGACGGTTTCGGCCCTCTGTTTCGAGGCGTACGTACGTTCGAGTTGAGGCCGCGTCAGGATGGCTCGACCGATTTCACAATGGAGGAACGCTTCTCGGGCTTGCTGTTGCCGCTCTTCAAGAGATCTCTGCCCGATTTTGGTCCAGTATTCGAAGGCTGGGCTACCGACCTAAAGCGTGAGGCAGAGCGAAATACCCACCCATGAGCGTGGAAAGACCGCCAACAGATGTGAACTAGCTCGAACTCAGTCAGGCTGCCCCTCCTGCGTTTGTCTGGCCGTAGCGGGGGGGGGCAGCTTATGACCAAGCGCACGCATACCGAGTAGTACGCTCGGCATCTGCGAGGCTCAGTTACTGGTAAGCTACGATTTCGGCTTCATTCCGGTCACGATCCTCACGGGTGGAAACATCCCGAAGTTCAGACCGGACGTGCGCACGTCCTGCCACCCCAACTCTGCTAGAGTTTGGATGTATTCATCCGTCCGCTGAAAGTCCAGCAGAGCCAACTTGCCATTTGGTTTCAAGACGCGTGCTATTTCCTGGACCGCCTTCACCCGTCCGGCCCTTTCGGGGATATTATGGATTGCCAGACTGGAGACTACCACATCCACGGTCTGGTCTCCAAACGGCAGGTCGCGCATATCGCCGGTCCTGACTTCCACGCGATCCGCTACGCCTTCGGTTTCCGCATTTGCGAGTGTCGCTGCAGCTTGATTCCCCGACTGGTCCGCGGCCTGCCACAGGTCTATCCCAATCGCCTTCCCGGTTGTCAGGCGTCGAGCGGCGGCAGTCAGCAGCAAACCACGGCCGCAGCCTATATCTGCAACGGTTTCGGTTCCGTGCAGGCGCAGCGAATCGATCAAATGGTCGCGCAATCGGAGTTTTCCAATTTTGCTGCTCCAGAGCATGAGCAGCGCCGTCACCAGCATGCTTGCGCCGGCCGCGGCTCCCCAAATGAAAAGTGCAGCGGCTACGATCGGTTGAATGGAGACGAAGATGAAATTCAGCATGAACCCCGCAGCAATGCAAGCAACACCAGCGATCGACAAGTTGCGAACCACCAGCGGGGCGTCTAGGCCATAGTCGCCGTTCCGATGCATGTCTGTACCCATAATCGACCTTCTCTCGCTAAAATGTCCTGTCGGTCCACAGGAACGGGCTAAGCAGGGATTCTCAGGCGAAAGTCCAGTGTGGCTATGAATTCGAACCGAATTGGTGGGCCCACCGGCCGGGATTCGCCACGCAGCGCCCATTAGGGGAACCTGCGACCAAGCGCAGTCATACCGAGCAGTATGCTCGGCATCTGCGAGGCTCGGTTGCTGATGGGCTACGGTCTCACCAGAGTAGGCGGATGACGAGGACCAGGAGTCCGCCCGCGAACAGCCAGGTGTAGATCGTCCACACATGATCGGCGATGCTCTTCGGCAGGAGAATGTCGGTTACCTGTCCGTGCTCGGATCCGAGGCCTTCGGCGACGGCTGTCAGCGGGCAGCGCCAGCGGTTGGTGACTAGCACAACCCCCTCTCCCAGCAGGATGCCGATGGTGCTCCACGTCAGATAGTTCATCCTGCCTGTTACCACTTCATACAGGAACCCGACCAGCAGACCGCTTATGAGTACAAAGATCGCCAGGTGGATGACCTTGATGAATCCGATGGAGCGCAAGCGCGCGCTGAGCCGCGTGACCAGCCAGGTGCCAAGCAGATATACAACGAGACAGAATATCGTGATGCCAACCATGTTACGGAGCATAAGTTTACGCGATTCCCGTACCGCAATGATTCTAACCTGTGCGGTTTCTGCGCGCCATGCCGATGAGAGTCTGCGTAGCGGTGGCCTGACGTATCACTCCCCCCACAAATTTAGGCACGGTCACGCGGTCTATGCGTTGAAGATGGCGAAAGATGTCTCTGCGCTAAAGGCCGTCAGTCAGAACCTAATGCACGAAAACCTGAGCATTACTGATGGGGTATACGGCATTCTGTCTGAGACTGATG